>NZ_CP011479.1:4475714-4842322 GCF_001011155.1 Hoeflea sp. IMCC20628
TGGGCGAGGTCATCGGCAAGAGCCGCAGTCATGTGGCCAATTCGCTTCGGTTGCTCAAACTCCCCGATGAAGTTCGCGCCATGTTGGCTGAAGGCGCATTGTCGGCCGGCCATGCCCGCGCCATTGTCTCGACCACCGATCCGATCGGCTTGGCAAAATTGATCGCTGACCGTGGGTTGTCGGTGCGTGACGCTGAACGTCTCGCCCAGAAGGATGCGGATCAGGCAGGCAAACCCGCTGGCCTGGAAACCAAGTCGTCCGGCCACGCAGATGCAAAAGACGCAGATACTGTCGCTCTTGAGAAAAGTCTGTCCGACGTTTTGGGACTGAAGATTGAATTGATCCACAAAGGCCAGGGTGGCCAGATGCGGATCGATTACAAATCACTTGATCAACTTGATGAACTTTGCCGGTTATTGGGCGAGAAACAGTAGATATATCAACAGGATGCGGCTTTAACGGCTGAGCAGGCAGGTTCGCAGCAGAGCCTGCCGGGCGATGGCTGATTCCAGATGCGGCCGGCGACGTGTTTCCAGAACTGCGTCATAGAGACGCCGCATCTCGCGATTGATCGCTTTCAAGTGCCAGTGACGCAGGGCGCGTTCGACGACAGGCTTGCGCTTGAAGTGAATGCCACGGCCCTTTTCGGCAATTGCTTGGGCGGGCTGTTTATGATGGTTTTCAACCAGAGACCGCATGGCGTCGAGTTGCTCGAACTGGACTATACAGCCGCGCAGTACCAGGAACACCGAGGTTTTCGAGGACAGTATCCGCTCTAGAGCGGCCTCCAGGCGCAATTTGTCGCCTGAAAACACCGCATCAATTGCATCATCGACGGAAAGCGCTGCGACGTCACCCATTGCGTCGATCACGTCTTCCTCGGTAACTGTCCCCGTGCCGTGACAGTAAAGTGCGAGCTTTTTCAATTCGTTGCGGCTGGCCAACCGGTCCCCGCCCAAAAGCTGCGTCAGTCTCCGGCGTGCATCGCCTTGGACAACCAGACCACTGCCGCCGAGTTCTTCGTCGATGAGGGTCTGAAACCCGCTGGCATCATCGGAATAGCAGGGGATCGCAAGGGTTGAACGTGCGTTCTCGATCAGTTTGCGCAGGCCGCTGCCCTTTTTCAGGTCTCCGGCTTCTACAAGCAGGTGGGACGAGCCGGGATCCGTCTCGGCCAGAGCGGTCAACGAGTCGATGAGAGCACGTTCATTGCCGGCGTTCTTTATCCAGACAAGCCGATCGCCGCCGAACAGGCTTATGGCGCCGAATTCATCCGCCAGACGTCCCGGATCTCCGGAAAGGTCCGAGGCCTCGAGCTTCAGAACAGCGAAATCATCCTTGAGATCAACACCGGTCTTGGCAGCAACCTGGGCGGCGCGTTCAGACACAAGCCCACGATCCGGCCCATAGACAAGGATTATCCGGTAAGGTGTGCCTTCGCGGCGCAGGAAGCTCGAATATTCGTGGGATTTGAGTTGAGCCATGCGGCAGCCGCGACCAATCTACGACTTATCGGGCAAGCGCTGACGCGACATCAGCCCGGACAAGAACTGCCACTGCGTGGGCCGCGCGGTCTTCTGCTTCACGTTTGGCTCGTACTTGCGCGAAATGCTGCGAGGGAAGATCCAGTTGTGCATCGGCGAAGCGGGAACCGGATTTGACGGTTTCTCCGGTTGCGACATTCTCGAGCACGTATTTCGCCGTTACCGTCGCGCGCGCGGCCGAGAATTCATTGTCCACTCCGCCAGGCAAGACGCCGGCAACGGTGGAGGACACAGTCAGGTCGAGGCGATAGGCACCGTCGGGTTGCTCGCCGCCGAAACCAAGCACAAGTTCATTGCGCACGGTTTGTTCAACGCGGGAATCGGCCACCGAAACCGAGACGGACTGTTTTTGGCCGGACATCGTTCCATAAAGTGGCTGCGCCTGACAACCGGCCAACAATGACAAAGCCACAGCGGCCGCCGAAATCCTTGATTTCCAGCCTGATCCGGGATTTTCAGATGACGACATTGACGATCCTCTGGGGCACGATGATGAGTTTACGCGGCGGATTGCCTCCGGTCGCGGCCTGAACGAAATCGAGAGCCAAAACCGCCTGTTCCACAGCAGCTTGATCGGCATTGCGGTCAATTGTCAAATCGCCGCGCTTTTTGCCATTGATCTGAACCGGCAGGGTGACTTGTTCGTCGGTTACCAGGGCAGATTCAAATTCCGGCCAGGCTGTAGTGGCCACCATGCCGTCATTTCCGAGCAATTTCCAGCATTCCTCAGCGAGATGCGGCATCATCGGTGCAATCAACAGCACGACCATGTCAGAAGCCTGCTTGCAGGCAGCTTTGAGATCCGCATCGGCCTTGCCAGAAGCAACGTCGGCCAAGGGTGCCGAAAGTGTGTTTACCAGCTCATAAAGCCGTGCCACAGCCTTGTTGAAGGCGAGCTTGTCAATGTCTTCGCCAATCGCCTTCACGGTCTTGTGGGCGCTGCGTGAGACAGCCAGAGCCCGGTCTGATGTTCCGGTGCGGCCTTCTACAGTGCTCAGGACGTCGGCGGCTTCACCCAGTAGACGCCAGATCCGCTGAACAAAGCGATGTGCGCCTTCAACACCGGCCTCGGTCCAGATCACATCACGGTCGGGTGGAGAGTCAGAGAGCATAAAAAAGCGCGCAGTATCAGCACCATAGCTGTCTATGATGTCATCGGGATCGACAACATTCTTCTTCGACTTCGACATTTTCTCGATGGAGCCAATGGCGAGCGGCGCGCCGGACTTGGCATGGCGAGCTTGCCTGACACCGTCGATTTCCTCGATCACCACCTCGGCCGGCGGGACCCACTCTCCCTTGCCGCCATTGTCGGCGCGATAGGTTTCATGGACGACCATGCCCTGGGTAAACAGACCGCGGAACGGCTCCTTGAGGTCGATGTGGCCGGTCTGCTGCATGGCGCGCGTGAAGAAACGGGAATAGAGCAGATGCAGGATCGCATGCTCGATGCCACCGATATACTGATCCACCGGAAGCCAGGCGCTGGCGACAGCCGGATTGGTCGGCGTGTCGTGGCGCGGCGCGGTGAAGCGGGCGAAATACCAGGACGAATCGACGAAAGTGTCCATCGTGTCGGTCTCACGCCGCGCAGGCTTGCTGCAGGTCGGGCAGGAGACATGTTTCCAGGTCGGATGATGGTCGAGCGGATTGCCCGGTTTGTCGAGCGTGACATCATCGGGCAGCTGAACCGGCAGGTCGTTAGCCGGCACAGGAACCACGCCGCAATCATCGCAATGGATTACCGGAATCGGCGCGCCCCAATAGCGTTGGCGTGAAAGCCCCCAGTCGCGCAACCTGTAGTTGGTTTTGCGCGCGGCTTGCGGGGTATCACCGAGGTTTTTGGTTTCCAGAAGTCCCGCAACCACGTCAAAGGCCTTGTCAGGCGTCATACCGTCAAGATCACGCGAGTTGATCATGACGCCGTCGCCGACGTAAGCGGTGTCGGTGATGACGAAGCTTGCAGCATCCGCATCCGCCGGCATGACTACAGGCGTGACCGGCAGATTGTATTTGCGGGCGAAATCGAGGTCACGTTGGTCACCGGACGGGCAGCCGAAAATGGCGCCGGTACCGTAATCCATCAGCACAAAATTGGCGATGTAGACCGGAACAGACCATTCCGGGTCAAATGGATGAACCACGTTGATGGGCGTCTTCAGGCCGGTTTTCTCAGCTGTCTCGAGTGCAGCCAGCGATGTTCCTGCACGGCGGCATTCGTCGCAGAATGCGGCGACCGCCGGATCATTGGCAGCCAGCTCCTTGGCCAGCGGATGATCTGCAGCTATTGCCAGGAACGACGCGCCGAACAAGGTGTCCGGGCGTGTTGTGTAGACTTCTATATCAGTGGCGCCGCCAGCCTGAGCCGGGTCGGCAATTTCCCAACGCAGGGAGAGGCCTTCGGATTTGCCGATCCAGTTTTTCTGCATCAGCCGGACCTTTTCCGGCCACTGATTTAGTTCGTCGAGCGAAACCAGCAGATCCTCAGCGAAATCGGTAATCCGGAAGAACCATTGGGTCAGTTCACGCTGTTCAACCAGCGCACCCGAACGCCAGCCCCGGCCATCAATAACCTGCTCATTGGCAAGCACCGTCATGTCGACCGGATCCCAGTTTACCTTGGAATTGCGGCGGTAGATCAGTCCTGCAGCGAG
The DNA here is from genome assembly GCF_001011155.1 of Hoeflea sp. IMCC20628. Lineage (NCBI taxonomy): Bacteria > Pseudomonadati > Pseudomonadota > Alphaproteobacteria > Hyphomicrobiales > Rhizobiaceae > Hoeflea > Hoeflea sp. IMCC20628. The sequence continues at coordinate 4,479,913 of NZ_CP011479.1, forward strand.
AAAATCCAGAAACAGCGCCTGCTGCTGTTTATAGTATTCCACGTCACAGGTGGCGAATTCGCGGCTCCAGTCGAGCGACAACCCCATGGATTTGAGCTGTTTGCGCATGGCGTCGATATTGGCATAGGTCCAGTCGCGCGGGTGGACTTTGTTCTGGATAGCGGCGTTTTCGGCCGGCATACCGAAAGCATCCCAGCCCATCGGGTGCAACACGTTGAAGCCGCGGGCGCGCTTGTAGCGCGCCACCACATCGCCCATGGCATAGTTGCGGACATGGCCCATGTGAATCCGGCCGGACGGATAGGGAAACATCTCGAGCACGTAGTATTTCGGATCGGGACTGTTGTCGTCCGTTTCGAAAATCCGTGCCTCTTCCCACATGCGCTGCCAGCGGATTTCCGCCTGTTTGGGATTGTATCGTTCAATTGCCATAAAAGATCACCAGAAAACCTGTCAGATTTTGTCGCGACCTTCACCATGAAACCCGCCAAGCGTCAACCATTGAGAGGTTTTAGAACCAGTTTCAGGAGTGATTGCAGCCGTCAGGAGAACCCTGCAGCGACACAATGCCAAACCCCAGCCAATTGGCAAGGCGTACGGGCTGCGGTAACACCAGTTGGCTGAGTTGATAGCAATCGAATGGAGCACAGTGTGAGCGCACCTGAAAACCTGGAAACGGTGCGAGCGGCCATTGCCGCCGCAGAATCCGAAGCTCAAAGACCGGAAGGCTCTGTGCGGCTGGTGGCGGTCTCCAAGACCAGAACCGCCGAAGAGATCACCCCGGTGATTGAAGCCGGACAGCGGATTTTTGGCGAGAACCGCGTGCAGGAAGCGCAGTCCAAATGGCCCGGGCTGAAAGCCGAGACCACCGGCATCGAATTGCACCTCATCGGGCCGCTGCAATCCAACAAGACCGCCGATGCCGTGGCGCTGTTTGACGTGATCCAGACTGTCGACCGGGAAAAGCTTGCCAGGGAAATGGCACGCGAAATCAAGAAGCAGGGCAAAAGCCCGCGGCTCTATGTCCAGATCAACACCGGCTCCGAGCCGCAAAAAGCCGGCATCGAGCCGGTCGAGGCGGGCAGTTTCATCAAACTCTGCCGTGATGATCTGGGGCTGAGCATCTCAGGCCTGATGTGCATTCCACCGGTGGATGAAAATCCCGGTCCGCATTTTGCCCTGCTGGCCAAGATTGCCGGCGAAAACGGAATTGAAATCCTGTCGATGGGCATGTCGGATGATTTTGAAACAGCAATAGCCTTTGGTGCAACGGAGGTCAGGGTCGGATCGGCAATATTTGGAGCGCGCTAATCGATTTGATGTGATTTTCTAGTCAAAGGTCTAGTTTCCGAGCCGTCGTGATAGGCATAGGGTGCCGCCAGTTTGGGACACAGCGGACCGGCGCGGTTATATTTTTAGGCGCCACGCTGAGGATATTTGTCGGAGGAGACGATGATGTCGAGCAGTTATGGTGAAGTCTACAAGAGCTGGCGTGACAATCCGGAAGGTTTCTGGATGGAGCAGGCGGCGGCGATTGACTGGTTTACCAAGCCCAAGACCGCGTTCGATGCTGATCTCGGAGTCTATGGCAAATGGTACCCCGATGGCGTCACCAACACCTGCCACAACTGCCTTGACCGCCATGTGACAGCGGGACGCGGCGAGCAGGCAGCCATCATCTATGACAGCCCGATCACCGGGGCGAAGCGAACCATCAGCTATGCCGCCATGCTGGCCGAGGTCGAAGCCTTTGCCGGCGCGCTCTCCGACAAGGGGGTCGGCAAGGGCGACCGGGTGGTCATCTACATGCCGATGGTGCCTGAAGCTGTGGTGGCGATGCTGGCCTGCGCACGGTTGGGCGCGATTCATTCGGTGGTGTTTGGCGGCTTTGCCGCGACGGAGCTCGCCACCCGCATCGAGGACAGCCATGCCAAACTCATTGTCACTGCGTCCTGCGGCATCGAGCCCGGCCGGATCATCGGCTACAAGCCGTTGCTGGACGCAGCCATCGAGCATTCGCACCACAAACCGGAAGCGACGATCGTGTTGCAGCGGCAGGAGCATCGCTGCGAGCTGATCGAGGGCCGTGATTTCGACTATGCGGCGCTGATTGCAGCCAATGCCGGCCGAAAGACGCCCTGTACCCCGGTTCTGGCGACGGATCCGCTCTATGTGCTCTACACATCGGGAACCACCGGTCAGCCCAAGGGTGTGGTGCGCGACAATGGCGGGCATATGGCCGCATTGTTCTGGTCGATGCATGCAATCTACGACGTCAAGCCGGGCGAAGTGTTCTGGGCGGCATCCGATATCGGCTGGGTGGTTGGTCATTCCTACATCGTTTACGCGCCGCTGCTTCACGGCAACACCACCATCCTGTTTGAAGGCAAGCCGGTAGGAACGCCGGACGCCGGCACATTCTGGCGGGTGATTTCCGAACACAAAGTTGCGGCGCTTTTCACCGCGCCAACGGCGTTTCGCGCCATTCGCAAGGAAGACCCGCAGGGCAGCCTGGTCAAGGATTATGATATGTCCGGATTTCGGGCGCTGTTTCTGGCTGGCGAACGGGCTGATCCCGATACCATCCATTGGGCAGAGCGGATTCTCAATGTGCCGGTCATTGACCATTGGTGGCAGACTGAAACCGGCTGGACCATTGCCGGTAACCCGATGGGGCTGGGACTGTTGCCGGTCAAATATGGCTCGCCGGCGGTTCCGATGCCGGGATATGACGTGCAGGTGCTTGATGATGCAGGTCATCCGGTTTCATCCGGAACTTTGGGCAATATCGTCGTCAAACTGCCACTGCCGCCCGGATGCCTGCCGACCCTGTGGAACGCTGAAGACCGGTTCCGGGACGCCTATCTGATGGAATTTCCCGGATACTACAAAACCGCCGATGCAGGCTTCATCGATGAGGACGGATATCTGTTCATCATGGCGCGCACCGATGACATCATCAATGTCGCCGGTCACCGCTTGTCGACCGGCGGTATGGAGGAAGCCGTCTCGGGCCATCCGGATGTGGTGGAATGCGCGGTCATCGGCATTGCCGACGCCATGAAGGGGCAGATCCCGGCTGGCTTTATCGTCATCAACAATGGTCATGGCCGCAGCGACGATGATGTGGAGAAGGAAGTGGTCAAGCTGGTCCGCGATCAGATCGGGCCGGTAGCGGCGTTCAAGACCGTGATGGTGGTCAAGCGGCTGCCCAAGACCCGGTCGGGCAAGATCCTGCGGGCGACCATGCAGAAAATTGCCGATGGCGAGATCTGGAAAATGCCGGCGACGATCGATGATCCCGGTGTTCTGGATGAAATCGCCGAAGTGCTGGCAAAGCGCGGCATCAAAAAGAAAGTCGATTGACCTTGGTGACCGGCCGCCCCAGTTATCGCTGCTTTGGCTGAGAAGGAAAAACCATGAGACTGGATGGACGAACCGCGATTGTCACCGGCGGCGCCAATGGGATCGGGCTGGCGATTGTCCGCCGGCTGGTGGCTGACGGCGCCCGGGTGATGATCGCCGACATCGACGAGGCCGCAGGTGCCGCTGCAGTGGAAACGATCTCGGGCGATGGCGAAGTGCGGTTTACCGCAGCAGATGTCTCCGAGCGGCTTGATGTTCACAATCTGGTGGCCAGGACGATTGATGCCTTCGGCTCGATCAATGCACTGGTCAACAATGCCGGTATTGTCCATGCGGCCGATTTTCTCGATCTGGAAGAGGCCGATTTCGACCGGGTGCTGAACGTCAATCTCAAGAGCGTTTTCTTGTGCGGACAGGCGGTCGCGCGCCACATGGTGGAGCGGATCAGTGAGGGCGAAGAGCCCGGCTCGATCGTCAACATGTCCTCGATCAATGATACCTTCGCGATCGCCAACCAGGTTCCCTATTCCGTGTCCAAGGGCGGGGTCAGCCAGTTGACGAAAGTCATGGCGTTGTCGCTTGCGGAGTATGGAATACGGGTGAACGCAGTAGGTCCCGGCTCGATCATGACCGATATGCTGGCTTCCGTGGCCGACAATCCGGAGGTTCGCACCCGGATCCTGTCGCGCACTCCGCTCGGCCGCATCGGCGATCCGTCCGAGATTGCCGCCGTGACAGCTTTTCTGCTGTCATCGGATGCGAGCTACGTGACCGGACAGACGATCTATGCCGATGGTGGGCGGATGCCGCTCAACTACACGGTTCCGGTCAAGGAATAGCACACAGGCAACGCCGCTGATCATATGAAAAAGGCCCGGAAATCCGGGCCTTTTTCATAATTATGTAGCTGGTAACAGGTCTCAGACGTCTTCGTCTTCTTCCGGTTCGGTGCGCTTCATCGATGTCAGTTTTGCAAACACTGCATCTGCATCGATTTCCTTCTCGCCATCATCATCCACCGGAGTTGCGACTTCGGTTTCACGCGCAGAAACCAGAACGCTTCCATGTTCGGATGCAGGCACGGCGCCACGAGTCTTGGCGGCACGTTCGACTTCAAGGTCGAGATCGATCTGCGTGCAAAGACCAAGGGTGACGGGATCCATTGGCGTCAGATTGGCTGCGTTCCAGTGGGTTCGTCCGCGGATCTGTTCAATGGTCGACTTGGTGGTGCCAACCAGACGAGAGACCTGCGCGTCCTTGAGTTCGGGATGATTGCGAACCAGCCACAAAATCGCGTTGGGCCGATCCTGACGCTTGGAGACCGGCGTGTAGCGCGGGCCCTTGCGTTTGGTTTCCGGGACGCGAACCTTGGGCTCGGAGAGTTTCAGTTTCACTTCAGGATTGGCTTCGGCTGCGGAAATTTCTTCCCGCGAAAGCTGTCCGGTGTTGATAGGGTCAAGACCCTTGATGCCTTGCGAGGCTTCGCCATCAGCGATCGCCTTCACCTCAAGCGGGTGAAGTTTGCAAAATAGTGCGATCTGATCGAAGCTCAACGCGGTGTTGTCGACAAGCCAGACGGCGGTCGCCTTCGGCATGAGAAGCTGCTGTGCCATGAATACAATCCTCCTGTCCGTCCGCTCCGGGGGCGCGGGCCGTGGATGAAACCACCATTTCCGGGAAATCGGCGTCGTTATAACCGCAAGCCCGGTCAATTGCAATTGTCGCGTCATGCTTTCGCAAACCGGTCCAATGTCTAATTGCAGTGGCGGTTTGCGCTGCTAATAATGGTCACTATAAAAGCCGTGCTGCGCTTAACATGATAATGTGGTGCATACCTGTTTGTGAGGAGGTCCGAATGCCGCAGAAAACCTACAAAGTCCTGAAAGATGCCAAATCCCGGGCGCTGATTGATGATGAAACCTACCAGAAATGGTACACCCAAAGTATCGAGGATCCGGACACATTCTGGGGCGAGCATGGCAAGCGGATCGACTGGTTCAAACCCTACACAAAGGTCAAGAACACCAGCTTTACCGGCAATGTGGCGATCAAGTGGTTCGAAGACGGCCTGACCAATGTGTCCTATAACTGCATTGACCGTCATCTGGAAAAGCGCGGCGATCAGGTGGCGATCATCTGGGAAGGCGACAATCCCTACGATGACAAGAAGATCACCTACCGTGAACTTTATGACCAGGTCTGCCGTCTCGCCAATGTGATGAAATCCAAGGGCGTGAAGAAGGGTGACCGGGTCACCATCTACATGCCGATGATTCCCGAAGCCGCCTATGCGATGCTTGCCTGCACCCGAATCGGCGCGGTTCATTCGATCGTGTTTGGTGGATTTTCACCCGATGCGCTGGCTGGCCGAATCAGTGACTGCGAATCAACCTTCGTGATTACGGCTGATGAAGGGCTTCGCGGCGGCAAGACAGTCCCGCTCAAGCACAACACCGACCTCGCGGTCGATATCGCCGGGCGCGCCGGTGTCGTCGTCAAGGACGTGCTGGTTGTTCGCCGCACTGCAGGTAAGATCAACTGGTTCGACGGGCGCGACACCTGGTATCACGAGGCTGTCAATGCGGCGAAACCGGATTGCCCGCCGGCCAAGATGAAGGCCGAGGATCCGCTGTTCATCCTCTACACATCGGGCTCGACCGGAAAACCCAAGGGTGTGCTGCACACCACCGCCGGGTATCTGGTCTATGCGTCGATGACCCATGAATATGTCTTCGATTATCATGAGGGCGATATCTACTGGTGCACCGCCGATGTCGGCTGGGTCACCGGGCATTCCTACATTGTCTACGGTCCGCTCGCCAACGGCGCGACCACGCTGATGTTTGAGGGCGTGCCGAACTACCCCTCCCCGAGCCGGTTCTGGGATGTGGTCGACAAGCACCAGGTTAACATCTTCTACACGGCACCAACCGCAATCCGCGCGCTGATGGGTGCGGGCGATGATCACGTCAAGAAATCCTCGCGCAAATCACTGCGTACGCTTGGATCGGTGGGCGAGCCGATCAACCCCGAAGCCTGGGTCTGGTATCACGATGTCGTCGGCGACAAGCGCTGCCCGATTGTCGACACCTGGTGGCAGACCGAAACCGGCGGCATCATGATTTCGCCGCTGCCCGGCGCCACAGACCTCAAGCCCGGATCGGCGACGCGGCCGTTCTTCGGCGTGCAGCCTCAGTTGGTCGACGGTGACGGCGATGTGCTGGAAGGCACTGCGGAAGGCAATCTGTGCATCACCGATTCCTGGCCGGGTCAGATGCGGACGGTCTATGGCGACCATGAGCGCTTCATCCAGACCTATTTCTCCACCTACAAGGGGAAATATTTTACCGGTGATGGCTGCCGGCGCGATGAGGACGGCTATTACTGGATCACCGGCCGGGTCGATGACGTGATCAATGTGTCGGGTCACCGCATGGGCACGGCCGAAGTGGAAAGCGCGCTGGTGTCGCATGATTCGGTCTCGGAGGCGGCGGTGGTCGGCTATCCGCACGACATCAAGGGCCAGGGCATCTATTGCTACATCACGCTGATGGAAGGCCAGGAGGGAGGCGACGCGTTGCGCAAGGCGCTCGTCGCTCATGTGCGCCATGAAATCGGTCCGATCGCCTCGCCGGACAAAATCCAGTTTTCGCCCGGTCTGCCCAAGACCCGTTCTGGCAAGATCATGCGCCGAATCCTGCGCAAGATCGCCGAAGACGAGTTTGGCGCGCTGGGTGATACCTCGACACTGTCCGATCCGGGCGTTGTCGATGATCTGATCGCCAACCGGCAAAACAAGAAGAAGGACTGATCAACCCCGCATGTGTTTGCGGCGTGTTCCCTGTCTCGATAAAGGCCCGTACGGACACTCACCGTGCGGGCTTTTTTGTGCCAGCACCATGGTGATCAAAAAAACTTGCCATTGGTCTTGGCAAGGCGGGAAGACTGGCCCACATTGTTGGTGTCTTCAACAATTGAAAAGGAGGTGATCTGATGTCGAGTGATTCCCAAAAGCCGGTTCGTACGATTCGGATTGCCGGACTTCGGAGCAGCCTCTGAAGCGCTGGTAAAGCTGGCAAGTCCTGATCCATCGCTGATGTGTTCGGGCAGGCGTCCAACCGGCGCTGGAATTCACGAAGGCCACCCGCAAGGGTGGCCTTTTTGCATTGTTGGAGGCCTATTTGCCGGAAGTGCCGCAGACGGCTTTTAGCCGCTTGCCGCCCTGATAGGGCCTGGCCAGTCCGCTCTCCAGCATGGCGGCGGCAACGTCACGGGTTCCGGCCTTGAGGTCGGCCAGCACGCGGCCATAATATTTGCCACCGGACACATTGATCAATTCGACGGTTGGAAACCCTGATACCAGCCGCTCAAGCTCGTTGCGTGCATGATCGGCTGCCAGCCGCTCGGTCGAACAGCGCGAACGGCGTTCCGGCGTGTCGATGCCACGCAACCTGACCGAAACGCGCACGGCGTGTCCCGGCCAGGGATGGGCGTCGACTTCGAGCGTGTCGCCGTCAATGATGCGGATGACTTGCACCGAAACCGGACCCGGGATGCTGCGCCATTGATTTTCGACCGCCCATGCCGTGTTCGACGCGGCGAGGGTATGGCCAATCGAGGCAACAACCGCAAACAGGATGGGTGAAGGAAATCGCATAACAAAGATAATATCGCGAATATATTCCTTTGCTGCATGCAGATCAACAGGGCCAGTCTAAAAATCGATGGCGCGGCCGTTGATCTCCCAGTCGCCATAGCGCGCCGGATCGGCGCCGCCGCGGCCACCAATTTCCCTCTTGGCCGCCGTCTCTTCTGCATCGCGCGCCTGCCGCCGCGCTTCTGCTTCGTCCAGAGCGCGTTGGGCGGCTGGGCTGAGCTTGCGCGCTCGCTGTTCCAGCGGTTCACCATTGACCTTGGCATCCGGCTGCGTGGCGGATGAGGATTCCGTTTTTGGGGTCGTGGTCATGGTCTGATCTGCCGGATTGGGGGTTGGATTGAAGATTCGCTTGAAACACCCCATGTTTAACGCCACAAGCGACGAAAACCAAACCCTCGCGCAAACCCGGAACACCGGACAAAAGGTCGCTGGAAAGGAAACTGGCATGAATCTGGTTCGCACTGCCATGCTGATCGCATTGATGACCGCCTTGTTCATGGGCGTGGGCTATCTGATTGGCGGGGCCGGAGGCATGATGATCGCCTTTGTGATTGCCGCCGCAATGAACCTGTTTTCCTACTGGAATTCGGACAAGATGGTGCTGCGCATGCATCATGCGGTGGAGGTGGACGCGCAAACTGCGCCCGAATTTTACCAGATTGTCGCCGACCTGGCACAAAATGCCGGGCTGCCGATGCCGAAGGTATATGTGATCCGCAATGCGCAGCCCAATGCGTTCGCCACCGGCCGAAATCCGCAAAATGCCGCCGTTGCAGCCTCCACCGGCCTGCTTGAAGCGCTCAGTGACGAGGAAGTCGCCGCCGTTATGGCCCATGAGCTGGCGCATGTGCAAAACCGCGACACGCTGACCATGACGATCACCGCGACGCTGGCCGGCGCGATTTCCATGCTCGGTAATTTCGCCTTCTTCTTTGGCGGGAACCGCAACAACAATCCGCTCGGCTTTATCGGTGTGCTGGTGGCGATGATTGTCGCGCCGTTTGCCGCAATGATGGTGCAGATGACCATCAGCCGCACCCGCGAATACGCCGCCGACAGGCGTGGCGCGGAAATTTGCGGCAATCCACTGTGGCTGGCCTCGGCATTGAAGAAGATTGCCATGGGCGCCAGTCGTGTGGTCAACGAGGATGCCGAACGCAATCCTGCGACGGCGCATATGTTTATTATCAACCCTTTGAACGGTCAGCGCATGGACAGTCTGTTTTCCACCCATCCGGCGACCGAGAACCGCATAGCGGCGCTCGAAGCCATGGTCGCTGAATTTGCGCCCGCCCCCGCTCCGTCGCGCCCGGCCCAACCCGGTCCCTGGGGTCGTGACGGAACCGTTTCGAAGGGGCCGTGGTCTTGACCGGCGCCCGGCCTGTTCGCGCCCGCACAAGATCTGACAATCATAGCAACCGCAGCGGCCCGACCGATTCAAAGCCCGGCCTGGCCGCACGGCAGGCCGCAGCCCGGTTGCTGTCGGCGGTCACCGAAAGCAAGGCATCGCTGGACGGGCTGCTCGATCCGACAGGCGGCAATCCGGCTTTCACCGGACTTGGCGATCAGGACCGGTTGCTGGTGCGGGCGATCCTGCTGTCAGCGCTCAGGCATTTGCGGGTGATAGACGCCTTCATCGACAGGCTGGTCGACAATCCCTTGCCCGAAGGCGCGCGCGCGCTCAGGCAGGTGCTGCGGGTCGGTGCTGCGCAGATCCTTTATCTCGATGTTCCTGATCGCGCCGCGGTGGATCTGGCTGTCAGCCAGGCCGACGGAGATCCGCGCAACCGGCGCTTTGCCGGGCTGGTGAATGCGCTGTTGCGGCGCATGGCGCGGGAAAAGGACCAGTTGTTGCCGGAAATCTCGGCTGCAACGCCGGATTTTCCGGACTGGTTTGAGAGCCGGCTGACCCAATTCTATTCAGATGATGCCGAGGCGATCCTTGCGATCCTGTCCGAACCGCCTGCCATCGATCTGACGGTCAAGGCGGATGCTGCAGGCTGGGCTGAAAAGCTCGGCGGCGTGGTGTTGCCAACGGGTTCGGTTCGGATCGCCCGGCCGGAAGGTCCGGTGTCGGGACTGGCCGGTTATGACGAGGGCGCCTGGTGGGTACAGGATGCGGCAGCCAGCCTGCCGGTACAGATGTTCTCAAAGCTCGACGGGCTGGAGATCGTTGATCTGTGCGCGGCCCCTGGCGGCAAGACCGCGCAACTGGCACTGGCCGGCGCGCGGGTGACGGCTTGCGACCAGTCCGGTAACCGGCTCGAGCGGTTGCGCGGTAATCTGGAGCGGCTTGGCCTGGATGTGAAAACCCAGTTGTGCAGGGCACAGGACCTGATCGCGCCCGAAGGCTTTGACGGGGTTCTGCTCGACGCGCCGTGTTCGTCGACCGGAACCGTGCGCCGTCATCCCGATATTCCCTATACAAAAGGCCCTGACGACATCCGGCACCTGGCGCGGGTGCAGCGTGATCTGCTGGATCATTCGGCCGGTCTGGTGCGCCCCGGCGGCGAACTGGTGTTTTCCAATTGCTCGCTCGATCCTGAGGAAGGCGAGGCCATGGTGGCTGGATTTCTGGCCGATCATCCCGCGTGGTGCATCAAGCCGATCGATCCGGACAAGTGGCCGGGACTGGAAATGGCGGTCACCAGTACCGGCGCGGTCAGGACGCATCCTGCCATGCTTGGGCATGAAGATCCCAGGCTTGCAGGTCTGGATGGATTTTATGCTGTTGTGCTGACGCGGCGGTGAAATCCGGGTTGCGTCATTGAAGGCGCGCCAAAAGACGTTGCACCCCTTTGGGGCCCAAAATACCAGCGGTAGTTGAACAATCAACCGACTGTGCTACGATTCCGGTCCGGTGGAGGGCCGGGACCGGATTTCAGGAATTCCCGATTGACTTTTTCGATACTCGATTCACAACGCTCGGCATATTTGTACGGGGCGGAGATCTGGCGACGGTTTGCCAGGCGCATGGCATTGGGGCGGATCAACGCCATGCGATTTGCCGGTGGTGTGCCGGACCGGCTTGTGGTTGCTCCAATTGATCTGCGTATCGCCGACTCGCATATTGCCGAGGAAATCTATTCCGGACGTTTCGCCATCGGCGGCACGATGGTCGACACCGGTGGCGGCAGCCCGTTTCAGATGAAAATTGCGAACCAGGCCTTTGTGCGCAGTTTGAATGGATTTGGCTGGCTCAGACATATGCGTGCTGCCGATCATGATCTGGCTTTTGCCAATGCGCGGGCGCTGGTAGATGACTGGATCACGGTGCAGGGCCGCGATCTGGGAGGACTGGCCTATGATCCCGATGTTCTTTCGAACCGTCTCATTGCCTGGTTTTCGCATTCGCCTATCGTGCTGCGCGGCGCCGATCACGGTTTTTACCGGCGGTTTCTAAAGAGCATCGCCTTGCAAGCCCGCTATCTGCGCCATGTGACTTTGGCGCTGCCCGGCGATGCGACCCGCTTCAGGGCTCGCATAGCGCTGGCGATGGCGAGCCTGTGCCTTCCTTCCAGTGCCGGGGCGGTCCGCTCCGCCTCACGGCATCTTTCCACCGAATTCGATTTGCAGATATTGCCCGATGGCGGTCATATCTCGCGCAATCCGATGATCCTGATCAGTCTGCTGACGGATCTGCTGCCATTAAGGCAAACCTATATCAATCTTGGACAAAAACCGCCGGCCAACATGATTGCCGGCATGGACCGAATGTTTTCGGCTCTGCGTTTCTTTCGCCATTCCAATGGTGAACTGGCGCTGTTCAACGGCGCATCTGCGGTATCGGCAGACCGGCTTCTGGCCGTGTTGCGCTATGATGAAACCTCTGGCGCAGCGTTCCGCGAGATGCCGCATTCGCACTATCAGAGACTGACTACGGGCAACGTGGTGCTGATTGCTGATACCGGGTCGCCACCAAAGGGAAATGCATCGGCAACAATCCATGCCGGATGTCTCTCCTTCGAGCTGTCTTCAGGTCTCAACCGCTTTGTTGTCAATGCCGGAGCACCGGTGTTCTTTCACCCGCACCATGCCGAGTTCAGCCGGTTAACAGCTGCGCACAGCACTGTTACGCTCAATGACTCCTCGTCCTTGAAGATCTCACATTCATCCTTCCTTGGGCCGATCGTGACAGGAGGCGTGCGCCGGGTGACGGTTCAATCCCGGGACCAGGAAGGTTCGCATCTTGGATTCAGTGCCACCCAGGACGGCTATCTCAGCAGTTTGAGACTCCTGCACCGCCGCGAGGTCAAGCTGCTGGCTTCGGGACATGAGGTCCACGGCAGCGATCAGTTTCTCAGACCCGATGAGAGTGCGCCCGTATCTTCTGACAGCACGGTCGGCATTGCCCGGTTTCACATCCATCCGAAAATAGCGGTCACGCAGGATGAGTCAGGTGTGGTCCATCTCACCGCGAGCGATGGCGAATCCTGGGCTTTCATCGCCAATGACCTCAACGCAGAAATCGAAGACGATGTGCATTTTGCAGATCTCGCCGGAGCGCGAACCAGCAAACAGATTACCCTGACGTTTACGGTTGGTGAGCACCCGCAGATCGAATGGCAACTGATCCGCACCACATTGCCCCGCTCCGGCGCCTGACACTCTGGATCTCCAAGGGACGCGCGACCCAAGCCTCGCCAAACACATATTCTGCCGGTCGTTTGGGCTGATGCGGTGTGCCGTCTGAGCTGACAGCGCTCCACAGATAAGGCTGATTGCGTGTTTTATCACGGCGCCGCCTGTGCTAACGCAGCTTTTTGCGAGGGATATTCATGGCTGTTGTTTCCAAAAATCACCCGGCGCCGGATCTGGTGCGGGTCCGCCGGGCTTTGCTTTCGGTCTCTGACAAGACCGGTCTGGTCGATTTTGCCCGCGGGCTTGCAGGCGCCGGGGTTGAACTGGTTTCGACGGGCGGAACGCGGGCCGCTCTGGAGGCTGCCGGCCTTGCAGTGCGGGATGTTTCCGAACTGACACAATTTCCCGAAATCATGGATGGCCGGGTCAAGACCCTGCATCCGGGCGTGCATGGCGGGTTGCTCGGCATTCGGGATGATGCCGATCACCGGTCAGCCATGCAAGAGTATGGGATCGTCGACATCGACATGGCAGTGGTCAATCTCTACCCGTTCGAACAGACCGTTGCCAGCGGCGCTGATCCGGCGACGATTGTCGAGAACATCGATATCGGCGGCCCGGCAATGATCCGTGCCTCGGCGAAAAACCATGCCTATGTGACTGTGGTCACTGACCCGGAAGACTATGCCCGGGTTCTTGGTGCGCTTGAAAGCCAGGATGGGTCGATTTCACTGGCGTTGCGGCGCGAACTCGCTGCTTTGGCCTTTGCCCGGACTGCAGCCTATGACGCGGCGGTATCGGGTTGGTTCGCGCAGGAACTTTCATTGCAAGCGCCGCGCCACCGGGCCTTTGGTGGCAAATTGCTGGATGTCATGCGCTACGGTGAAAATCCGCACCAGGCAGCGGCGTTCTACGCAACCGGTGAAAATCGTCCCGGCGTGGCAACAGCCACACTGCTGCAGGGCAAGCAACTGTCCTACAACAACATCAATGACACCGATGCGGCTTTCGAGCTGGTCAGCGAGTTCGATCAGGACCGTGCGGCGTGTGCGATTATCAAGCACGCCAACCCGTGTGGTGTTGCCGTTGGCGGCAGCCTGGTGGACGCCTATCGCCGGGCGCTCGAGTGTGACCAGACGTCCGCCTTTGGCGGCATCGTTGCGCTTAACCGCCCCCTCGATGCCGAAACGGCAGCCGAAATCGTCAAGATCTTCACGGAAGTGATCATTGCCCCTGATGCGAGCGACGAGGCGCGGGAGATCCTTTCAGCCAAGAAAAACCTGCGGCTGATGACCACCGGGGCGCTTGTCGATCCGCGTCAGCCGGGAATCATGGTCAAGACCGTGGCCGGCGGGTTGCTGGTGCAGGGCCGTGACAATGGCATCGTGCTGCCGGAAGATTTCAAGGTGGTGACCAAGCGGGCGCCCGATGCCCGCGAACTTTCGGATATGGATTTCGCCTTCTGTGTCGCCAAGCACGTCAAATCCAATGCCATCGTCTACGCGCTCAATGGCGCCACCGTTGGCATCGGGGCCGGACAGATGAGCCGGGTCGATTCGGCGCGGATAGCAGCCCGCAAGGCGGTTGATGCAGCCGAAGTGCTCGGCCTGGCAACGCCACTTACCAAAGGCAGTGTTGTCGCCTCCGATGCGTTCTTCCCGTTCGCCGACGGCTTACTGTCAGCAATTGAAGCCGGTGCGACAGCGGTCATCCAGCCGGGCGGCTCAATGCGTGATCAGGACGTGATTGATGCGGCAGATGCTGCCGGGATCGCCATGGTGTTTACCGGGATGCGGCACTTCCGGCACTGATCGGCCAACGCTTTATGCTTTGACCGGCTCAGTCGCGGGTTGATCGGCCGGATATGGTGTCGTCCAGAGAATCACAAACCCGGCCGCGAAAAAGATGACGATGGTCGCCATTCCCAGCCGCGGCGAACCCGACAGGGCGGTGACCGTGGCGACCAGGAACGGGGCTGTGAAGCTGGTGGCGCGGCCCGACAGGGCATAGATGCCGAAATAGCGGCCAGACTCCTCCTCGGTCACGCTGCGCGCCATATAGGCGCGCGACGAGGCCTGCACCGGTCCAAAGGCAATGCCGATCAGAAGTCCAAAGGTGATGTAGGCCTTTTCGGCAGAGGTTCCGAACATGCCGCCGGAATCCCCGCCTCCCAGTTGCAATGCGCCAAACAGGGTGAAGCCCGGACCGGTCGACACGATGCCGACTGTGGCGATCAACAGCAACAGGATCGAGATCAGCACAACCTGCTTGGAACCGAGCCTGGTGTCGAGGCGGCTGGCATACAGACAGGAAAAGATCGCGACCACATTGAGCATAATGCCATAGATCCCGATTTCCGTGATGCTCCAGCTGAACATGGCGGCAGCAAATCCGCCACCCAGTGCCAGCAGTGCGTTGACGCCATCCTGATAGATCATGCGAGCGATCAGAAACCGGAAGATACCAGCGCGTTGTCGTACTTCACCGATGGTCGAGCGCAATTCGGCAAGACCATCGCGCATCGCTCCACCAAGGGCTCTGCGGCCGCCTGAATCCGGGGTAAACAGGAACATAGGCAGGATGAAAACAGCGTACCAGAGCGCCGAAATAGGCCCCGAGGCGCGAGCGTCTTCACCTTGAGCCGGATCAAGACCGAACAGGGGATCAAGGCCTAGCAGCGTTTTCCCGGTTTCAGGTGAGGCGGCCAAAAAGGCAATGATGAAAATCAGCACGATCATGCCGCCGAGATAGCCAAGGCCCCAGGCGAGATTTGACACGCGCCCGATGTCTGCCTTGGGAACCAGGCGCAGCAACATCGAATCGTTGAAGACAATTGAGAATTCCGCCGCCACCGAAGCCAGGGTGAAGATGGCGACAACAGCAACAATATTGGAGCCCGGCGCTGCGAACCACAATCCGCACAGCGCCAGGATCTTGATGATCGCAAAGACGGCGATCCATGGCTTGCGCGGTCCGGTTTGATCGGCAATTGAGCCAAGCAGAGGTGAAAAAATGGCAATCAGCAAACCGCCGGCGGCGATGCCATAGCCCCAGGCCGCCTGTCCGGTGGCCGGGTCGCTGGCCATGCGACTGATAAAATAAGGACCGAAAATGAAGGTGGTGACGACCGTAAAGAACGGTTGCGCCGCCCAGTCGAACATCATCCAGCCAAAGACACCGCGGCGTTGAACCACAGCCTTCGGCGGCAAACCGGTTACCTCAGACATCATTGCCCCCCCAAAAGGACCAAATTCCGGCTATGCCCGCAAGGACCGGGCGAGATCGCTCAACATGCCGGCGGCGACAGTCAGTTTGGCAACCGACAACTCGCCGCTGTCGGTGAGTGACAGGATCTGGCTGCGAACATGGGCGATGCGATCGCTGTTGGCGCCCAGCCATTCGCCCGACGGGTCCTTGGCCTTGGGATAGCTGTCGAGCGCCGTTGCGGCAATGATTCGCCGGGCTTCGGAGATTTCATCCAGGCTTCGCGCCAGTGCCAGACCTTCGAAATGGTCGGAAACCGGTATCCGGTCCACCGCCGCAACGATCTTGCCAACGCGGAAGGCATCGGTGACGGCGAAATATGTTTCGGTCGCCCGCTTCAGATCGGTGTTGGACGAAGCGGCAACATGACAGATGTCAGGGGCAAGCGTCAGGCTGGCCAATCCGGCAATCTGGCTGGCAAGGTCTTCAGGCACCCCTTGCAAAACCAGCTCTGCCCTTGTGGATTCGGCTTGGCTGCGCATGAAATCAGGCAGCGCAGCGGCGAGTTCACCTTCCAGCTTGCCGACACTGTCACGCATCGTCTTGATGGCAGCGCCGAGCGCGCCGTGCGCCGCGCCGGTCTTCAGCGCCCAGCCGGTCACCGTTTTGAGTGTGTCGCCGATATCGGCGTAGAGACGGTTCTGGACCGCACCGGGAACCTTGGTGTCGAGGCCATCCACCTGCGCATAGAGATGATTGAGCGACAGGCCGTCGCGGGCAAGCACGAAGGCTTTGACGATATCTGAGGCGGTGGCGCCGGACTTGTCCCCCAGGGCGATGACAAAGCCCGGGCCGCCGCGATTGATCGCGTCATTTCCAAGCAGTGTCGAGATGATCTCGCGCCGCAGCCGATGGCTGGCGATGTCGCTGGAATGGGCTTTCTGCATGCCTTTGGGAAAGTAGGATTTCAGCGTGTCGTCGAAGTAAGGGTCGTCTGGCAGGGAACTGGCGACGATTTCGTCAAACAGCACCAGTTTTGAATAGGACAGCAAAACACCGATTTCGGGCCGGGTCAGCGCACGGCCACTGGCGACTCGTTCGGCGATGGCCGTTTCATCGGGCAGATCCTCTACCTTGCGATTGAGCAATCCGCGGCTTTCGAGATTGCTCATCACCCTGCTGAGTTCGCCAACGCCGGAGATTCCGTTGGCCTGGGAAATCGAGATCGCCAGTGTCTGCAGATAGTTGTTGCGCAAGACCAGCCCGGCAACCTCATCAGTCATGGATGCCAGCAGGGTATTGCGCTTGGGCCGGGTGAGACGATTTTCGCGCATCGCATTGGCGAGAGCGATCTTGATGTTGACCTCGACGTCGGAGGAGTTGACCCCGGCAGAATTGTCGATGGCGTCGGAATTGCAGCGCCCGCCTCTCATTGCGTAGGCGATGCGGCCCTTCTGGGTGACGCCGAGATTGGCGCCTTCACCGATCACCTTGGCGCGCACCTGACGGGCGGGTATGCGGATGGCGTCATTGGCGCGGTCGCCGACATCAGCGTCATTTTCGCCTGCATCCTTGATATAGGTGCCGATGCCGCCGAACCACAGAAGATCGGTCTCCATCGACAGGATGGCGGTCATGATGTCTTGCGGGGTCGCCTTGAGGCTCGCTAATCCGATTGCCGCAGCTGCCTGGGGGGTCAGGTCGACGGATTTCAGTGACCGCGGAATGATCATGCCGCTCTTTGACAGCTTGGATGTGTCGTAGTCCTGCCAACTCGAGCGGCCCAGATCAAACAGCCGGCTTCGCTCGGCAAATCCTGTGGCGCAATCGGGATCGGGATCAATGAAGATGTCACGGTGATCGAACGCCGCCAGCAGCCGGATCTTTTCAGACAGCAGCATGCCGTTGCCGAAAACGTCGCCCGACATGTCACCAACACCGGCGGCGGTGAACGGCGTGGTCTGGATATCGATGTCCATTTCGCGGAAATGCCGTTTGACCGCCTCCCAGGCGCCGCGTGCGGTGATGCCCATCTTCTTGTGGTCATAACCGGCAGAGCCGCCAGACGCGAAGGCGTCGTCAAGCCAGAAGTCCCGTTCCTGGCTTAGCGCATTGGCGGTGTCCGAAAACGTCGCTGTGCCCTTGTCAGCGGCGACGACAAAATAGGGATCGTCGGTGTCATGGCGGATCGTATTGGCCGGCGGCACAATCGCATCGCCGACAATGTTGTCGGTGACCGACAACAGCGTGCGGATGAACAGCTTGTAGGCATCGCGCCCGGCCTCAAAAATGGCATCGCGACCGCCTTCGGTCGGCAAGCGCTTGGGATAGAAGCCGCCTTTTGCGCCCACCGGAACGATCACCGCGTTCTTGACCTGCTGCGCCTTGACCAGACCCAACACCTCGGTGCGATAGTCCTGCGCCCGGTCGGACCAACGCAAACCGCCGCGGGCCACCGGACCAAAGCGCATATGCAGTCCCTCGACCTCGGCGCCATAGACGAATATCTCCCGGAACGGCCGTGGCTCCGGCAAGCCTTCGAGC
The DNA here is from genome assembly GCF_001011155.1 of Hoeflea sp. IMCC20628. Lineage (NCBI taxonomy): Bacteria > Pseudomonadati > Pseudomonadota > Alphaproteobacteria > Hyphomicrobiales > Rhizobiaceae > Hoeflea > Hoeflea sp. IMCC20628. The sequence continues at coordinate 4,498,265 of NZ_CP011479.1, forward strand.
GCCTTGGGATCAAGTTTGAAGGCCAGCGCCGGGCGGGGTGCGCCGTCGGGTCCGGTCTGGAAATAATTGGTTCTGAGCGAGGCCTCGATGGCATTGACGTAACGTCGGAGGATCCGGTCGTCGTCAATACTGGGGACTTGCATCAGCGCTGCTTCAATTTCCGCCATCAGTTTGGCGTTCAATTCATTGCGCTTGTCGCCGTTCAAACCCAGATCAAACCGGATCCGGAACAATTCGAACAGCTTGGCGGAAATGGCCCAGTGCCGGTTGAGACTGCGGGCAATGTATTCCTGCGAATAGGGAATGCCTGCCTGGCGCAAATAGCGGGCATAGGCACGCAACACCATGGCTTCGCGAACCGACAGGCCGGCATTGGTGACCAGTCGGTTGTAGCTGTCATTGTCGGTGTCGCCGCGCCAGACCGACAGGAATGTGTCCTCAAGCCGTTGCCCATCTGCGGCCAGATCGATGATACGGCCGTCTTCATGGATGATTTCCATATCGTGAACCACGACGGTGCTGGAAGCGCCGTTTTCATCAAGGAAAATCTCGTGGGTCTGTTCGCTGATCACCTTGAAGCCGAGATTTTCCAAGAGCGGAACGCGCCGGGACAAGGCCACCGGCTCGCCGGCGTGAAAAATCTTCAGTGCCAGATGGTCATCGGCGGTTTCCTCGCCGCGATAAAACGCAATCCGGATGGCGCCCGATTCGGTGCAGGCCAGAATGTCGTCGAGATCGGCCAGGGCTTCTTCGGGCCCGAAGCGTTCCTTGTAGGACTGGCTGACGCTCACCCGCGCCGTAACGCTGCCACCGAGCATGCGGAACTGGTCTTCCCACCTTGTGACGATGGAGCGGACGTCGCGCTCGAGCTGTTCCTGCGGAATTTGCGGCGTCTTGCCCTCGGAACGACCGATGATGAAATGGACGCGCGCCACGCCGCCTTCGGGAAATGCCGGATAGTAAGCCGACACACGACCATTGTAGACGGTCTTGAAATAGGCGCCGATGCGCTCGCGGGCGATTGAATCATACTGATCGCGCGGCACATAGACGATCAGCGATACAAACCTGTCGAACCGGTCAATTCGCGGCAGAACGCGCACACGCGGCCGGTCAGCCAATTCGTTGATCTGATTGCAGAACCGCGCCAGCAAGGGGGCGTCGATCTGAAACAGGTCGTCGCGCGGATAGGCTTCCAGCGTGTTGAGCAACAATTTGCCGGAGTGGCTTTCGGGATCGTAGCCGAAATCCGTGACAACTGCCTGGACCTTGGACCGCAACAGCGGAATTTTGGTAACCGACCGCGTGTAGGCGGTCGAGGTGAACAGCCCCACCACGCGCAGTTCGCCAATAACCTTGCCCTTGGAATTGAATCGCTTGATGCCGATGTAGTCCATATAGGTGCGCCGGTGGACGACCGAGCGGACATTGGCCTTGGTGACGATCAGGAAGTCCGGGCCCTGCAGGAAATCGAGGATTTCGGGCGTCGTGGTAACCTGATCCTTGCCGAGTCTGAGGACAAGGACATCAGGGTTTGACAAAATTCCGAGGCCTTCGGACGAGGCACGGCTCAGTTGCGCCGCATCGCCGTCGCCCGAATAGACATATTCGCGCATGCCCAGCAGGGTGAAATTGTTGTCGCGCAACCAGGCAATGAAGGCCAAGGCCTCTTGCCGGGCCGGTTCGACCGTCTTGTCGACGTCGAGCGCCACCAGGTCGGCAGCACTGTGATCAAGCATCGCCAGCATTGATTTCCAGTCGGAAACAGCGGCCTTGACCTGATCGAGCACATGCTGGATGCGGGCAATGAGATCGGTGGCGGCGGCATCGTCTAGCCGTGGCATGTGGATCTGGATGTGGCTGACCCGCTGCGAAGGCTCGCTTGCGTCGCCATGAGAGTACAGTACTGCCGGCATCTTTCCCGAAACGACCAGGATGGGGTGCAGCGCCATGAAAATGTCGCGCACGTCGGAGGTGAGTTCACCCATCACCGAATCATAGAGGAACGGCTTGTTCAGCGTGGTGATCGTCAGCACCGAAACATCGTGACCGGAGGTTGTGGCCCGGTCTTCATTGACCAGGCTCAATCTTGACGTCTTGCCATTCCAGGCGCGAATTTCCGATTCGGCCAGCACTGCGAATGCGGCAAGGCTCTCAGCCGGAAAAAGCTGCAAATCATCCATGCTGACGCGGGAGAACAGGACTTCCGGCTTGACGAAGGGCTTCTTGCCCTTGGAAGCGATTGATGCGGCTTCGGCAAGCAGTGAATCCGACTTGCGTTTGGTCTTGGCAGCCATTTCTGTCCTCCAGCACTTGATATCCACACCGAACCTAGCAGAAGTAGCAGGCAATGCGAGACGAAAGGCGAAACGGATGGGAGACAAATCATGAAGTTAGCTGATGAAAACGCTTCGGAAGCCGCAACCGCGCTGGAATTGGAGCAGGAAACGCCGTTGAGCCCGGCAATGGACGCCTATTTTGCCAAATGCGACGAAAAACTCGGCATGGTGCCAAATGTGCTGAAAGCCTATGGGTTCAACAATGAGAAGCTGGAGGCTTTCGTTGCATTCTACAACGATCTGATGCTTGGCGCTTCCAATCTCAGCAAGCTCGACCGGGAGCTCATTGCTGTCGCAGTGTCGTCGATCAACAGCTGCTATTATTGCCTGACCGCGCATGGGGCCGCCGTGCGTCAATTGTCAGGCGATCCTGTGCTCGGCGAGCAGATGGTGATGAATTACCGGGTTGCAAAACTTGAGCCGCGGCAGCGCGCGATGATCGATTTTGCCGTGCTCGTCACCGAGGACCCGGCGCGCATTGTCGAGGCCGACAGGCAGCGGCTCCGGGACGCGGGGTTTTCCGATCGCGACATCTGGGATATTTCCGCAGTGGCGGCGTTTTTCAATATGACCAACCGGATGGCATCGGCGACTGACATGCGGCCAAATCCGGAGTATCACGGGTTTGCACGTTGATCCCGAGATGCGAACAATGAATGCGGGATGCTGCGATACAATGCCAGGGAGCCGGGAGCTCAGGTCATGAAAGACGATGAAACTGTCCGTCAGGCAAAACGCGCCCTCGACCGGCTTGGTCAGGAAGGCGGGCTGTCGGCCACGCCGGTGATGAAATCCGCCGCCAGTGGCGTGCGTGACCATTTTGCCGCCGAAGATGCGGACAAGACCGACAGGCTTGAAGTCTGGGGAACCCGGATTGCTCGCGGACTGGCGCTTCTGGCTCTCGGCGGGCTGGTGTGGTGGTTGGTCGGGCAGGTATTGTGATGACTCCGGACAATCAACGCAATTCCGATATCCGAACTTCGGTGATCGTGATTTCGAGCCATGTCGTGCGTGGCTCCGTAGGTAACCGGGCATCGGTGTTCGCTCTGGAGACGCTCGGTTTCCCGGTCTGGGCGGTTCCCACAGTGATTCTGCCCTGGCATCCGGGTCATTCGCGCGCTACCCGGATCGTTCCGGCGCGTGACGATTTCGCCTCGCTGATCAACGATCTCTGCGGCGCGCCATGGCTCGGCGAGGTTGGTGCGGTGCTCAGCGGCTATCTCGGCGACGCCGGGCAAGCCGATGACGTGGCGCGGCTTGTCGCTGCGGTGAGGACTGTCAATCCGGAGGCGCTTTACCTATGTGATCCGGTCATTGGTGACACCGGCGGGCTTTACGTGCCTGAGGCGGTTGCCACGGCCATAGCTTCGAAGCTGATTCCGATCGCTGACATTGCCACACCCAATGTTCACGAACTTGGCTGGTTGTCGGGCGCACCCATCGGCGATGCCAAATCGCTTATTGCGGCTGCGCAAACGCTGGGGCCTGCGCGCGTGCTGGTGACGTCAGCGATTGCGATGATGGCCGGAAGCACCGGCAATATGCTGTTCAGCGGCAGCCAGACGCTGATGGCTGAACACCGGCTCATTCCCAATGCGCCAAATGGTCTGGGTGATCTGATGTCGGCAACCTTTCTTGCCCGTCTGCTGGAAGGCGTTCCTGATGGCAAAGCATTGCAGATGGCAACCGGTGCGGTGTTCGAAATCCTGGCTCGCACAGCGCGGCGCGGCGCTGATGAATTGACCCTGGAAACCGATGCGCAAAGCCTGCGCACGCCGATGGCGATGGTCAACATGCGGCAGGTCCGATCACCTGCGGACCGCACCAGGTCGTAAAATCAGCCAACCGGCCAGTTACAGTGGCTGTTGAGGGTTCCACGCCGATTGATGCTCCGATGGCCGGACAAGCCGAGACAGGAGGCTTTTGCGTCCGCCGGTTCCGGATCAATCCCTGATCTTTCGCGGTCTTCAGAGACAAAAGCTGATTGATATTCGTCGCACAGCCGTTTATGTGCGAATGCATGTCGACATTCCCGACCCGCCTTATTGAAGGCTACCAGACATTCATGAGCGGCCGGTATCCGGCCGAGAAGAACCGTTACCGGCAGTTGGCCGAGACCGGTCAGGAACCACATACGATGGTGATTGCCTGCTGCGATTCGCGCAGCGCGCCGGAAACCGTGTTCGATTGCGGTCCCGGTGAAATGTTTGTTGTGCGCAACGTGGCCAATCTGGTGCCGCCCTATCAGCCGGACGACAATCTCCACGCCACATCGGCAGCACTTGAATTTGCCGTTCAGTCGCTGAAGATCCGTCAGATCGTCGTTATGGGTCATGGCCGTTGCGGCGGCATCAAGGCGGCGCTCGATCCCGACGCAACGCCTTTATCACCCGGCGATTTCATCGGTCATTGGGTGCGGTTGCTCAAACCGGCTGCCCAGCAGATTCAGGACAGTCAGTTGCTGACCAGCGGTGAACGCCAGATTGCGCTCGAGCGGATCTCGATCCGCAACTCAATCGTCAATTTGCGGTCCTTTCCTTGCGTGAAGATACTCGAGGAACGTGGAAAACTGCAGATCCACGGCGCGTGGTTTGATATTTCCACGGGTGAATTGTGGGTCATGGATCCGCAAACCGGTGATTTTTACCGGCCGGAACTGCCGCTCGCTTGACACAACGCCTTGTTCTCCGGTTCCATGTGCCCCACCGCAGCCACACCCTGTTGATGTCAATCGAGTGACAGCCAGCATGCGTTGTGAGCGCGTGACGTCTTGGGGAGCTATGGTGATGTTGGTTAGGTCTGTTGTTTCAGCACTGGTTTTGGGACTGATGTTGCCTGTTTCCGCGGCGTTAGCGCAAAGCTCCCTGCTGGATCGATGGTACACGGCGCTGTTTGACATCAATCGTGTGGCAATCGCCGATCTGTTGGCAGATGATGCCACAATCACTCTTCAGGATCTCGGCGTAACCCAGACCAAGGCCGAATTCATCGGGGCGCTGGATGAATGGGAAGATGCAGTAAAAGACGCCAATCACGCCTGGCAGATTGAAGAGAACACCGTGATCGACGAAACACAGGCCACGGTTCTGGCCTGCTACCAGTTTCCCGACAATGAACTGCTGATCCGTGAGGTTTTTGTTTTTCGCCAAGCCAAGATCGTCAGCAGTGTGCAGACAAATGTCGCCGACAATTGTGAGGAATTCTGAAGCGGAACCGGTTTTCGGAAGAAACACGCGCCAAAACAAAAACCTGAAGCACATTGCATGAATACGATTGAATGCAACGTGCTTTAGAACGATGCTCTAGGGCTGCCCGGCCCTTGACGATCAGCCGTCGATATCAGCACCGATCTTGGCGATGGCCTTTTGATAGACGCCGGCCGCGTTCCATCCCTGAATGGCGCGGAAATTCGTCTCGCCTTGCTGATAACCGCCACCCCGGCTCCAGCCATGGCCACGCAGGAAATTTGCGGTTGACGCAAGCGCATCGGCTTTTGATCCTAGATTGACGCTTCCGTTGCGGTCGCCATCGGCCGCGAAGCGGGCCACATTGGCGGGCAGGAACTGGGTCTGGCCGATTTCACCATGGGCTGCACCCTTGAAATCCGGGCTGAGCCAGCCTTTCTGGATCAACTGCATCAGGGCGTAGAGCTGTTCAGTGAAAAAAGCGGAGCGTCTGCAATCATAGGCGAGCGTGGCAACTGCTGACACCGTGTGCTGATTGCCGGTGAAAGATCCGAAACCGGACTCCATCCCCCAGATTGCGATCAGCGGACCGGCCGGCACGCCGTATTTTTTCTCAAGTGCTGAAAACAGGCTGGCATTCTGCTTTTTCAGGCGCTTGCCCTTGGAGACGATGGTGGCGGCGCCGCGTTTGCGCATAAACTGGTCAAACGACAGTTTGAAGCTCTTCTGGTTGCGGTCGGCCGAAATTGTCTTGGTGGCGTAACGCGCGTTCTTGAAGGCCCGGTCGAGGGTGTTCTGCGATATTCCCGCCGATTTCGCCTCGTTCTTGAACTGCTCTACCCAGTTGGAGAAACCCTTGGAGGTGTTGCCGCATTGGGCAGCGTGCGCAGGGCCGCTGATTCCCACGGTGATGAGTGCAGCAAATCCCCAGGCTGCCAATCTTCGAGCACTGCACTTCATATCAAACAACCTTTGTATGTGAATCCCAATCCGGCGGGACTTTGCCAGCGATTCGGCAAAATGTCACGAGTCCGCTGATGATCGTTTGCAGACAGCGTCAATGAAATCCAACCGGGGGAATGGTCTCGAACGGCACCGCAGCGACAGGTTGGCGGGTTTGTCGCCAGGTTGCCAAAACAAACGAGGAGCCCCGCCATCGGTTGGATGGCGGGGCTCAAAGCAGGTGCAGTATTCGGGATCAGGCAGCCAGCCGTGGCGTGATCAGGCGGCGGTTGACCAGAAGTTCGGCGATCTGGATGGTGTTGAGCGCAGCACCCTTGCGCAGATTGTCCGAGACCACCCAGATGTTGAGGCCGTTTTCGACGGTCGCATCTTCACGAATGCGGGAGATGAAGGTCGCGTCTTCGCCGGCGCATTCATAAGGCGTGATGTAGCCGCCGTCTTCATGCTTGTCGATCACCTGGCAACCCGGCGCGTCGCGCAGGATTTCGCGGGCCTCTTCGGCACTGATCTCGTTTTCAAACTCGATATTGACCGATTCCGAATGACCGATGAACACTGGTACGCGCACAGCGGTGCAGGTGACCTTGATCTTCGGATCAAGCATCTTCTTGGTTTCGGCCAGCACCTTCCATTCTTCCTTGGTGTAGCCGTCTTCCATGAAGTCATCGATATGCGGGATGACATTGAAGGCGATGCGCTTGGTGAACTTGTGGGTCGCAATCGAGTCGGCGACAAACACGGCCCGGGTCTGGTTGAACAGCTCGTCCATGCCGTCCTTGCCGGCGCCGGAAACCGACTGGTAGGTCGATATCACCAGGCGCTTGATCTTGGCATGGTCGTGCAGCGGCTTGAGCGCGACGACCAGCTGGGCGGTCGAGCAATTCGGATTGGCGATGATGTTGCGGCGGGTGTACATCGAAATCGCGTCCGGGTTGACCTCCGGCACGATCAACGGCACGTCGGCGTCGTAGCGCCAGGCCGAGGAATTGTCGATGACGATGCAGCCCTGCGCGGCGATCTTGGGCGACCATTTCTTGCTGATCGCGCCGCCGGCCGACATCAGGCAGAGATCGGTGCCGGTGAAATCATAGTTTTCGAGATTCTTGACCTTCAGGGTCTTGTCGCCGAAAGACACTTCGGTGTTGACCGAGCGGCTCGAGGCGAGAGCTACGACTTCGCTGACAGGAAAGGCGCGCTCTGACAAAATGTTGAGCATTTCGCGGCCGACATTGCCTGTCGCACCGACAATTGCGATTTTGAAACCCATGGTTCCCGTGCTCCTCTCTCCCCTTGTTAGCGGTCAAGCGCCACTCTTCCCGCCCCGGGGAGAGTGAGGGGGCGGAACGGGTCAGATCGTGGTTTTGGTTTTGATCGTGGTGCGCATGGTGGCGGTGTTTTGATGGAAGTGTGCAGAAATGTCAATTCGCGTTTGTTTCGAAGTCTGGTCCGATGGCAATGATGTGGCAGAGCTCATCAGCGCTGCAGTGCTTTCAAGGCCTGCATGATGTGTTTTGCGGATATGCATCACCTCCTGAAAATACAGGATCGTGTCCCATGTCGCTTGTCTCGATCGGGACCAAAACAATGCCGCATCAGGGGCATTCACCCGCATGCTGCCGTTCTCCACTCCGATTTTCCATGATACGGCTGCAGCACTGTTGAACACCGGGGATGACCAATGACCGATTTCTTGTTGCTCGCATTTGTGTTTCTGGTCGCAGGCGTATTCTCGGTGCCGATTGCCACACGGCTTGGCCTTGGCTCGGTGCTTGGTTATCTCGTGGCCGGCATTCTGATTTCGCCGGTACTGGGCCTGCTGCAGGTCGATGTCTTGTCGATCCAGCATTTCGCCGAGTTTGGCGTTGTCATGATGCTGTTTCTTGTCGGGCTGGAGCTGGAACCAAAGCTGTTGTGGCAAATGCGGGCCAAACTGCTTGGCCTTGGCGGGGCGCAGGTGGCCGGCAGCACGCTGATTGTCATGCTTGTGGCGTTTGCGCTTGGTCAGCCCTGGACAGTGAGCTTGGCGATCGGACTGGTGTTGTCGCTCTCATCGACCGCAATTGTGCTGCAGACGCTCAATGAGAAAGGCCTGATGAAAAGCGACGGCGGCCAGTCAAGTTTCTCGGTGCTTCTGTTTCAAGACATTGCCGTCATCCCGATGCTGGCCCTGATTCCGTTGCTGGCGCTGCCAGAGCTTGTCGAGGTCCAGCATGCGGTGACCGAAAGTCACGGCACGGAGGATGCCGGGCATGGCATGACACTGAGTCTGGTTGCCGGGCTCAATGGCTGGCAGACAACGCTCGTTACCCTTGCCGCGGTGGCGCTGGTCATTGCTGCTGGAAATTATCTGACGCGGCCCTTGTTCCGGTTCATCGCCGGATCGCAATTGCGCGAACTGTTCACCGCGACCGCACTGCTGATGGTGATCGGCATTGCGCTGCTGATGTCGCTTGTCGGTTTGTCACCGGCGCTTGGAACGTTTCTGGCTGGTATGGTGCTGGCCAACAGCGAATACCGGCATGAACTTGAATCCGACATCGATCCTTTCAAGGGATTGCTGCTCGGACTGTTTTTCATGAGCGTCGGTGCGGGTATCAATTTTGCGCTTCTGGCGGACAATCTGGCGGTCATAGTTGCCCTGACGCTGGGCTTGATAGCTGCCAAGGCCGCGGTGCTGTATGTACTGGCGATTGTGTTCAAGCTGCGCGGCGCTGATCGCTGGCTGTTTGCTCTGGGACTGGCACAAGCGGGCGAGTTCGGGTTCGTTCTGTTGTCGTTTACGGTGGCCAATTCGGTCATTCCGGCGGCAGTGGCCGATCAATTGCTGCTGGTGGTGGCTCTGTCGATGTTGCTGACCCCGGCCCTGTTCATCTTTTATGATCGGGTGGTCGCGCCAAAATTCGTCGAGACGGCAGGCCGGGAGGCCGATACGTTTGATGAAGAAAACCGCATCATCATCGCCGGCCACGGTCGCGTCGGCGGTTTGCTTCGGCGCATGTTGTCGTCGGCAGGTTACATGTCGACGGTGATCGATTTCAATTCCAAACGCATTGATATGATGGGGCGCTTCGGTCTGAAAACCTATTATGGCGATGCCACCCGGCCAGACCTCCTGCATGCAGCAGGGGTCGCCAATGCGAAGCTCTTCATCGTCGCGATCGATGACCGGGATCAGATCACGGAATTGACCAAGTATCTGATCAAGACCTATCCCGATCTGCATGTTCAGGCGCGGGCGCTGGATCGTGACCATGTCTATGATCTCTACCTTGCCGGGTGCCGTGATATTGTGCGTGAAACCTATGACAGCACCATCCGCATGGGGCGATCAGCTTTTGAGGCTCTGGGAATCAAAACACCCAATGCCCGGGCCATGGCTGATGCCTTTGACCGGATGGACCGGAAAGCAATGATCGAGGTGGCGAGCAGCTACAACCCGGATATTCCGCTCTCGGAGAACGACGCCTACATCAAGAAGGTCAATGAAGTCATGGGTTCCTGGCGCGATGAACTGGAGCGTGAAATGGAAGAGATCCGCCGAGCTGACTGATCCGGGTTCTTTTCCAGACCTCCTCACTTGCGAGTTTCCCCCGATGACTGATGGCAGACATCTGCACTCGGGAGCTCAAAGCCCGATCAGCCGAGTGGCGCCGGAGACGTGGATCGAGCTGCCGGGTTGATCCGTGAAAGCCGCCTCGATGACAGATTTCGCACCCATGTCCTCGCCCTGAGTGATCCGGATCCGGTTCTGATGTGGCCAGCCGAGATCACGTAAATATCCAGAGAAGGCCGCGGCCGCCGCTCCGGTTGCGGGATCTTCCAGCACACCGCCGGAAGCGAAGGCATTGCGGACGTCAAAATCGCTATGGCTTCGAGCATGAACCAGCATGATGGTGACAAGACCGTATTCGCGCATCAGGGCGCGGCCTGCGTCAAGATCATAGCTCATGGCGGCAAGATCGCCGCGATCCTTCAGTGCCAGCACCAGGTGATCGGCGCCGGCATGGATTTCTGCTGCTGGCAGCGCCGGGTTGAGCTGCTCCGAGCTGTAGCCGAACAGTGCAGGGGCCCAATCAACAAGTTCCGCACGCGCAGTAGCACTGCGTGTGGGCGGGGATTGGAGTGCAGCGATGTATCCCTCGTTGGAGGCGGCTGCCTCGACGGAGATCTCAGCGTCGTTGAGTTGCAGCGCAAACCGGCCGGGGCCTGAATGTCGGGCAAGGGCGGCGCCGAGCGCGATGGTCGCATGGCCGCAAAACGGGACTTCCGATTCAGGCGAGAAATAGCGAACCCGCCACCGGTCCGACCCAGCATCAGGCATTGCAAAAGCGGTTTCGGAATAGCCGACCTCGGCGGCGATCCGGCGCATTTCGGCCTCGTCGGGGAAATGCTCAGCGATCACAATGCCGGCGGGATTTCCTCCCTCACCGGCATCTGAAAAGGCAGCTATGCGTTGAACGTTCATGGGAATTTCCTTTCAATTCGAATGTGGTCTTCAGCATAGGGATTGTCTGGAACGTTAGCCTTGTATTATATTAGGTTTTAATGGCAAATTGCATGGAATTTGAACGTCAAATAGCACAACAGGCTCGAATATGAATATTGATGAGAAAGATCGCCTGATTATCAAACACTTGAGTGAGAACGCCCGGATGCCGGTAAGCGAACTGGCCAAACGGGTGGGTCTGTCAGGGCCGTCGACCAGCGAGCGGATCCGGAGACTGGAGAGCAACGGGATCATATCCTGTTTCACCGTCGAGCTCGATCTGGCGGCGCTGGGCTATCCGTTGCAGGCCATTGTCAGGATCAAGCCGCGTCCTGGCAATATGCACATTGTCGAGGAGATGATTCTCAACGAGCCGGGATTTCTCGATTGCGACAAGGTGACAGGCGATGATTGCTTCGTCACCAGACTGGCGCTGCGCTCGATTGCCGATCTCGATCCGATTCTTCTGCCGTTTCACGAGAAGGCAGAGACCAACACGGCGATCATCAAGTCATCGCCTTTGCGGGGGCGGATGCCGGTCTGACCGGCGCATCAAAAAACCCGGATCGGCATGATGCCGACCCGGGTTGGAGTGTATGGCATTTGCGTTCGACTGCTTCAGCCGGCGTAGGCAGCCAGAATTGCATCACCCATTGCCGTGGTGGGGATCTGCTGGCAGCCTTCCGACATGATGTCACCGGTGCGCAGGCCCTTGTCGAGCACAGTGGCGATCGCGGCTTCGAGGCGGTCGGCCTCGGCCACCATGTTGAAGGAATAGCGCAGGCACATGGCAAAAGACGCGATCATGGCAATCGGGTTGGCGATGCCCTGGCCGGCGATGTCGGGAGCCGAGCCGTGCACCGGTTCATAGAGCGCCTTGCGCTTGCCGGTCTTGGAATCAGGTGCACCGAGTGAGGCGGACGGCAACATGCCGAGCGAGCCGGTCAGCATGGCTGCGATATCGGACAAGATGTCGCCGAAAAGATTGTCGGTGACGATGACATCGAACTGCTTGGGCCAGCGCACCAGCTGCATGCCGCCGGCGTCGGCCAGCATGTGGCTCAGTTTGACGTCAGAGAAGCGCGCCTTGTGGGTGGCGGTGACCACTTCGTTCCACAACACGCCGGATTTCATGACGTTGCGCTTTTCCATCGAACAGACTTCGTTCTTGCGGGTGCGCGCCAGTTCGAATGCCACGGCCGAAATGCGCTCGATTTCGTAGGTGTCATAGACCTGCGTATCGATGCCGCGCTTCTGGCCGTTGCCGAGATCGATTATTTCCTTGGGTTCGCCGAAATAGACACCGCCGGTGAGTTCGCGCACGATCAGGATGTCGAGGCCTTCAACCACGTTCTGCTTCAGCGACGATGAATTCGCCAGCGCCGGATAGCAGATCGCCGGGCGAAGATTGGCAAACAGTTCCATGTCCTTGCGCAAGCGCAACAGGCCGGCTTCCGGACGGACCTCATAGGGCACGGCATCCCACTTTGGCCCGCCAACAGCGCCGAACAGCACCGCGTCGGCGGCCATCGCCTTTTCCATGTCGGCGTCTGAAATAGCCTGTCCGCAGGCGTCATAGGCGCAGCCGCCAACAAGCCCTTCATCGGTCGAGAAGTCAGCGGCTTCCTTTTCATTCATGAAGGCGATGATCTTGCGGACTTCAGCCATGGCCTCAGGGCCAATACCATCACCTGGAAGAAGAAAGAGAGTGCGTGTTGCCATTTTGAAATCCCCGGACCAAAATCGAATAGATGAAGCGTCATTAAACACCCTGAGGAGGGTTTTCAACTGTCTGGCTCGTTAACCTGCTTTTTGACTCCGCTGCGCCGGATGATTCAGCTTGCGATTTTGGTCGTCGCGACCACGTTCCCGGTCTTCGCGGAGCCCCTCTTCGGGCTTCCGCTTGTTTGTCCGAAGGGATCTATCTGCCCGGTCCAGCAGTTTGTCGATCTTGATAGCGGTCCTGGCGCGAGAGATCCCTGGTGCGGAACAAAGACCTATGATGGTCACAAGGGAACAGATTTCCGAATCCTGTCCATGCAGGATGTGGATCGCGGCGTTGAGGTCATTGCCATGGCTGACGGGATCGTCAAAGCCTCCCGCGACGGTATGACCGATCATCCGGTGTCGACTGAAGAGGAGCAGAAAGCTGTCAGTTCGCGCGAGTGTGGCAATGGCCTTATCCTTGATCATGGCGGCGGATTTGAAACCCAGTATTGCCATATGCGACGGGGTTCGCTGCGGCTGGCGAAAGGCACGAAGGTGGGCAAGGGCGACATGCTCGGGTTCGTCGGAGCCTCCGGTCTGGCGCAATTTCCGCATGTTCATGTGACCTTGCGCCGCGACGGTAAGGTGACTGACCCATATACCGGGCTGGAAGCCGGTCAGGCCTGCGCCGCGCATGGTTCTGCGAAAACCTCCAAGGGTTGGCTGGATGCAAAAGCGATGGCCGCTCTCGCCAGGCCTGATCTGCCAACGATGCTGTCAGCCGGATTTACGGATGGGCCGCTCAATGACAAGCAGCTGGTGAGCGCCGGCATCCCAGCGCCGCCGGGCAAGCGCTCACAGGCTCTGGTTGGCTATATCTGGGCGATAAACCTTGCCAAGGGAGACAGGTTTTCTCTCCGGATCGAAAAGGACGGGCAGGTGTTCAGCGAGCAAACCACCGAGCCGCTGGATCGTTCAAAGGCGGTCTATGTCGCCTATTCCGGCAAAAAGGGAACCCCGACGTCGGGACATTACCGGCTGGAAGTTGCGATCCTCAGGGGCGGCGAGATGATTGTTTCCGAAACCAGGCAGCTGGATCTCGACTAGAGACCAAGCCTAAATTTTCCGCACCGCGATCACAGCATTGGTGCCGCCGAATGCGAATGCATTGGAGATGGCAATGTCGACCTTCTTTTCGCGCGCCACGTTGGGCGTGACGTCGAGATCGCAAAGCGGGTCAGGGGTCGTGTAATTGATGGTCGGCGGGATCACGCCCTCGCGCACGGCATTGACGCAGGCAATCAGCTCGATAGCGCTCGATGCGCCAAGGCAATGGCCGTGCATGGATTTGGTCGAGGAGACTGAAACCGTATCTGCGGCTGAACCGAACACTTCGCGGATCACCCGTGTTTCGGTCTGGTCATTGGTCTGAGTAGCCGTGCCGTGAGCATTGATATAATCGACTTGGTCGGCTGAGATGCCGGCATCAGCGAGGCAATTTCGAACAGCAGCTGTAGGCCCTTCGACCGTCGGATTGACGATGTCGGAGGCATCTCCGGACATGCCGACCCCGATGATTTCGGCCAGTATATTGGCGCCGCGGGCCTTGGCGTGCTCATAGGATTCGAGAACCGCGATTGCTGCGCCATCGCCGAGCACCAACCCGTCGCGATCAGCCGAGAATGGCCGGCAGACCGTGCGGGCGAGAACGCGAAGCGATTCCCAGGCCTTGAGCGGACCGTAGACCAGGGCCAGTTCGGCTCCGCCGGCGAGCATCACATCGGCACGGCCAAGCCGGATCTGGTCGATGGCCGAGATGAATGCGTGGTTTCCTGATGCGCAGGCCGAGGTCACACCAAAGACCGGGCCTTGCAGTCCCATGGCGATGGAGACATGGCCGGATGGCCCGCTCGGCATCACCCGTGGAACGGTGAAGATATGGGCTCGTTTCTTCTTTTCCAGAAATATGTCGACATAGCTCTGATCAACCGCATCTGTCCCGAAGATGCCGACGCCAACAACTGCGCCGGATCGCTGCGGGTTGAACTCGCCCGGTTCGAGGCCGGCCTGTTGCATGGCCTGGCGCGCGGCAATAACCGAGATCCGGCTGATGCCGCTCATGGTCAGGCCTTGGCGTTTGTCGATCTCGTCATCTTCCGGGTAGCCGATGATGCCGCAGCCAATCTTGACCTTCAGATCACGCGTGTCCATCTCCAGAGGCCGGCATCCGTCGCGGCCTTCTTTCATGCTGGTCCAGATAGTGTCGGCATCGCCACCCAGTGAACAAATGCCGCCCATTCCAGTGATGACGACACGCCGCTGGTCCATGATCAGGTCTTTGCCGCGACGAGTTTTTTGACCAGGTCGACGATATCACCGACTGTTTTGAGCGATTCCCAAGCTTCGGCGGTGTTCAGGTCAACCTCGATATCGTGCTCATCTTCAATGTCCATCACAACCTCGGTCAGGACAAGTGAATCGATTTCGAGTTCTGCCAATTCGGTGTCGCGGGTGATTTGGTCGGCTTTAATTTCGCCGGCAGACGCGATCAGGGCGATGGTCGAGGTTTCAATATCGTCAGACATGAGAGCTTCCTTCAACATGCGGCAACACGCTGGTACGCCACATGGTCCTGCTCTAAGGACAATGGCGCATCCATCTTAAAGCCAGGGGCGACTGTCAGCGGCCTTGGCTTCATAGCTATCGATGGCGCTGGCTTTCTCAAGAGTCAATGCTATGTCGTCCAGACCATTGAGCATGCAGTGCTTTTTGAACGCATCGATCTCAAAATTGATCACGCCGCCGTCAGGACCGCGGATTTCCTGTTCCACGAGGTCGATTGACACGGTGGCATTGGCGCCGCGGCCGGCGTCATCCATCAGTTTGTCGAGATTTTCCTGGCTGACAACGATCGGCAAGACGCCGTTCTTGAAGCAGTTGTTGTAGAAAATATCAGCAAAGCTCGTGGAAATGACGCAGCGAATGCCGAAATCAAGCAATGCCCAGGGCGCGTGTTCGCGTGAGGAACCGCAGCCGAAATTGTCACCGGCGACCAAGATGGAGGCGTTGCGCCATGCCGGCTTGTTGAGCACGAACTCCGGATTCTCCGAACCGTCCTCATTGTAACGCGCCTCGGCGAACAAGCCCTTGCCAAGACCGGTGCGCTTGATGGTCTTGAGATAATCCTTCGGGATGATCATGTCGGTGTCGACATTGACGACCGGAAGGGGGGCGGCAACGCCGGTGAGGCGGGAGAATTTTTCCATGGCTTCAAGGTCCTGTCTGTCTGTGCCGCAGCATTTAACAAACATGGAACCGAAAATGAAGGGGCATATGGCCACTTCGCCATAAGAAGGTCATTCAACCGGCCCGGGATGTAATATTACATATCGATGATAGTGCCGCGGCCGTCATTCGAAACCTTGAAGTCATGCGGTTTCTGGTTGTCCCTGCGATGGCCTTTATCAGCGGTCCGCACCATTGCAGGCTGCCAGCGACCAGTCAGACGGGCCGTCACTACCAGAATTGCCGAGAGAATACCCACCACGATCGCCAGTGCAAGACCTGCGAATGCAGCGGCAATCAGGCCGAGGCCCAGAAAGAATGCGACGATTTTTCTCATGATGTTTGTTCCCTGACTGTTCATTGATTATTTGGGGATCAAGCGGGCGCAATTCAATGGGGCACCCTGCTGGCTGAAGGCCGTTGGCGCACTTTAGCGTGACCGGATCAGGCGGGGCACAGGTGTTTTGACGGGAGCCCCTTGCATGGCTGCGCCGCTGGAGGCAATAAATGCGGTATGAACCAGTCATCATCATTACGGCCAGTCCGGCCGCGCCGCTCCGTGCTGTATCTGCCGGCATCCAATTCCCGCGCCCTCGACAAATTGCCAGGCCTATCCTGCGACAGCGTTGTTTTCGATCTGGAGGACTCCATCGTGCCCGGCGCCAAGGAGGAGGCACGGGAAAGCCTGCGTTGTTTTTTCAGCGATGGCCGCGCTGCCGCGTTGCCTGCCGGGATGGAGACAGTCATCCGCATCAATGCGCTGTCGTCGCCCTGGGGTTCAGAGGATCTGCTTGCGGCGCGCGGCTGCAAGCCGGATGCGATCCTGATACCGAAAGTGGATGCGCCCGAGGACATCGTCACGGTGGAAGACGCGCTCGAGCAAACCGATGCGCCACGAAGCTTGCGGCTTTGGGCGATGATCGAGACGCCACGCGGCGTGATGAATGCAGGCCAGATCGCGCGAATGGCGCGGACAGATGGCGCGCGGCTGGATTGTTTCATCACCGGAACCAATGACCTGCTCAAGGAAACCGGCGTTGCTGCGCTTCCGGGCCGGCCGTGGCTGTCGCCCTGGCTGATGCAGATCGTGTTGGCGGCCCGCGCCTACGGACTGGACGTGCTTGATGGGGTCTACAATGATTTCAAGGATGAGGCCGGGCTGCTCGATGAATGCCGCGATGGTCAGGCCATGGGTTTTGACGGCAAAACTCTGATCCATCCGGCCCAGATTGCGCCGGCTAACAAGGCGTTCGGCATTGCGCCGGATCGGCTTGCACAAGCCAAGGCGATTGCCGCAGCATTTGCGCTGCCTGAGAACAAGGATCGCGGTGTCATCAGCCTTGACGGACGGATGGTCGAGCGGCTGCATCTGGAAATGGCCGATCGGTTGATTGAAAAGGCCGCGCGCATTGCGGCGCGGTATGGCGGAGATAAAGAGACGTGAAACTATATCGTTTTCTCACCGGGCCCGACGAAGGCGCCGATTTTTGCCACAAGGTCAGTCTGGCTCTGTCCAAAGGCTGGCAGCTGCACGGTTCGCCTTCATTGGCTTTCGACGCGACAACCGGCAAGGTTTTGTGCGGTCAGGCAGTCACCAAGGATGTTGACGGCGTCGACTATGATCCCGAGATGAAGCTTGGAGCACAGTGATCTTGACTGATTTCCTGAGCCGGGCCGCTTCGGCGGAATTGGTCAGCCTGCGGCACGATCTTCACCGCAAGCCGGAGCTTTCGGGCGAAGAGCGGGATACTGCCGCCCGGATCGCAGCTGAACTTGAACGCTGCCGTCCTGACGAGATCCTCACGGGACTTGGCACGCATGGGGTGGCAGCTGTGTATGACAGTGGCGTCGATGGACCCACCGTGCTTTTCCGGTGCGAACTCGATGGACTGCCAATCACCGAAATATCCACCTTCGGGTGGCGCTCCGAGATCGACGGCAAGGGCCATCTGTGCGGGCATGACGGGCATATGGCGATCATGTGCGGGCTTGCGGCACAGCTGGCCGAGAGCAGGCCCGCCCGCGGCCGGGTGGTGCTGTTGTTCCAACCCGCCGAGGAAACCGGGGCGGGGGCTGCGGATGTGATCGCCGACCAGCGGTTCGAGCGGATTCGCCCGGATTTCGCCTTTGCGCTTCACAATCTGCCGGGCCTGCCGCTGGGTTCGGTGGGTGTCCGGCCCGGTCCGTTCACCTTTGCATCGGAGGGATTGGCGATCAGGCTTTCGGGTCGCACGTCGCATGCGGCTCAGCCCGAGGCGGGGCTGAGCCCGGCATCTGTTCTGGGCAGGCTCATGGAGGCGCTTCCTGGGCTTCCAGAAACCCTGGGCCACACGCCGGGCCACTCGCTGGTCACGCTTTCACATGCGCGGCTCGGTGAGGCGGCTTTCGGGATATCCCCGGGCGAGGCCGACATCTGGGTGACCGTCCGCGCCATTGATGACAGATTGCAGGCCGAACTGATGGGCGAAGCTGAGAAGCTTGCGCGACGGCTGGCCGAGGCCGGCGGTTTGGGTGTGGATTTTGACCATCACGAGAATTTCGCGGCCGGGCACAATGACGAGGCGGCCGTGGCAAGAATCGAAGCCGCAGCCACAGCACTTGGAGCGGACCGCGTCGTGGTCGGTGATCCTTTCCGCTGGTCCGAGGATTTTGGCCGTTTCGGTAGCGTGGCAAAGACCGGGCTGTTCGTGCTCGGATCGGGTGAGGATCATCCGCGGCTGCACAATCCCGATTTTGACTTTCCCGACGAACTGATCGGGCCGGGAATTGCGATGTTCGAGTACATCATGCGGGATATCTGCGGAGCGCAGGCCCCGGACTGACATTGTCCGGTTTCAGGGAGCAAAAAGGTGACGCGCGGGCTGGCGGACTATTCCGCCCCGGCCTCGATGCGTTCCATGTCGTCGTCGGACAGGCCAAAATGATGACCGATCTCGTGGATCAGGACATGGCTTATGATGTCTCCCAGTGTCTCGTCATTCTCGGCCCAGTAATCCAGGATTGGCCTTCTGTACAGCCAGATCCGATTGGCGAGTTTACCGGTTTCTATGGTGAAGCGCTCGCTCAGGCCCTGTCCCTCGAACAGGCCCAGCAGGTCAAACGGGGTTTCCAGACCCATGTCCTCGAAAATCTCGTCATCGGGAAAATCGGCGATGACAATCGCCAGATCGCCGGAGAGCTGGTGGAAATGCATGGGCAGTTGGGCGTAGGCGTCTATGGCGAGCGATTCAAACTCGCCCAGAGAAGGCGCGTGCCGGTCCCGCCAATCCCCCGTCTGATCAATTCGCGCCATGAAGTATCCTTTTGCCTGTGATGACCCGGCAAGGTCACGACTGGTCATATAAGGCAGTTTGCCCGCGCTTTCGAGGGTTAGAATTTGGGGAACGCGTCAACGGCGCGGAATGTAGCGATCCGAGAGGCCGCGGATGATCTCGATGAGTACCGCGGTGAACACGCCAAAGGCCAAAAGCCCGTTGACGGCGACAAAACCCGAAAGAATGCGCCAGCCGTGCTCCACCACGACGTCGCCATAGCCGACGGTGCTGAATGAGACCATGGAGAAATAGACGGCTTCCTCGAGCGACGGGAAAACCTCGAGATAGTGAAACAGCAAGGCCCACATCCAGACGCAGACGGTGTTGGCGAGCAGTATCATCACAACGGCGCTGGAGAGCAGTATGAAAAACTGCAAGATGCCGGGACGGTGGTCGGAATAGTTGGCTTCCGCCCTGCGCACGAGCCGGATGGTCAACAAAACAAAGGCAATCATCACCGCCGTGGAGGCCAGAATGGTCAAGGTGCCGATGATGAGTTCCGAGAGCATGGTTGGTTGTTCCGGTGCTGGTTCATGGCGAGTGTCGGCAAGTTTCTTGCCGAGCGCGTTGACCGGGATCAAATCGTCCTGACGGGTTGAGTTGTCACGTGGGGTGCGTGTGGCTCGCCTGAAGCAAACCAAAACAGCCACGGTGCTCTCGCACTGGCCGTCAAAAAAACCAGTTTCATAACTTGTAGAGTGTCGAGAAACTGGAGCGGGCGAGGCGATTCGAACGCCCGACCCCAACCTTGGCAAGGTTGTGCTCTACCCCTGAGCTACGCCCGCTCATCATCAGACCCGTGGGTGGGTGGGTCTGCGATCCGTTCCCAATAGGCCCGGACCGGCGCTATATGGCGCAACCTGCTTTCAATTGCAACAGGGAATTTCAGGTCACCTGCATCGAATTGCCAGCCGGGTCCGGCGGCAGGCGATGTCAGCCGGGTTCAATTGCCAAAGTCGATGTGGTCCGGTTTGGAATTGACGGCATTGCACAGACCGGCCGGGTTGCCTATCAAGGACGTCAAACCGGCTGGAACGGTACGATTTTATGCCGCTTTTGCCATCAAGTTTCCTGTTTAAGAAAAAGATCGCCTCCATGCCCAAAACCCGCGAAGAGCTGTTTGACTGCCTTGATGCACTGGGAATCTCCCATTCGACAATCGAGCATGCGCCGGTGTTCACCGTCGCCGAATCAATGGGTTTGCGGGATGAGATCCCTGGGGGGCACACCAAGAACCTTTTTCTCAAGGACAAGAAGGGTGCCTATTTTCTTGTCACGCTCGAGGAAAATGCCGAGGTCAATCTCAAATCGATTCATACGCTGATCGGCGCCAGCGGCCGGGTTTCGTTTGGAAAACCCGAGGCGCTGATGGAAAAGCTCGGGGTGGCGCCGGGATCGGTGACGATATTCTGCGCGATCAACGACCCGCAGCACGAGGTGACAATCGTCATTGACGCACCGCTGCTGGATTACGACGTTGTGAACGCCCATCCATTGCGCAATGATGCAACCACATCCATCGGACGCGAAGATCTGAAGCGGTTCTTGAGCCATACCGGTCATGAACCGCTGATCTTGAAAGTCTCGACCTAAAACACGACGTTAAACACAGACATCTTTTTAGCAGTTACGGAATCAGACCCATGAGCGACTTTGACAATCCCTACGCCCCGTCTCAAGGCGGCCAGATGAGCGGTACGGTGACTTTCGGCGACAAGCCCAAACCCGCTGCCGGTGCAGGCGCGGGTCAAGGCGAGCTGATTTCGGACACCACCACGGCGGGCTTTGCCGAGGATGTGATCAAGGCTTCTCAGGCGGTGACGATCCTGGTGGATTTCTGGGCACCCTGGTGCGAGCCGTGCAAGACACTGACGCCGATCATTGAAAAAGTGGTCCGCGAATCAAATGGCCGGGTCAAGCTGGTCAAGCTCAACATTGAAGATCACCCGGCCATTCCCGGACAGATGGGCATCCAGTCGATTCCCTCTGTGGTCGCCTTTGCCGGTGGCAAGCCGGTCGACGGCTTCATGGGCGCCCTGCCAGAAAGCCAGATTCGCGACTTCATCGAGAAAGTCGCCGGTCCTGCAGCCGACACGTCGGCGGAAGAGCAGATTGCTCTGGTGCTGACCCAGTCACGCGAAGCGCTTGCCGCGGGTGATGTGGAGAAGGCTGCGCAAGGGTTTGGCGCCATTTTGCAGATGGATCAGGGCCATGCCGGTGCTGCCGCCGGAATGGCCGGTTGCATGCTGGCTGCGGGCGAGCTTGACCGTGCGGAACAATTGCTCTCGGTGATCACTGAAGAGGACCGCAAGGATCTGGAAGTTGCTTCCGTCGTCAAGCGGCTGGAAATGGCGCGGGAAGTCGCCAGTCTCGGTGATCCCGTCGAGCTTGAAGCCCGGCTTGCCGCCGATCCGGCCGATCATGCGGCGCGGCTGCAATTTGCCAAGATTCTCAATGCGCGCGGCGAGCGGGAAGCTGCTGCCGACGAGTTGTTCACCATCATGCGCAAGGACCGTGCCTGGGAAGACGAAGGCGCGCGCAAGGCGTTGCTGGAGTTTTTCGAGGCCTGGGGTCCGATGGATCCGGCGACCTTGTCAGCGCGACGGAAATTGTCGTCGCTGCTGTTTTCCTGAGTGCTTGATTTACAGCCGGCCACTTGAGAATTCTCCGCTCCGCCCCACATTTTGCAGTACAGTAATCATCAGGGCGTACAAGCATGCAGGTCGGTAACAAATCCTATCGGAGCGAGGCGGACATACCGGGGAAAATTCCGGTATTCCCGTTGTCTGGCGCGTTGCTCCTGCCGGGGGCGCAGCTGCCTCTTAATATTTTTGAACCTCGCTATCTGGCCATGTTTGACGATGCGCTGAGTTCAAACCGGTTGGTTGGCGTCATTCAGCCCGCGCTGTCTGAAGGCGCTGCCGGCCAGTCTCCAGTGGAAGATCTGTGCCGTATCGGATGTCTGGGGCGAATTACCTCCTTTGCGGAAACCGGTGACGGCAGATATGTCATATCGCTGAGCGGGATCTGCCGGTTCAGGGTGATCGAAGAGATGGATAAGGGCCGCAAGCCTTACCGGATTTGTGGCATTTCACCGTTTCTGGGCGATCTTGTCACAGGCGACAGCGGTGCCGGGGTAGACCGAGGCGCCTTGCTTGAAAGCTTCAAGGCCTATCTCGAAGCCAACAGTCTGGAAGCCGACTGGAGTTCGGTGGAACGCGCGAGTACCGAAACACTGGTCAATTCCCTGTCGATGATGTCGCCCTATGGGCCGGCAGAGAAACAGGCCTTGCTGGAAGCCGATGACCTGAAAACACGCGCTGAAACCCTGATTGCCATCACCGAGATTGCCTTGGCGCGCGATTCGGATGAGAATGGGCATGTCCTGCAGTAGGCGTCTCCCCAGATCATGAAAAACAATAATGAAATTGCCAAGAGCACCCGTTCAGCCGGTTCCGTTGATGTCAAAATGCTCGAGTTGCTGGTGTGCCCGCTGACCTATGGGTCGTTGACGTTTGACCCCGACACGGAAGAACTGATTTCGAAGCGGGCCAAACTCGCCTATCCGGTGCGTGACGGCATTCCGATCATGCTGGTCTCGGAAGCGCGGCAACTGCCTGAAGATGGATAGACCCGAACGGCCCTGGCTGTGATGGCCAGATCAAAAAAGGTGAGGCCCCGTGTCCAAGAAGGGCGATCAAAGGCGTGAAGCCATCGTCGCGGCCGCTGCACGGTTGTTCTGGGAGCGAGGATTTTCCGCAACCAGCATAGCCGATATAGCCGGTGGCGCGGATGTGCCGCAGGGCAACATGTTTTACTATTTCCGCACCAAGGCAGAACTGGCCCAGGCGGTTGCCGATGTGTTTGTCGAGGGGACCCAATCATTGGTCACCGAGGCAGAGGCCGCGTCTCCCGACCCGCGTGAGCGCATCCGGTTCCTGCTGCGGCGTTTGGGCCAGTCCAACCGCAGCCGGGTCGATAATGGCTGTCCAATCAGTGCTGCGGTGCGGGACTTTCGACGGACCGTGCCGGAAGCATCAGC
This sequence comes from Hoeflea sp. IMCC20628, assembly GCF_001011155.1. Lineage (NCBI taxonomy): Bacteria > Pseudomonadati > Pseudomonadota > Alphaproteobacteria > Hyphomicrobiales > Rhizobiaceae > Hoeflea > Hoeflea sp. IMCC20628. The sequence continues at coordinate 4,521,586 of NZ_CP011479.1, forward strand.
TCGCGCCGGCCAGAGTTTCGAGTTGCTGGTCAGTTTCATTGCCCGCGAATTGCAGAAAACCGGTCCGCGGCCGTCGATTGCCATGGCGCGGGCCCGCGCGGTGGTGATCGAGTGGCAAGGCGGAATAGCGCTGGCGCATGCTTTCAACGACATGACCGTGCTGGCCGAAAGCTTGCGCCGGGCCGAGCGAAGCCTGCAAATCGGATCATGAACCGTTCCAGGTTTCAGATTGTCTCGCCGCGCAACAGCCGCGGGCCGGAGGCGTCGGGAATGCCTGCCGCCTGCTTGATGAAATAGCTCTTCATCGCCGGCATTCTGTCAACAAGACCGAGACCAAAATCCCGAATCAGCCGCAAAGGCGTTATGTCATTGGAAAACATCCGGGTCAGGATGTCGCTGGTCAGGCCCATTCTGACCGTGTCAAAGCGGCGCCAAGTCTGGTAGCGCTCGAGAACCGTCATGGCGCCGATATCGAGACCAAGCCGGTGCGCGTCGACAATGGTTTCGGCCAGCGCTGCGACATCGCGGAACCCCAGATTGAGCCCCTGGCCGGCCACCGGGTGGATGCCGTGGGCGGCATCACCGGCGAGCGCCAGTCTGGGCCGGACGAATTCCCGGGCCAGCGTCAGTCCGAGCGGAAATGCCTTGCGGCCTCCCTCGACACGAAGCGCGCCAAGATGATGCCCGAAACGGCGCTCAAGCTCGGCTTCAAAGACGAAATCGTCCTCTGCCAGAAGCCTTTTGGCCGCGCCCGTCCGCTCGGTCCAGACCAGCGATGAGCGGTTGCCCGTCAAGGGCAGGATGGCGAAGGGGCCCGATGGCATGAAATGCTCTTCGGCGCGGCCATTGTGCGGGCGCTCGTGGGCGACGGTGGCGACAATTCCGGACTGGCCGTATTCCCAGCGCTGCACCTTGATGCCGGCCATGTCGCGCAACATCGAATTGACGCCGTCGGCGGCGACCACCAGCCTAGCTTCAAACACTCGCCCGCCGGCGGTTTCAACGCGGCCCAGTTGATCGGTAAAGGTCAGCGCGGTTGCGGCGGCAGACTGGTAAATCGGCAGGCCTGCTTCGGCGGCCTTGGCGCGCAGGGCTGCGACCATGGTGACATTGGGCACCATATGGGCGAAGGGTTCGCCATCTTCAATTTCGCCGCCAAAGGTCAGGAATACCGGCCGGACCGGATCGGAGGTGCGCGAATCAGTCACGACCATCTCGTTGATGGCTTGGGCTTCGGGCTCGATCGATGACCAGACATCAAGCGTTGTCAGCAGCTTTTTGGCGCCGGCTGCAATCGCCGAAGCGCGTTGATCCTTGCGCCAGACCTCTGCGGGTGCGGCGTCGATGACGGCGATGTTGAGTGACGGCGTCGCAAGTTTTATCGCAAGGGCCGCCGAGATGCCGACATAGCCGGCGCCGCAAACCAAAATATCCAAAGTCTCAGTCGTCAAGATCCCGATCCTTCCAATCGCGCCGATTCTGCAATGCTCAGGCATTAGGGTGAAGCGCGGACTTTGCAGCGGCGTCCAGACACCGTATACCGCATGTTCGTCGTCCAGCCCACCTCCGCGAAAGAACCAAAATGTCGCGTACCGCTCCCACCGCCATGGAACAACTTGTTTCCATTCTCGACCTCGAGCCGCTTGAACAGGATTTGTTCCGCGGAACAAGCCCACAGGTCGGCTGGCAGCGCGTATTTGGCGGTCAGGTGATCGGCCAGGCGCTGGTCGCGGCGCAACGCACTGTCGCGGCAGACCGCCTGGTGCATTCGCTGCATGGCTATTTCATGCGGCCCGGCGATCCCGAAGCGCCGATCATCTATGAAGTTGACCGGATCCGCGACGGCCTGAGTTTTGCGACCCGTTCGGTGGTGGCAATCCAGCACGGCAAGGCCATTTTCTCGCTGTCGGCATCGTTCCAGAAGGAAGAGGATGGGCTTGAACATCAGGCGCCAATGCCTGATGTCACGGCGCCGGAGGACTTGCCGGGCAAGGAAGAAATGCGGGAAGCATTTCTGACCGGGGCGCCGGACCATATTCGCAACTACTGGGAACGGGACCGTCCGATTGAAGTGCGGCCCCTGTCGCTGGAGCATTATATCTCCGACCGCAAGCTCGAGGCCGAGCAGAAGGTCTGGATACGCACCACCGGCCCGGTGCCGGATGACCGGATTATCCAGGCGGCGATCCTGGCCTATCTGTCCGATATGACGCTGCTCGACACGGCGCTGTTCGCGCATGGCAAATCGGTGTTCGATCGCAGCCTTCAGGTGGCCAGCCTTGACCACGCGATGTGGTTTCACCGGCCCTGCAAGCTGGATGACTGGCTGCTCTACAGCATGGATTCACCCAATTCCAATGGCGCGCGCGGCTTTACGCGTGGCAGCCTCTATCAGCGTGACGGAAAGCTGATTGCGTCGGTAGCGCAAGAAGGTTTGATCCGGAGCCGAACCAAAGCCTAATATTTAGGCGAACTGTATTAATTGCCTAATAAATAGACTGTTGCGTTGCAGCATGCTGCACGACTGAATTCCTGTGTTCTAATTTCCCATAATTTATCAATGGCCTGGCCGATCTATTTCAAACTGGCACGACTCTTGAATTCGTTTTGTTCAGGCAGGCGTCCGACACGTGTCGGGGCGCCAGTCATTAGGGGCGGCATGACCGCGGACAAAAAGGATGGGAAACCAGATGAAAATTGTGATGGCCATCATCAAGCCGTTCAAGCTGGACGAGGTGCGCGAAGCACTCACGGCTATCGGCATTCAGGGGCTGACCGTCAGCGAAGTCAAAGGCTACGGCAGGCAGAAGGGGCATACGGAAATCTATCGCGGCACCGAATACGCCGTGAGTTTCTTACCAAAATTGAAGATCGAGATCGGGGTCGCCTCGGATGCGGTCGACAAGACGGTCGAAGCGATCGCGACGTCGGCCAAGACCGGCCAGATCGGCGACGGCAAGATCTTTGTTTACTCGATTGACCAGGCCATGCGCATTCGCACCGGCGAAACCGACGCCGACGCGTTGTAAGGCAACAGGAGACACACTCATGACACTTCAGATGTCACATAAATCCCCGCTTCGGCTGGGTCTGATGGCAGCGGGCGCACTGGCGGCTTTCGCCGTTCCGGCCTTCGCCCAGGAAGCAACAGAAGCCGCTGCAGCAGCACCCGAATTCGCAACCGCCGCGGAAACGGCGTTCATCTTCAACACGCTGCTGTTCCTCATTGGCGGCTTCCTCGTCATGTGGATGGCGGCAGGCTTTGCCATGCTCGAAGCCGGCCTGGTTCGCTCCAAGAACGTCTCGATGCAGTGCCTCAAGAACATTGCGCTCTACTCGATTGCGGGCCTGATGTTCTGGGTCATCGGCTATTCACTGATGTACACCAACGTCAATGGCGGCTTTTTCGGCACGCCAATGCCTTACAGCTGGCCTGATGCCGGCGCCGCCAACGAGGGCGACTATTCCGTTGCCTCGGACTGGTTCTTCCAGATGGTGTTCTGCGCCACAACAGCGTCGATCGTTTCGGGCACACTGGCCGAACGCATCAAGCTTTGGCCTTTCCTGATTTTCACTGCGATCCTGACCGGTGTGCTCTATCCGATCACCGGTTCCTGGCAGTGGGGCGCAGGCTGGCTCAGTGAAGCAGGCTTCTCCGACTTCGCCGGTTCGACGCTGGTTCACTCGGTCGGTGGCTGGGCAGCTCTCGCAGGCGCCATCATCCTCGGTGCACGTCGGGGCAAATATGGTGCGGACGGCAAGGTCAACGCGATGCCTGGTTCATCGATGGCTCTGGCGACGCTCGGTACCTTCATCCTGTGGCTCGGCTGGTTTGGCTTCAACGGCGCTTCGCAGTTGGCGCTGGGTTCGAATGGCGATGCATCCGACATCAGCCGGATCTTTGCCAACACCAATCTCGCAGCCTGCGGCGGCGTGGTTGCGGCGATGATCCTCACCCAGATCATGTACAAGAAGGTCGACGTTACCATGGCGCTCAACGGCGCACTGGCCGGCCTGGTCTCGATCACTGCTGAACCGCTGATGCCTTCGCCACTGACGGCGATCGTCATTGGCGCCATCGGCGGTGTGATCGTGGTGTTTGCCGTGCCAATGCTCGACAAGTTCAAGATCGACGATGTGGTTGGTGCCATTCCGGTTCACCTTCTGGCCGGTATCTGGGGCACGCTGATCGTGCCGTTCTCCAACCCTGACATGTCCTACGGGACGCAGATCCTGGGTATTGTTTCGATCGGCGCCTTCACATTCGTGCTGTCGGGCGTGGTCTGGTTCATCCTCAAGTCGACCATCGGCATCCGTGCCACGGAAGAACAGGAAATGATGGGTATGGACATGGCGGAAGTCGGTGTCGAAGCCTATCCGGAATTCACCAAGGCTTAAGTGCCTTGTAAAAATCCCGTCGGGATGGATATCCATCCTTGCCTTGGGGCCCGGTTTTCCGGGCCCCTTTTTCTTGTGCGAGCCGCGCTTCTGAACGCGGACTGCCATTGGCGTGAAAATCAGCAGTGATCAAAAAGACGCCAGTTGCTGCGGTGAAACTGCACAAAATACCGCCACTTTGCTTCTGATGCGGGCTTGCTGCCCGCTGTTTTGGCTGAATTTGTGCGGCAAGACCGAACTGGCACGGCTTTTGATAGAGGATTGTCAGGTGGGTGGTCCGGCATGTCGGATTGCCGGTTGGTACAGGCGGCATGACCGCGGACAAAAAGGATGGGAAACCAGATGAAAATTGTGATGGCCATCATCAAGCCGTTCAAGCTGGACGAGGTGCGCGAAGCACTCACGGCTATAGGCATTCAGGGGCTGACCGTCAGCGAAGTCAAAGGCTACGGCAGGCAGAAGGGACATACGGAAATCTATCGCGGTACCGAATACGCCGTGAGTTTCTTACCAAAATTGAAGATCGAGATCGGGGTCGCCTCGGATGCGGTCGACAAGACGGTCGAAGCGATCGCGACGTCGGCCAAGACCGGCCAGATCGGCGACGGCAAGATCTTTGTTTACTCGATTGACCAGGCCATGCGCATTCGCACCGGCGAAACCGACGCCGACGCGTTGTAAGGCAACAGGAGACACACTCATGACACTTCAGATGTCACATACCTCCCCGCTCCGGCTGGGTCTGATGGCAGCGGGCGCACTGGCCGCCTTCGCCGTTCCCGCGGTCGCGCAGGAAGCAACAGAAGTTGCCACAAGCACAATGGACAAGGGCGACACCACGTTCATGCTGGTCTCGACCATCCTGGTGCTGCTGATGATCCTGCCCGGCCTGGCGCTGTTTTATGGCGGTCTGGTCCGTACCAAGAACATGCTGTCGGTGTTGATCCAATGCACACTGATCACCGCGATGGTGATGGTGATCTGGGTTCTCTACGGCTATTCCTTCGCCTTTGGCGGTTCGGAAAGCGCCTACTGGGGCGGCACAGCCAAGATGTTCCTGGCCGGTGTTACGCCAGCCAGCGAAGCGGCCACCTTCTCTGAAGGCGTCAATATTCCGGAATACATCTTCATTGCCTTCCAGATGACTTTCGCCTGCATTACTCCGGCCCTGATTGTCGGCGCTTTTGCCGAGCGCATCCGGTTTTCGGCGGTCATGTTGTTCGTGGCGCTCTGGGTCACCTTCGTCTACTTCCCGATTGCTCACATGGTGTGGGACGCCAACGGGTTGTTGTTCAAAATGGGCGCGCTTGATTTCGCCGGTGGAACCGTTGTGCATATCAATGCCGGCATTGCCGGTCTGGTTGGCGCAATCATGGTTGGCAAGCGGACCGGGTTCGGACGTGACATGATGGCACCGCATTCGATGACGCTGACAATGGTCGGTGCAGCGCTGTTGTGGTTTGGCTGGTTCGGTTTCAACGCCGGCTCCAATCTCGAAGCCAATGGCGGCGCGGCTCTGGCGATGATCAACACCTTTACCGCAACCGCAGGCGCAATCCTGGCCTGGACGGTGATCGAAACCCTGCATCGCGGCAAGGCATCGCTGCTCGGCGCGGTCTCGGGCATGATTGCCGGTCTTGTCGCTGTCACACCTGCTGCGGGCTTCTCAGGCCCGGTTGGCGCCATCGCGCTGGGCGCGGTCGCATCGGCGGTCTGCTACTACTTCGTTGCCGTGGTGAAGAACAAGTTCGGCTATGACGACACGGCCGATGTGTTCGGCATCCACGGCATTGGCGGCATTGTCGGTGCGCTTGGAACGGCTGTTGTCAATATGCCGGGCCTTGGCGGCGCCGGTGGCGAAGACTATGCGGTCGGATCGCAGTTCATGATCCAGGCCTCGGCAGTCGGCATCACCATCGTGTGGTGTGGCATTGCCTCATTCATTCTCTACAAGATCGTCGACATGACGCTTGGCCTTCGTGTCAGCGTTGAAGACGAACGCCAGGGTCTCGACCTGGCCTCGCATGGGGAAGCCGCTTACCACGGCTAAATCAGCTGCCAGAACTCGAAAAAAGGCGCGGCCCGCAGATTTCGGGCCGCGCTTTGCGTTTGGAGGCGTCCAAACACTCCATGGTTAATGCCGTATTAACCCGGCACCGGTTAGGTTTGCCCGAGATGGGGTCACCAAGGGCCCAAAACCCGATTCGGACACGTTGAACCATGCAGTCAGGCTCTTCCACTCTTTCATCAGGCGCATCATCACGCAGTTCCATGCTCGGCGATTTGCTGCGACGGCAGATCAGATTTGTTGCCGGAGTGGTGATGTTCGCCGGTCTGGCGGTTGCCATCGCCGCGCTTGCTACATGGAACGTCGCCGATCCGAGCTTTTCCAACGCCAATGGCGCTGTGCCTCACAATGCCCTCGGGTTTGCCGGTGCGGCGTTTTCTGATCTGGTCATGCAGTTTTTCGGGCTGGCCGGCATTATCGGCCTGCTGCCTTTTCTTTTCTGGGCGCTCGGTCTGGTGCGCAACCGTCCCGTCGACCGGATTTCGCGGAGAGGTGCCGCCTGGTTTGGCGGCGCATGGCTGACTGCCGCCCTGTTCGGTCTGATGCCAAGTTCGCAGAGCTGGCCGTTGCCCAACGGACTCGGCGGCGTGCTTGGCGACATGGCGCTCAAGATCCCGTCGCTGTTCACCGGCGGCTTCCCCTCCGGAATTGTCGCCGTCATTCTGGGCCTACTGCTGGCACCGCCGGCTGGCTGGCTGCTCGTCTACGGCGCAGGTCTCATCGGCCGCCCTGCCAATGATGACGTGCATGACGCAAAGACTGTCGAGGACGAGGATGAAGACGATGTGTCGAGTGGTTCGCTGGCACTCGGCGCCATCGTCCATGGCTGGTACACATTGCGTGGCCGCATGAAGCGCTTGATCAATCTGGTCACATTGCGCAAGCTGCGTGCACTGCCCGATGGTCCGCTGGATCTTAACAATGATTACGAACGGTCCGCTGGCGCTCCCTACGGGGATCTGCCGCCAACTGGATCGGAACGGGTCGAACCCGGCTTTGGCGAGGCTTCCCAGAGGCGGTCCATGCCGGTCGATGATGCGCCGCCATTTGATATTGATGATGACGGGTTGCCTGAAGGCGTGCTTTCGGACGACCTCGATGATGAAGATGAGGATCCGGCTGCCGATTGGCGCCAGCAGGACGCCCCGGAGCGACCTTCACCGCCAGCGCGACCGGCTGTGGCTTCACCGCGGATTTCCGCGCCGGCCGAGCGGCCCAAGCCCGGAGCCCGGGTGCAGCGTGATGCGCAAGGCTCGATGCTCAAGGACCATGGCTTCCAGCTGCCATCGGTGCACCTGTTGAATGAACCGCCGCATGTGGTCAAGGATAGCTCGCTGTCGCCGCAGGAGCTTGAACAGAATGCCCGCATGCTGGAAGGCGTGCTGGAAGATTTCGGCGTCAAGGGCGAGATCATTCATGTCCGTCCCGGTCCTGTGGTGACATTGTATGAACTTGAACCCGCACCGGGCATCAAATCCTCGCGCGTGATCGGCCTTGCCGATGACATAGCGCGCTCGATGAGCGCCATCGCGGCGCGTGTCGCCGTTGTTCCGGGCCGCAACGCCATCGGCATCGAATTGCCGAACCAGAAGCGCGAAACCGTCTATTTGCGTGAGTTGATTGCCAGCCGGGATTTTGAAACTTCCAAGGCAAAGCTCGGACTGGCGCTCGGCAAGACCATCGGCGGCGAACCGGTGATCGTGGATCTTGCCAAGATGCCGCATGTGCTGGTTGCCGGTACCACTGGCTCGGGCAAGTCGGTGGCCATCAACACGATGATCCTGTCGATCCTTTACAGGATGGACCCGTCAAAGTGCCGGCTGATCATGATCGATCCGAAGATGCTCGAGCTTTCGGTCTATGACGGCATTCCGCATTTGCTCACCCCGGTGGTGACAGACCCGAAGAAAGCTGTTGTGGCGCTCAAATGGACCGTCCGCGAGATGGAGCAGCGCTACAAGAACATGTCGAAAATCGGCGTGCGCAATATCGACGGATTCAACTCGCGGGTCGAGCAGGCAAAGGCCTCGGGCGAACCGATCACCCGCACGGTGCAGACCGGTTTTGACCGCAACACCGGCGAGGCGGTTTACGAGACCGAGGAATTCGATCTGACGCCGCTGCCCTATATCGTCGTGCTGATCGACGAGATGGCCGATCTGATGATGGTGGCCGGCAAGGACATCGAAGGCGCGGTGCAGCGGCTGGCGCAGATGGCGCGTGCTGCCGGTATCCACGTCATCATGGCGACCCAGCGGCCTTCGGTCGATGTCATCACCGGCACGATCAAGGCCAACTTCCCGACCCGTATTTCCTTCCAGGTGACCTCGAAGATCGATTCGCGCACCATTCTGGGCGAGCAGGGCGGCGAACAGCTGCTGGGCATGGGCGACATGCTCTATATGGCTGGTGGCGGCCGCATCCAGCGCGTTCACGGCCCATTTGTCTCGGACAAGGAAGTCGAGGACGTCGTTTCCTTCCTCAAGACCCAGGGCGTGCCGGAATATCTTGATTCGATCACCGAGGATGATGACGAGAGTGACGGCGGCGGCGGCGGGGGGCCGGCCGGAACTTCCAATCTGGCTGATTCGGAAGACCCCTATGATCAGGCGGTGGCGATTGTGCTGCGCGACGGCAAGGCGTCCACCTCCTATATCCAGCGCCGGCTCGGTATCGGTTACAACCGTGCTGCATCCCTGATCGAACGCATGGAAAATGAAGGCGTCATCAGTGCCGCCAATCATGCCGGAAAACGTGAAATCCTTGTTCCTACCGAAGACGATATAGATCCGCTCTAGGCGCGTCACACTGGCGCCGTACTCTTGCGCGACATGACGGTTGAAACGAAACGGAGACAGAAATGTCGAAATTGACCACTTCCACCAAGACAGAACGGCACGATCCGGCGCGACGGGCGCTTATGGGCGCAGGGTTAGGTCTGGGACTGTCGCTGATGGCGGCGGCCACCGGACTTCTGTCTTTCCCCGGCAGTGCGCGCGCATCTGACGCGGCGCAGAAACTGGCCGATCATTTTTCCTCGGTCAAAACCATGACCGGCGAGTTCATTCAGTTCGGACCCAATGGCGAACAGACCGGCGGCAAGTTCTTCATCGATCGTCCCGGCAAATTGCGTTTCAACTATGAGGCTCCTTCCGCGATCCGGGTGATTGCCGACGGCAAGGCCGTGGTGATCGGCAATCGCAAGCTCCGGACCTGGGATCTCTATCCTCTCGACAAGACGCCACTGAAGCTGCTTCTGTCGGAACGGATCGACCTTTCGGCCGATACCGTGCAGTCGGTGACCGAAGATCCTGATCTGACCACGATCATTCTTGGCAACAAATCGATCTTTGGCGATTCGACCATCAGCATGATGTTTGATCCGAAGACGTTTGAACTGAGGCAGTGGACCATTCGCGATGCTCAGGGCAAAGACACCTCGGTGATGATTTTCAATGTCCGGACCGGGGTCAAATTCGCCAAGAATGTCTTCAAGGTGCCTTACGAGGAAGTCCACAAGACCCAGCGCGGCGGCGGCTGAACCGGGTTGATGCCTGCTATAATTTGTGGATGAACGCCGAAATGCTCTGAACCGGCAGGATCGGGTTGCCCTGCTTCGGCTTATCGGCCAAACAAAGGCAAGCATCCATCCACAAAGGCGATTTCGATTTGGCGTTTTCCGTTACGACCTGGAATATCAACTCTGTCCGGCTGCGGCTTCCGCAGGTTCTGCAATTTCTCGAAAGCGCCAGCCCGGACGTTCTGTGCCTGCAGGAAACCAAGTGTCCCAATGATGCGTTCCCGAGCGCAGCCTTTCGCAAGGCCGGCTATGAGCACATCGCCATCCATGGCCAGAAGGGCTATCACGGGGTTGCCATCGTCTCGCGGCTGCCGTTGTCGGATGATCGCCGGCAAACCTATTGCGACATTGATCACACCCGCAACATTTCGGCCATTGTGGCAGCACCCGGCTCAAGGCGAATCCGGATTCACAATTTCTATGTGCCGGCAGGTGGCGATGAGCCTGATCGCGAGATCAACCCGAAATTCGCCCACAAACTCGATTTCATCGAGGAAATGCGCTGTCTGAATGCAGATGCCGAACAGGCTGATGGTGTGTCCTCGATACTGGTCGGTGATCTCAATATTGCACCGCTGGAAACCGATGTCTGGTCGCACAAGCAATTGTTGAAAGTGGTCAGCCACACCCCGATCGAGACCGAGAACCTGACATCCATGCAGCAGGATGGCGCCTGGGTTGACCTGATTCGCGCCCACATTCCGCCGGAAGAGAAGATTTTCACCTGGTGGAGCTACAGGGCCAAGGACTGGGAGGCCGCCGATCGCGGACGTCGTCTCGACCATGTCTGGTCGTCAGCCGACCTGTTGCCATTGCTGTCGCGCGTTGACGTGTTGCGCGAAGCCCGGGGCTGGGAGCGGCCGTCGGACCACGTGCCGGTGACAGCGCATTTCAATTTCTGAACAGGGTCGTCTCAACCCTCGAAGCGACCGGCGATCTTGCCGAGATCGGCATTGAGCGTCGCCAGATTGTCACTGATGCGCTGCCGGACAATCCCGGCGATATCAGGATATTCCTCGAGCATGCGCCGGAACAATGGTCGGTTGATTCGGATGACCTCTGCATTGTCGGGCGCAATCGCCGTCATAGAGCGGTTGATCGCGGTGACCATCGCCAGTTCACCCAGCAGAGCGCCGCGTTCGGCGAAGCCCAGTGCAGTCGCATGGCCATCGCGGCCGGTCCGGGTCAGCTCAAAACGGCCATCGGCGACGACAAAGGCGCAATCGGCTGGCGCGCCTTCGCGAAACAGCAACTGACCGGCCTGAAACTTGCGCCGTTCGGCGCCGAAGGCAATCAAGCGCAACTTGTCCTCACCGAGATCGCCGAACAGCGATACGGTCGATAGCAGGGCAATGTCGTCATTCAGGGCCACGCGTGACCTCCTTGAGATCCAGTGTCAGGCAATGTTGCCCGTTCCTGCGGCGCCGCGTTCAGATGAACCCGCAAAGACGCCACAACACTTTGAATCAATGCATCTATCCTATCACCTGCAGATGTCCATGCCAGTGTCCCCTGCCTCAGGGGATGATCTTGTAGCCACCGCTTTCGGTAACCAGGATTTCCGCATTTGAAGGATCGGCCTCGATCTTCTGACGCAGGCGGTAAACATGGGTTTCCAGCGTGTGGGTGGTAACGCCCGAATTGTAGCCCCAGACCTCTTCCAGCAGTACATCACGGGTGACGACTTTCTGATCAGCCCGGTACAGATAGCGGATGATTGCGGCTTCCTTCTCGGTCAGCCGGATCTTGCCGCCCTTGTCATCGAGCAACAATTTCTGGCTTGGCTTGAAGGTGTAAGGGCCAACGGTGAAGGTGGCGTCCTCGCTCTGCTCATGCTGGCGCAGTTGCGCGCGAATGCGAGCCAGCAGCACCGCAAAACGGAACGGCTTGGTGACATAATCATTGGCACCGGCTTCCAGACCCAGAATCGTATCGGAATCGGTGTCATGGCCGGTGAGCATGATGATCGGCGATTTGAAACCGCCCTTGCGCAACAGCTTGACCGCCTCGCGCCCATCCATATCCGGCAGCCCGACATCCATGATCAGCAGGTCGACATGGTTGGCTCTTGCGGTCTGGACGCCCTTGGTGGCCGAGGCCTCCTGCGAGATTGCAAATTCCTCATACAGTGAAAGCTGTTCGACAAGGGTTTCTCTGAGATCGTTGTCGTCATCCACCAGCAGGATCGAACGTGCGGTCATGGCGGCATTCCTTCTTAAGGGTGTCTCCGGCGCGGATACAGCGCGCCGCTATCAATTTACATCAAATCATATTGTGTCCCTGTTTAGGCACTTTCGGGGCGGTGGCAAAGTGTTAAATATTGCTGACAGGTCACAGGTGGAGCACTTGATCGTGAGACAGACGTTACGGACAGGGCCACGCAAACGGTCCAGACCAGGCACAATCACAGTGCGGGCTTTGCCGGGAGACCGGTTAAAGGCGATGGTGCGGTTCGGGCCATTGAGCTTTCGGGCAGCCCTTGGCCGAGGCGGGATTACGATGGTCAAGCGTGAAGGCGATGGCGCGACGCCGCGTGCGGCGATGGCAGTGATCAGCGGGTTTCGCCGCGCTCGCATGCTGACGCCGGACCAATCGGGCATCCCGCTCAAAAGGGTGGGTGCGCGGGACGGCTGGTGCGACGCGCCGGCGCATGCGGCCTATAATCGCCACGTCCGGCTGCCCTTTGCCGCCAGTCACGAAACACTGACCCGCGATGATGTACTCTACGACTTCGGTTTTGTGCTCGATTGGAACATCGGTTCGCGGCGGCGCGGTGGCGGCAGCGCCATTTTCCTGCATGTGGCCAAACCCGGATTGCCGCCGACACAAGGATGCGTTGCGCTCAGCCGACGCGATCTGCAGCGATTGATGCCATTTATCAGGTGTGGAACCGTCATTCGCGTCGTTTGACAAAAATGCGGGTCGGTTTTGCCTCACGCGGTGAGCGCTTGGACTCGGCAGCATGAGCGATTGCGCCGTCTTGTCCGGCTCAAGGAGTCTTGGACCGATGCGCCTCGACATAGGAGCGCAACACCGCATTCATGCGCGTGAGGTGTCCCTTGCCTTGGGATTTGAAAAACTCGAGCACATCGGAATCAACACGCATGCTGACCGGTTCTTTTGTCCTGGTGTGATTGACCAGAACAGCATCATCCCAAAAATTCTTTGCCAGCTCCGGTGCAGGTTCTGCATTGACGGAAGACTGTGTTTCGCCCCGCTGCTTCATTTCCCGCAGGTCGCTAAGGCTTCCTCTTTTCATATTTTTCCCGGTCACGTCGACCTCCTTTCCACGCTGTTATCAGCCGATAAATGCCACCCCTCTTGGTGTAAACGACAATGTAAACTTCGCCGTCGACCATACCCAAAGCGATGATGCGGTTTTCGCCGTAATGCTCGCGTGTGTCTTCTTTTTCCAGAACATCGTTTTCAAAAATCAGAGCCGCTTCCAGCAGGTCAACACCGCGCTTTGCATAAATTTCCGCGCGTTTGGCTTCATCCCATTCAAATTCCATCGCTCAGCCCTCGACGAAAATCTCTCCCGCATTGCAAATTGCCCCGGTTACGGGTGGCTGCAAGCGCAATGTATATACTAATTGTATATACATTGCAAGCGAAGAACAGTCACCTCATCCGACAACCCGCCAGACCGAGGTGCGCTTGATCTCGCTGTCTTCGAGCGCCCGGGTGACCGGGACCATATAGGTTGCCAGCAATTCCTTCTCGTCGCGGGGGCAATAGGCCCTGCCCGGATCGCCAACCAGCACGACAGCACGACGCCGCGCCAGTTCTGTCAGCCATGGTTTGATCAGCTCGGCCATGGCCCGGTCATAAAACACGTCGCCGGCCAGCACGACGTCCCAGCCCTCGTCGGTGCCGACCAGATCCGATGGGCGAATGTTGATGGCGACGTTGTTCTGATCCGCATTGAGCCGTGTGGCTGTCGCCGACCAGGGGTCGATATCGGCGGCCACGACGGTGCTGGCGCCTGACAGCTTGGCGGCGATGGCGACAAGTCCCGATCCAGTGGCGAAATCCAGCACAGTCTTGCCTGCAACCAGAGCCGGGTTGTCGATGATATGCCGTGCCAGGCCCTGTCCGCCGGCCCAGGCGAAGGCCCAGAATGGCGGCGGCAGGCCGAGCGCGTCGAGTTCGTCCTCGGTCTTGAGCCACAAGTCATGCGCCTCATCGGCCAGATGCAGCCGGATCTCCGGAACATGTGGCGGAGCGGCCAGCGCCGTGTTGGCGCGAATGAAGCTCTCGGGATCGGTTTTCACAGTGCTGCCCCGGTACCGGGTTTCACTCCGGGCAGAGCGGCGGGTTGGCGAGATTGCCCATGCGGCAGACCTCGAGATATTCCGCCTCGGTGACCGGCTGCACCGACAGCCGCATCGAGGTCACTAGGCTCATCTCGGCAAGTGCCGGATTGGCCTTGACGTCTTTCAATGTCACCGGCTTGGGCATGTCGCAGACGGCGCGGATGTCGACACATTCCCAGCGGGGATCATCGATGGTGGTGTCAGGATGGATCAAGGCGCAGATCTCGGCGATGCCGACGACTTCCAGGCCCTCATTGGAATGGTAGAAGAAGGCTTTGTCACCCAACTTCATGGCGCGCATGTTGTTGCGCGCCTGATAGTTGCGGATGCCGTCCCATTGTTCGCCAATGTCGCCCTTGGCCTTCTGCATTTCCCAGGACCATTTGAACGGCTCGGACTTGAACAACCAATAGGCCATTTTTACGCCTCCGGGTTTCCGAAGGTCCATTTGAAGGCGCGGATCTCCGTCGAGGCAAACAGGCCGGCTATCGCATAGGGGTCGCCGGCTGCAACGGCTTCGGCTTTCTTCATGTCATCGGCTGCGATGACCAGCAGGCTGCCGATCGGATTTTCATCGTCACCCAGCAGGGGCCCCGCCATTTTCAGGACGCCGCTGGCCTCGAGGCTCTTGAGGTATTCGACATGAGGGGGACGTGTCGCCGTCCGCAGATCGAGCGAGCCGGGCTTGTCTTTGCACATCAGGGCGTAAAACATGAAATCTCCATCAATTAAGGCGTGTTGGGCCGGTTCGGACCGGCGGGAAAGATCCGGGGCATTCTATGCCCTGCCCGTGCGTTGGTTTCAATCCCGCCCGGATCTCCATCAGATCCCTTTCATGTCGAGCTCAGGCCTTGGCACCGCGTTTGCCGTGGCCGATCGCCGCCTTGGCAGCTCCGTCCAGCGGCCAGCGGGACCGCGGCGCAAGATCAAGCTGATCTGTTGGCAAGCCTGCCGCCATGCGTTCGGCGCCGGCCCAGGCGATCATGGCGGCGTTGTCGGTGCACAGGTTGAGCGGCGGCGCGATGAAGCGGAAACCTGCTTTTGCGGCGCGGGTTTCAAGCGTGGCGCGGATCGCTTTGTTGGCCGCCACACCGCCGGCCACCACCAGCGCCGGTTCCGATTCGGTGCCGAAACGCTGCGTAAAGCGCTCCAGCGCCATTGAGATACGGTCATCAATGCTGGAGGTGACCGAGGTTTGGAACGCCAAGCAGAGATCGGCGATGGTTTGCGGCGACAACGGCGCCTGATCCTCTGCCATTTGCCGCACCGCGGTCTTCAGGCCGGAGAAGGAGAAATCCAGCCGCGGATCACGCCGCATCGGCACCGGCAGGCGGAAGCGTTTGGCAACGCCGCTCAGTGCAGCCTGCTCCACTGCCGGTCCGCCGGGATAACCCAGTCCCAGCAGTTTGGCGGTCTTGTCGAAGGCTTCGCCCAGCGCATCGTCAATGGTGGTGCCCCAGCGCTCATAATCATTGATGCCCTTGATCAGCACGATCTGGGTATGCCCACCGGACACCAGCAGCAGCAGGTAGGGAAATTTTACGCCGTGGGACAGCCGCGCGGTCAGCGCGTGTCCCTCGAGGTGATTGATACCGATGAAGGGTTTGTTCGCCGCCATGGCAATGGCCTTGGCGGTCATCAGACCGACCATCAGCCCGCCGATGAGACCCGGCCCGGAGGTCACGGCGACGGCGTCAATACTTCCGAGCGAGACGTTGCTCTCCTCGAGCGCCTGTTTCACCAGCCGGTCGAGCGTCGTGACATGCGAGCGGGCGGCAAGTTCCGGCACCACGCCGCCAAAGGCTGCATGCAGGTCAAGCTGGCTCAGCACCACGTCGGAGAGGATCTCGCCGGTGCCGTCGGCATGGCGGCGGACGATGGAGGCCGCGGTCTCGTCGCAGCTTGTCTCGATGCCCAGAATGTCCAGATTGCCAATGCTCATGCGTGTCTCTGTCGTTGCGCTTGCGGGATGATCCCGGTACCTGTTTGTCGGTAACAACGGAACGGATGTCTTGCAAATGAAACCTTACCGCATCGGAACCCGTGGCAGCCCGCTGGCACTGGCGCAGGCGTCGGAAACGCGCGCCCGGCTGATGGTGGCGCATGAACTGCCGGAAGAGGCCTTCGAGATCGTGGTGTTGTCGACCAAGGGCGACCGCATCACCGACCGGCCGCTGTCGGAGATCGGCGGCAAGGGGTTGTTCACCGAGGAGCTTGAAGAGCAATTGAGCGACGGGCGGCTGGATCTGGCGGTGCACTCGACCAAGGACATGCCGACAGCGCTGCCCGAAGGCCTTGGGCTGGTGGCCTTTCTCGAACGCGAGGATGTGCGTGATGCCTTTATCGGCCGCACCGCGAAGCGGCTCACCGATCTGCCGCAAAACGCCGTGGTCGGATCGTCGTCGCTCAGGCGTCAGGCGCTGATCCGACGGCTGCGGCCGGATATTTCGGTGATCACCTTTCGCGGTCAGGTGGAAACACGACTGCGCAAGCTGGAAGAGGGCGAGGTTGACGCCACGCTTCTGGCCCATGCCGGGCTCAAACGGCTCGGCAACACCGAGGTGATCACCGAACTGCTCGATCCGGAGAGTTTTCCGCCGGCACCGGGGCAGGGCGCGATCTGCATCGAAGCCCGGATTGATGATGTGCGGGTGGGTGATCTGCTGGCCCCGATCAATCACGCCGAGACACAAATTACCTTGGCCTGCGAGCGGGCGTTTCTGGCAGCCCTTGACGGCTCCTGCCGGACGCCGATTGCCGGCCTGGCCAGACTGACAGGCGACCGTATCTCGTTTTCCGGGATGATACTGACCCCTGACGGTGCGGTCTGGCATCAGGTGAAAGCCGAGGGTCTAGCGTCCGACGCCGCCGCCCTGGGCCGTGCTGCTGGTGACGAAGCGCGCCAGAAGGCGGGTCCCGGCTTCTTTGAAAGCTGGGGCTGAACCCGAGATGCGCGTTCTGGTCACGCGGCCTGAGCAGGCCGGGCTGAGAACGGCAAGGAGACTGACCGATCTCGGCTATGATCCGGTGCGGATGCCGTTATTTGACTCCTTTATTGTCGCCACACCTGAAGATCTGCCGCCGGCCGAAAATATTGCCGGTTTCATTGCCACCAGCGCCCGGGCCTTGGCACTGTTCGAACCCGCAGGTGGGTTAGCCCCCGGACTCCGGGATCTGCCGGTGCATGTTGTCGGGCCTGCCACGGCGGATGCGGCTCGCAAGGCGGGCTTTGGCGACATTCGCGTAGGCAAGGGCACGGCACAAGCGCTGGCCGAGGCGATCACCAGCCACCAGCCCAACATTCAGGCAGGCAGTCAGCCGACTGAGTCTGACACCAATGTCCGGGTATTGGTTTATCTTGCCGGCATGCCGCGAACGACTGCCATCGAAGACGTCTTTGCCAGGGCAGGACGGCCGCTAATGGTGCTTGAGTGCTATCAAATGCGTGAAATAAGTTATACAACTGACTTTATAATATCGGGCATATTGTCACCCGCACCGGATCTGGTGCTGCTCTACTCAGCCAATGCGGCGCGGCGGTTTTGCAGACTGTTTGATGGCAATGAACTGGGTGAAAGGCTGGAATCGACACGATTTATCTGTCTTTCACAGACGATTGCCACGGAATTGCCCGATCTGTGGCAGAGACGGACCATCACAGCTGAACGCCCCAATGAGGACAGCCTGCTTGCATCGCTGGCCGCATTGGGCTGATTTGCAGACATGTTGGCAGGGATTGTTCCAGACTGTGAAAGCAGCGCGCGGAAATCCGATCCCGCCGTAACCAGATCAAGCAGGATATGCCATGAACAAAGGCCCTACCCCGCGACATTCCAAATCGCCCAAACCGGTCGTCATCGACCTCGACGCCACTGATGTGACGCCGAAGGATGCGGATCTGTCCTCAAAACCAGCTGCCAGCGCAGCATCTGCGCCGAAACCGGGACCTGCCAAGTCCACGCCGGTCGTTTCCAAGACAGATGATGGGAAAACATCAGCCAAGCCCGATGCGACTGTGACAGCGGACAAGCTGAAAACCGACAGCACGGCAAAACCGGGCGGCGAGACCAAAACCGCTGGCGCAGCCGCGGCTAGCGCAACGCCGGACCCAAAGCCAAAGCACCCCGAAAACAAAACGTCTGCAGCGGGCCAGAAGCCGGCTGCGGCAGGCAAACGTGGCGGCGGGCTCGGCATGGTCGTATCCGGCGTGATTGGCGCGGTGATCGCGCTGGGCGGCGGCTATGCCCTGCAATCGGGTGGTCTGCTGCCGGTGCCGGGAGGCAACAATGATCAGGTTCAGGCTCTGTCGTCGAAAGTCGAGGCCCTTTCCACAACTGTCGGAAGTCTCGCAACCCAGGTGACTGATTCGACCAACGCCGGTGAAACCGATATTTCGGCTCAGCTGTCAGCACGTCTCACCGGCCTGGAGACTTCCGTCAAGGAATTGGCGGAGGGCAGCACTGACGCTGCAGATCCTGCTGCAGTAGAAGCCCTGCAGACCCGGCTTTCAGCTATCGAAACCGAGATCGCGTCACTTGATCAGGCTGATGGAAACGCCGCCACCGCTGCTGCCGACCCCGCAGTTGCCGAAGCCGTCTCCGAATTGCAGGCCGCCCAAAGTGGGTTGCAGGCCTCGCTGGCCGATATTCAGACAGTCACGGAAACGTTGTCTGGCAAAATCGCGACCATCGAACAGGGTCAGGCAGAATTGTCGCAACAGCTTGGCGAGCCGGGTCGGCAGATCGATCTGGCCCGCGCCATCTCGGCGGCCGGGCTCAAATCGGCTATCGACCGCGGTGGATCGTTCATGTCCGAACTCGAGGCCTTTGCGTCCGTGGTTCCCGATGACCCGGCTGTGCCTGAACTCAGGGACCTTGCCGCCCGCGGCGTGCCGAGCCGTTCCAAGCTGATCGAAGGATTTCCCGATGCTGCCAGCAAGGCCATTGCTGCGGCGGAACCGGTGGATCCAAACAGCGGACTGGTCGACAGATTGATGTCGAGCGCCCTCTCGGTGGTCAAGGTGCGAAAGGTTGGTGACGTCGAGGGCGACAGCGCCGAAGCCATCGCAGCGCGGGCCGAGGCGCGGTTGCTGGATGGTGATCTTTATGCGGCTCTGGCCGAGTGGAACACTTTGCCTGAAAGTTCCCGCCTCGCTGCGTCCGACTATGGCAATGCACTGGCAGCCCGTGCCCGGGCCGAGATGCTGATTGCCGCGTCGATGGCGCCGGTTGGTTCGCCTTCTCCGTCCGAAACCCCGGCCAACTAGGAGACGCATGATGATTCGTTTATTGTTCTTTGTTGCGCTGGTTCTGGCCCTTGGCTTCGGCTTTGCTTGGCTCGCCGACCGTCCGGGTGACCTGTTTATTGTCTGGCAGGACCGCCGTATCGAAATGTCGTTGATGACGGCGGTGACCGTCGTCGCCTCATTGATCGCGGCGATCATGATCAGCTGGTGGTTGATTCGGGCCATCATTTTGTCGCCACGCACTGTCAGCCGGTACTTCCGCGCCAACAAGCGTGACCGCGGCTATCAGGCGCTGTCGACGGGCTTGCTGGCGGCAGGCGCAGGTGACGCCGCCATGGCGCGCAAGATGAACAAGCGCACCAAGGGTCTGTTGAAGGCCGATCAGGAGCCGCTGATTCATCTGCTCGACGTACAGGCCGCCCTGATCGAGGGCCGTCACGAGGAAGCCCGCAAGCTGTTTGAAGCCATGGCCGAAGATCCGGAAACCAAGTTGCTTGGGTTGCGCGGACTTTATCTCGAAGCCAAGCGCCAGGGCGCAGACGAGGCGGCGCAGCATTATGCTGAAACCGCCGCTGAGCAGGCGCCGCAATTGCCATGGGCTGGCTCGGCTGCCCTGGCCTACCGGACGCGCGAAGGAAAATGGGACGAAGCGCTTCGGCTTCTCGAACGCCAGCGTCACGCCGGCACCGTTGAGGCGTCGGACGCCGACCGGACCAAGGCTGTGCTGCTGACAGCCCGTGGCCGCGAAAATGTCGACAGCGATCCGGCTTCAGCGCGCGACGATGCGCTGACGGCGCTCAAACTGGCGCCGGCCTTCCCACCAGCGGCGGTTGTTGCAACCAAGGCGCTGCTGCGTCAGGACAATTTGCGCAAGGCTGCAAAGATCCTCGAAGCGGCGTGGAAAGCTGATCCGCACCCCGAGATTGCCGAGGCCTATGTTCGTGCACGCATGGGCGACACATCGGCTGACCGGCTCAAGCGGGCCGAACGGCTGGAGAAGTTGCGGCCGATGAATCCGCTGTCTTTCGAAGTTGTCGCCCGTGCTGCGCTGGAAGATCACCGGTTTGATCTGGCGCGCGACAAGGCCCAGGCGGCAGCGCGTTTGCAGCCGAGCGAGGGTGTCTATCTGCTGCTCGCTGATATTGAAGAGGCTGAAACCGGCGATCAGGGTCGCGTCCGGCACTGGCTGAGCCAGGCGGTGCGCGCGCCGCGTGATCCGGCCTGGACAGCTGACGGTTATGTGTCTGAAAGCTGGGAGCCGGTTTCGCCGGTCACCGGCAAGCTCGACGCCTTTGAGTGGAAGGTTCCGGTCGAGCAACTCGCAGGCCCGAGTCTTGAGAACGAACCGCAGGGGCAGACCTTTGAGCGGGCAATGGCAAGCCTGCCGCCGGTTCGCGGTCCGGGCGAGTTCGCCAGTGTACCAACCGCCGTTGCAATGTCGTCTGTCAAACCTGCTGCAGCCGAGCCCAAGGCGGAGGCACCGGTGGTGATGGCAAAAGCCGACGAAGCAGCAGCGATCAAGCCGTCGCCGGTCATCGAGCCCGATGCTGAGCCGGATTCACAACCACAGACAACGCCCTTGGTTGCCGCCAATGGATCTGATGGCAAGGAAGACGAGCCGGACCAGCGTGATGAGGACAATGCCGTCAAAACCGCTTTGCCGGCTGCTGATGCTTCACCTGCTCCAGCGCCGGCAGATGCTGCGGCAGAGACTGATGCCCCGGTTGCTCCGACGGATCCTGAAGAAGATGCGCGGGCCAAGGAAGCGGCCTTCCTGACCCATCGTCCTGATGATCCAGGAATTGACGTCAATGCCGAACCGGAAAAATCCGGCCGTTTCCGGTTGTTCTGAGATGGCGCGAAAGGAAGTTTGAATGCTTGAGCAACTGCGCACATTTTTGAACGGATTACGGGTCGACGGACCAGAAACGCCCGACGCAAGCAACCCCGATGTGGCAGCCGTCGCCCTGTTTTTCCATGTCATCGGTGCCGACGGCGTGGTTGACAAGGTTGAGTCCGAGAAACTCAAATCGCTGATCATCCAGGAATATGGCGTCAGCGGCGCCGAGATGCGCAAGCTGATTGAGGCGGGCGAACAGGCGGACCGGGAAGCAGTCGATCTGTTTGCGTTTACCAGCGTCCTCAACCGCGCGCTGGATGCGGAGTCGAAAGTCCACTTCATCGAGTTGCTCTGGCATCTCGCCTATGCCGATGGCCATCGGCATGAACTGGAAGACCATGTGGTGTGGCGGATTGCCGACCTTATGGGCGTATCAAGCCGGGAGCGGGTGCTGGCACGGCAACGGGCGCTCGCTGCTGCGGGTGTTGCAGACGGTGACGCCGCGGGTGACGCGGACTGATCTGACGGTGCGGTTCTCGGCCTTCTCAGGCCGGTCCGGAACCGGACTTGTCCTGCCGATCGAGTTCGGCTTTCAGCGAAGCCCGGCTTTCCTCCGCATCCTTGTCGAGCGACTGGATCTGGCGCAGTTGCGGGAAACCGAAACTCCAGGCCAGCGCCACGGCGAGTGTGCCGGCCCCACCGATGACCACAGCTGCGACCGGGCCGATAAGCGAAGCCATGATTCCGGCGCGAAATTCGCCGAGTTCGTTGGATGCGCCGATGAAGACCATGTTGACCGCGCTGACCCGGCCGCGCAGTTCATCGGGAGTCCACAATTGTACCAGACTCTGGCGAACATAGACTGAAACCATGTCGGACGCGCCCATGACGATCAGGGCCACCATGGTCAGCGGCAGTGATTTTGACAGGCCGAAGACAACGGTCGCGGCGCCGAAAACGCCGACCGAGATGAACATCGCCCGGCCGGCATGTTTGCGGACTGGCTTTGAGGCCAGATAGATGGCCATGCCGATGGCGCCAATGCCGGGGCTGGCGCGCAGAAAACCGAGCCCCCAGGGTCCGAGTTCAAGCACGTCGCGGGCAAATACCGGCATCAGCGCGATCGCCCCGCCTAGCAGCACGGCGAACATGTCCAGCGAGATGGCGCCGAGCACGATCTTCTGTTTGCGCACATAGCTGAACCCGGCCACCAGTGTCTGCCAGCTCTGGGCCTGGCCGCGCGATCGTTGCAGCGGCGGTGGTACCAGCGCGATGGCCGTGATGGCGAGCACGAGAAGAACGAAGGCTGTCATGTAGGGAACCACGGCCCCAAGCCCGTAGAGCAAACCACCCACGACAGGGCCGACAATGGTTGCGGTCTGCCAGGAGGTAGAATTCCAGGCAATCGCATTGGGAAGATCGTGCGCCGGCACCAGATTTGGCGCCAGCGATTGCGAGGCCGGAGCGAAAAACGCGCGCGAAATGCCGATGACCAGCAGCACGGCAAAGATCGGCATGGGTGAGGTTAGGCCGCGCCAGGCGAAATAGACGAAGGCGGCGGCGCAAAACCCGATGGTGATTTCGCTGATCAACATGATGGTGCGGCGGCCGTAGCGGTCGGCCGCAGCGCCGGTAAAAAGCAGTAACACCAGCGCCGGCAGGAACTGGATCAATCCCACAAGGCCGAGGTCAAAGGGGTCGCGGGTCAGATCATAGATCTGCCACCCGACCGACACGCTGATGATCTGGAGGCCGAAGGACGACAGAAAACGCGCGGCGAAATACAAAGCAAAAGCGCGATGCCGAAAAGCGGCGAAACGATCTTCCGTCTGAACAGGGGATTGCATGGTGGTTATCCGATTGATGCATGACAGCTATACACCAGCAAGTTGGCGGTGCCACTCACTTGTCCACGTCTGGGCCGCCTCTCCTCACTCGCCTGACTGATAGCTGCCTGTGCCCTTGCCGCACGGTGCATCAATGTCTACATGTCTGTCACGCGACAACCGCCGGAGAATTTTATGATTGCAGTCTTTCAAACCATCGACATGGTGCTGGGTCTTTACACCTGGATCATTATCGGCAGCGCCATCTTCTCCTGGCTCTACGCCTTCAACGTGGTCAATTCGAACAATCGTTTCGTCGGAATGATCGGCGAATTTCTCTACAAGGCGACTGAACCGGCGCTCAAGCCAATCCGCCGTATCATGCCGGATCTGGGCGGGCTCGACATTTCGCCGATCGTACTTTTGATCGCGATCTTCTTCGTGCGCACCTTCATGGCGACTTCGATCGCGCCGATGTTCTTCTGAGCTGCTGGTTCAAGACAGGGGACGGCGCTGTCGATCTTGCCGTCCGATTGACCCCGTCGGCCTCGGTCGACGGGATTGATGGACTGGTTGAGGATGCTGCCGGCGTGGTCCGGCTCAAGGCGCGGGTTCGCGCCGTGCCCGAAAACGGCAAGGCCAACCGGGCGATCGAGAAACTCATCGCCAAGCGGCTCAAAATTGCAAAATCCAAAGTCCGGGTCATCTCAGGTGATACCAGCCGCAACAAGACCCTCCGCATCGATGGCGATCCGGATGATCTTGTTGCAGCGCTTAAAAGCTTGGTCTGAACCCCGAATCAGCCCTTGGACTTGGCCCGCTCGATCGATTCAACGATGAGCTTGCGTGCGGTTTCGGCATCGCGCCAGCCGCCGATCTTGACCCATTTGCCCGGCTCAAGATCCTTGTAGTGCTCGAAAAAATGCTCGATCTGCTGAAGCGTGATTTCCGGCATGTCGCCGTAATCGATCACCTTGGAGTATCGCTGGGTCAGATGGGCTGACGGCACGGCGATGATCTTCTCGTCCTGACCGGCATTGTCTTCCATGATCAGCACGCCGATTGGCCGCACATTGATCAGGCAGCCGGGGATCAACGGTCGAGTGTTGCACACCAGCACATCGATCGGGTCGCCATCATCGGACAGCGTATGCGGCACAAAGCCGTAATTGCCCGGATAGGTCATCGGTGTGTAGAGGAACCGGTCAACCACCAGCATGCCGGCGTCCTTGTCCATCTCGTACTTGATCGGCTGGCCGCCGACCGGCACCTCGATGATCACATTGACGTCGTGTGGCGGGTTCTCGCCGATGCTGATGGCCTCTAGGCGCATGATCGCTCCAATCCGGATCTGTTGCATGCCGAGCACAAGCGGGAGCCTCGTGCCAAACGGTCATGCGTCAATTCAAAGCTCCACATGTGCTACGCGATCACGCTGACGCACAACACACCGGGCTGTCCCGGAATTAAAGCCAAAACTGCCGCAGTGCAACAGGACTTTCGGCGCGGCTGGTCTGATGCTTGGAACTAGGCCCAGACGAAGGCGAGTTTCTTGAGCGTCTTGCCGTCAAAGGTCTCGTGTCCTTCGGCAACATCGCGGCCACCCTGGAACCGGTAGAAATCGACGGACGAGTGATTTTCCTCAAGACACCAGACCACTGCGCCCTTGCAACCGAGCGATTCGAGCAGCTGCCGGGCCTCGGTGAACAGGCGCTTGCCCAGTCCGACGCCCTGGAATTCCGGCTTGAGATAAAGTTCGTAGATTTCGCCTTCTTGCGGCAGCGAGCGGGCTCTGTTGAGGCCCAGCGTTGCGTAACCGGCCACCGTACCGCCGACATCAAGCACCAGAATGGATGTCGAGCCACGGATGGCGCGCCGCCACCAGCCGACATTGCGGCGCTCGAGCATGTGCCGAAGCGCCTTGTAGGGCAAAATCCCGGTATAGGCATGGCTCCAAGCCGCGCGATGGGTGCCTGCAATGGCTTCAGCATCCTGCGGTTCAGCATGCCGTATGTCGATTGTTAACGTGCTCATGGCCTCACATTAGCGCTCCAGTGACATGCGAAGAAGGCGGAAGCCGCCATCCTTCGTGGTCTGCCCACAGCATTGTTCTGTGGACGGCGTTTTATGAGTTAACCGTCTGTTAACGAATTATGCAAGGGAAAGTGGAGCCTGACGCCCAGGTTCAGGCGGGGTCGGCAAATCGGTTGAGGTTGGTCCGGGCCGCTTCAAAGAACTGGCCGACCTGCAATCCGTCAACCAGTGCATGGTGCACCTGCACGGCGACCGCACAGCTCCAGCGGCCATCGGACGCTTCAACGAACTTGCCCCACGAGAAGCGCGGAATGCAATCAAGCGGTCCGGGCAAGGCGTTGTCGAGGGCCGTGAAATCCAGCCAGGGCAGGCAGGAGAGATAGGCCAGATCAAACCGTTCACCGGTGTTGGCGCCGAGATCAACGCCCTTGGCGGTCTCTTCGATGATCGCCTTGCAGCTCTCATCAAACCTTGTCCAGTCCGCGAAATAAGGCAGATAGGCATAGCCAAAGGTATCGCCGGGCCGGGGAACAGTGGCTGACAGCGAGATCGTGTCGTATTCCAGAACCCGATCGCCCTCAAATCGCATCTTTAGCGCCGGCACGGCGTGAACGCCGGAGCCAATGGCATGCATGAAGGCGCGATAGGGTGAGACGCCCCGGGGTTTGCCCAGGGTCATCAATGCGGTGACGTCGACACGCGCGGTGGTGGCGAAATGCGGCCGGTCATAGGTCCGGAACAGCTGAAACTGTCCGGCCCGTGACCAGGTCGCAAGGTCAATTTCGCGCGCGTCAGTCATGTCAGGCGGCGTTGGCGCCGGTTTTACCAAACCGCTTGCGGTCAGTTGCGTCGAGGTAACGCTTGCGCAGACGGATCGATTTCGGCGTGACTTCCATCAGCTCATCGTCCTGAATCCAGGACAGCGAACGGTCAAGCGTCATGCGGATCGGCGTTGTCAGCTTGATCGCCTCATCCTTGCCGGCGGCGCGGATGTTGTTGAGCTGCTTGGCCTTGAGCACGTTGACTTCAAGATCGTTGTCGCGGGTATGAATGCCGATGATCATGCCCATATAGACCTTGTCGCCCGGCTCGATGATCATCGGGCCACGGCTTTCCAGGTTGAACATCGCGTAGGCGACGGCTTCACCGGACATGTTGGACAGCAACACACCATTGGTACGGCCGGCAATATCACCCTTGTAAGCCTGATACTCATGGAACAGACGGTTCATCACCGCAGTGCCGCGCGTATCGGTCAGCAGTTCCGACTGGTAGCCGATCAGGCCGCGTGTCGGCGCGTGGAACACCAGGCGCTGACGATTGCCGCCCGAGGGGCGCAGTTCGGTCATCTCTGCCTTGCGCTCGGCCATCTTCTGCACGACGATTCCGGAATGCTCTTCGTCGACGTCGATGACGACCTCTTCGATCGGCTCCATCAACTGGCCGTTTTCATCATTGTGCATGACGACGCGCGGACGCGACACGGCCAGTTCGAAACCTTCGCGGCGCATGGTCTCGATCAGCACGGCCAGCTGCAATTCGCCACGGCCGGAGACGTAGAACGAATCCTTGGCGCTTGATTCTTCGATCTTCAGGGCGACATTGCCTTCGGCTTCGCGGAACAAGCGATCGCGAATGACGCGGCTTGTCACCTTGGTGCCTTCGGTGCCGGCCAGCGGCGAATCATTGACCATGAAGCTCATGGTCACTGTCGGCGGATCGATCGGCTGGGCGTGAAGCGGTTCGGTGACCGAAGGGTCGCAGAATGTATCGGCGACGGTGCCCTTGGACAGACCGGCGATGGCAACAATGTCGCCTGCATGAGCTTCTTCGAGCGCCACGCGCTCAAGGCCGCGGAAGGAAAGAATCTTGGAAACGCGTCCGGTTTCCACCAGGCTTCCGTCGCCATGCAGAACCTTGACCTGCTGGTTGGCCTTGACGGTTCCGGAATGAATGCGGCCGGTGATGATGCGTCCGAGGAACGGATTGGCTTCCAGAATGGTTCCGATCATCCGGAACGCGCCTTCTTCGACCTTGGGCTCAGGCACATGCTCGAGAACCAGGTCGAACAATGGTGCAAGCGTGCCGCCATCTTCCGGACGATCCGGTCCGGTCGACATCCAGCCATTGCGGCCCGAACCATACATGATCGGGAAGTCGAGCTGCTCGTCGGTGGCGTCAAGCGCTGCGAAGAGGTCGAAGACTTCGTTGATGACTTCATCGACGCGGGCGTCGGGGCGGTCGATCTTGTTGATGGCGACGATCGGACGAAGTCCGACCTTCAGCGCCTTGCCGACCACGAACTTGGTCTGTGGCATCGGGCCTTCAGCTGCATCAACCAGCACGATGGCGCTATCGACCATCGACAGAATGCGCTCCACCTCGCCGCCGAAGTCGGCGTGGCCAGGGGTGTCGACGATGTTGATGCGGTTACCCTTCCAATCCACCGAAGTGGCCTTGGCGAGAATGGTGATGCCCCGCTCTTTTTCGATGTCGCCCGAATCCATCGCGCGTTCCTGAACGCGTTCGTTTTCGCGGTAGACACCGGACTGCTTGAGCATTTCGTCGACGAGCGTGGTTTTGCCATGGTCAACGTGGGCGATAATCGCAATATTGCGCAGGGACATAGGTAAGGTCTCATTCTGGAGAATACAAAAGCGCCGGATGTGGATCCGGCGCCGGCCGGCAAACGCCGGAATTCGTGCGGCTTATACAGGGTTTTTCGCAGTTGCGAAAGAGGTTATGACCACAGAGCTGCTCTCTCGTCAAGAAAGGGCGCAGATCGCCCTCTCTGATCATATCATACCGGTCACGTAACAAATGCCCGGATCCCGCTGACCGGATCAATTGTGATTTTTCAGCGTTTGCCGCCGGCCCGATCCGTCAGATCCGGCTCAGGCCAATCCACGCTTTTCAAGCATCGCCGTGGCGTCGGGCATGCGGCCGCGGAAAGCCTTGTACAGCTCTGCCGGATCGCGCGATCCACCGGCCGAATAGACATAGGAGCGCAGCTTTTCGGCGGTTTCCGGGTCAAACGGATCGCCGGTCTCCTCAAAAGCAGCAAAGGCGTCGGCATCGAGCACTTCCGACCACATGTAAGAATAGTAGCCAGCCGAATAGCCTTCGCCAGAGAACACATGCAGGAAATGCGGGCTGGCGTGACGCATGGCAATGGCCTCGGGCATGCCGAGTTTCTTCAGCGTGTCAGCCTCGAATGTTGCCGGATCGGTTTTCTCGCCGGCGGTGTGCCAGGCCATGTCGACCAGCGCGGAAGCCGTGAATTCGACAGCGGCAAATCCGGCATTGAAGGTTTGCGCCGCAAGCACCTTGTCCAGAAGCGCGCGCGGGATCGGCTCATTGGTCTTGTAATGCCGCGCGTGTTTTTCGAGAATTTCGGGCACCGTCAGCCAATGCTCAAACAGCTGTGATGGAAGTTCGACGAAGTCGCGGCTGACCGATGTGCCCGACAGCGACGGATAGGTCACGTCCGACAACATGCCGTGCAGGGCGTGGCCGAATTCATGAAACAGCGTGCGCGCATCATTGAGGGACAGCAATGCTTCCTGCCCGGCTGCGGGCTTGGCGAAGTTCATCACATTGGTGATGATCGGCACTTCACCGGTTGAACCGTCCGGCATGGCCAGCTTGTGCTGGCTTCGCATGCCGCTCATCCAGGCGCCGGAGCGTTTTGAGGGCCGGGCGAAGTAATCGGCGATGAACGTGGCGATCATCTTGCCGCCGCGATCGGTCACCTCAAACACCCGAGCATCGGGGTGTGGACCACGGATATCCTTGCGTTCGGTCATCGTGATGCCGAAAAGCCGGTTTGCCACATCGAAACAGGCTTCGATAATCCTGCTCAGCGGGAAATAAGGCTTGAGCTCGGCTTCGGAAAAGTTGAAGCGGCGGGCTTTCAGCTTCTCGGCGTAATAGCGCCAGTCCCAGGCGGCCACTTCATGGTTGCCGCCTTCCTCGGTGATCAGCTTGGCCAGCTCGGTGCGATCGGTGTCGGCATGGGTGACGGCGCGGGCCCAGACATCGCCAAGCAAGGCTTCGACTGCTTCCGGCGTCTTGGCCATGGTGTCGTCGAGCTTGTAGGCGGCGTAGCTGTCATAGCCGAGCAGCAGGGCTTTTTCCGTGCGCAAGCTGATGATCTGTGAAATCAGCGCGGCGTTGTCGGTCTCGCCGTCGGTGCCGCGCGCTGTCCAGGCCTTGAAGGCGATTTCGCGCAGATCGCGACGTGCGCTGGTGCTCAGGAATGGCTCGATGATCGAGCGCGACAGGGTGACGGCATATTTGCCCTTGTGGCCGAGGTCTTCGGCAACGGCTGCCATGGCAGCGCGCAGATCATCGGACAATCCGTCCAGATCGGCGCCATCATCGAGCAGCAGGAGATAGTTCTTCTCATCAGCCAGCACATTCTGGCCGAACTGCGCCCCGAGACCGGCGAGCTTCTCGCCAACTTCAGCCAGCCGCGACTGTCCGGCCTCATCGAGTGCTGCGCCTGATTTGACGAAGGATTTCCAGATCCGCTCCAGCACGCGGTCCTGTTCCGGCGACAATCCGATCTCGGCACGCTTCTGGTAAAGGCTGTCGACGCGCTCGAACAGCGCCTTGTTCATGGCGATCTTCGAGTAATGCCGCGACATGCGTGGCGCAATGTCGCGTTCCAATGCCTGAATGGCATCATTGGTGTCGGTTCCGGCCCGGTTCCAGAACAGGCTTGAAACTTTCGACAGCTTGTCACCAGCCAGCTCCAGCGCCTCAACCGTGTTGGCGAAGCTCGGCGCCTCGGCATTGCCGGCGATGGCCTGAATGTCCGCATCATGCTCGGCAAGTGCTGTGTCAAATGCCGGTGCAAAATCCGTGACTGCGACTTTTGCGAATTCCGGCAGACCGAGCGGTCCGGTCCAGTCGAATACGGGTGAAGCAGGTGATGTCATGAAAGGCTCCTTGTTAAGGCAACATGTAGGCCCGGAGGCGGCTTCGAACAAGACGACGGGCAAATGCAAAGCCGGGCGCGCAAAACAAAACGGGCGGGACCTTGGCCGGTCCCGCCCGTGATTTTCAATGCTGTCTTCGAATTCAGCTCTTGCGGTTGCGCGCTGCCAGTGTCCGCAGGCGCAGCGCGTTCAAGCGGATGAAGCCTTCCGCATCCTTCTGGTCATAGGCGCCGCGGTCGTCCTCGAAAGTGACCAGAGCATCGGAATAGAGCGACTGGTCGCTTTCGCGGCCGGTAACCATAACATTGCCCTTGTAGAGCTTGAGGGTGACTTCACCCTCGACATGTTTCTGGCTCAGATCGATGGCCGCCTGCAGCATTTCGCGTTCCGGCGAGAACCAGAAGCCGAAATAGATCAGCTCGGCATAACGCGGCATCAGCTCATCCTTGAGATGGGCTGCGCCGCGGTCGAGCGTGATTGATTCCATTGCCCGGTGGGCAGTCAGCAGGATGGTGCCGCCGGGGGTCTCGTAGACGCCGCGTGATTTCATGCCGACAAAGCGGTTTTCGACCAGATCAAGACGGCCGATACCATTGTCGCGGCCATAGTCGTTGAGTTCGGCCAGGATTGTCGCCGGGCTCTTGCGGACGCCGTTGATCGAGACTGCGTCGCCCTGTTCAAAACCGATCTTGATGATCGTTGCCTTGTCGGGCGCGGCTTCCGGCGAAATCGTGCGCATATGCACATATTCGGGTGCTTCGACAGCCGGATCTTCCAGCACCTTGCCCTCGGATGAGGAGTGCAGCAGGTTGGCGTCGACCGAGAACGGGGCTTCGCCCATCTTGTCCTTGGCCACCGGGATCTGGTGCTCTTCGGCAAACTTGATCAGATCGGTACGGCTCTTGAAGGACCAGTCGCGCCATGGCGCGATGATCTTGATGTCAGGGTTGAGCGCATAGGCCGACAGTTCGAAACGGATCTGGTCATTGCCCTTGCCGGTGGCGCCGTGGGCGATGGCGTCAGCGCCGGTTTCATGGGCGATTTCCACCAGCCGCTTGGAAATCAGCGGCCGGGCAATAGAGGTGCCGAGCAGGTAGACGCCTTCATAGACGGCATTGGCGCGGAACATCGGGAAGACGAAATCGCGGACGAATTCCTCGCGGACATCTTCAATGTAGATGTTCTTGTCGGGGATGCCGAGCATCTCGGCCTTCTTGCGCGCCGGCGCCAGCTCTTCGCCCTGGCCGAGGTCGGCGGTGAAGGTAACGACTTCGGCACCGAACTCGGTTTGCAGCCATTTGAGAATGATCGAAGTGTCCAGACCGCCGGAATAGGCGAGAACGACCTTCTTGACGTCCTTGTGCGATGCCATGAATTGCTCTTTCTGTCTTGAAGCTTTGCCCCGGAAAGTTTTGAATTTTCAGGGGCCCTGAATTTTGCCGCACTTTTAGCGGGTTTGCAGCGCCATGCAAGGGTTAAGCCCGCTGCTGTGGAGCCAGCTGCAGACCACTGTGTTTGACGGGTGGTTGTCTCACGCATTATCTGTTCAACCAAACATTGAAGTAAGAGGGAGGCGGACATGGCTGATATTCAATCGGTGATGGACAAGGACAAGGTTGCGGTGGTGACGGGTGCCGCATCCGGCATCGGCCTGGCCGCAGCCAGGATCTTTGCTGCGCGTGGCATGTGCGTCGTGCTGGTCGACAATGACCGGGACAGGCTGGCAGAGGCCGAAAAGGCCGTGGCGGCACATTCAGCTAATCCTGCCACCGATATCGTGTCGATTGAAACCGATGTCAGTGATCTTGAAGCTGTCGAGGCGCTGGAGCGGGCGGTGCTGGAGCGGTTCGGCCGCGTCCACCTGCTGATGAACAATGCCGGCATCCAGCCCGGCAGCAGCGTGTTCGGGCCGCAGGCCAACTGGGACAAGGTGCTAAGCGTCAATCTCGTCGGCATCATCAATGGCAGCCGTGTATTCGGGCCTTGGCGACATTGTAAGCGGGATCGCCGGGCGGCGTGGTGATGCCCTGCTTGGAGCCGGTATTGATGATCATGCCGGGGTGAAGGCTTTCACCGAGGCGCTTGAGCATGAGTTGCGCAACACATCTGATTGCCAGATCAGTGCCCATCTGCTGATTCCGGGGTTTGTCTACACGCCGCTGACCTCACGGGGCCGGAGCGAAAAACCGGACGCGGCCTGGACGCCGGAACAGACCGTCGATTTCATGATCGACAGCCTGGAAAAGGGCGATTTCTACATTCTGTGCCCGGACAACGATGTCGACCGCGCCACCGATGAAAAGCGCATTGCCTGGGCCGCTGGCGACATCATCGAAAACCGCCCGCCGCTGTCGCGCTGGCACCCGGATTATGCGGAGGCGTTCAAGGACTACCTCAAGACCTGAGTAGGCTCCGGGAGCTTTCTGCCGCGCCGACCGGATCGACAAGGGTCTGCCTATCACATGAAAGGATTGGCAGCCCGGCCAAACCCGCCTACAAATCCCGCATTGCTGTTTCGAGCCATAGGGCTGCCCATGACTTTCGTCCCTGATCTCTCCACCCTGCTCGCCTTTTTCGTGGCCTCGATCGTGCTGGCGATCACGCCCGGGCCGGACATGACGTTGTTTGTATCGCGCGCACTGTCTGATGGGCGGGCTGCGGGGTTTGCCTGTGTCGCAGGCGCGATGAGTGGAATAACGGTGCACACACTGATGGTGGCGCTGGGGCTCTCGGCGCTGGTGGTGGCGTCGCCGGCAGCATTTTTCGCGCTCAAGGCAGTGGGTGCAGCCTATCTTATGTGGCTTGCCATTCAGGCCATCCGCAAAGGTTCCAGCCTGACGCTGCCGGTATCAGGTCCGTCAGGTCGCGGCGCCATGGCGAATTGGGCGCAGGGGCTCGGGGTCAATCTGCTGAACCCGAAGATCATCCTGTTTTTCATGACCTTCCTGCCGCAATTTGTCGCGGCATCCGATCCGCATATCACCGGCAAGCTGATTTTTCTGGGTATGTTCTTCGTGGTGGTTTCAACGCCGATTGTCATCGGCATCGTGTTGGGTGCCCACGGACTGGCAGGCTGGCTGAAGCGCAAACCGCAGGTGATGCGGATCGTGGACTATGTCTTCGCTGCGGTGTTTTCGGTTTTTGCGCTGAAGATCTTGCTGGCCCAAAGCCGCTGATCAGCTCTCGACGTTCTCGACATCTTTCGAGCTGGCGCGTTCGCTCGGCAGCCAGCGGCCGGCATTGCGTCCTGTAAAAAGCCAGTAGACGCTGGCGCCGATGATGCCGCAGGCGATGTTGATTGCGATCAACCGTCCCGGTTCGATTGATGCGGCTGAACCAGAGTTCATGCGTGTGACGAACGGCACGCTGGTCACCGCCAGCGCGATGACACCACCGGCCAGCGCGTAGCTCAGCCAGTCGCGCCGCCGCCAGAATTCGAAGATTGCGATGACGACAAGGGCAGGCAGCAGCACCGCGCGGGCAAACAGGCTGGAGACACCGATCACGCCGATCACCAGGGTCACGGTGAGCTCAAGCTCATTGATGCGGCCGAAATCCTCGGGCACCACCAGCCGGGCCAGAAAGGCGTAGGCGAGCCCTGCCGCCAGACAGCCGACGAAGAAGCCGAAGGCGATGGCAAACATCCGGACGAGAAGGCGGAGAATATCGCTCATCTGGTGCGTCAGTCGGCGCCGTGGCCGGCAATCATCACCGCTTCGAGCGCCAGGCGGTCGGTCTTGCGCATCCGCTCCGATTCGCTCTTGAGCTGACCGCAGGCGGCCAGAATGTCACGGCCGCGCGGCCGGCGGATCGGCGAGGCATAGCCATTGGCATTGATGAAATCGGCGAATGTTTCGATCGTGTCCCAATCGGAGCACTCATAGTTGGAACCGGGCCAGGGATTGAACGGAATCAGGTTGATCTTGGCGGGAATGCCCTTGAGCAGCCGCACCAGTTCCTTGGCGTCGGACAGGCTGTCATTGACGCCCTTGAGCATCACATATTCGAATGTGATGCGCCGCGCATTGGAGACGCCGGGATAGGTCCGGCAAGCGTCGAGCAGTTCCTTGAGCGGGTATTTCTTGTTGATCGGCACCAGTTCATCGCGCAATTCATCGCGCACAGCGTGCAGCGAAATCGCCAGCATGACGCCGATTTCTTCGCCGGTGCGAACGATGCCCGGCACCACGCCGGAGGTCGACAGGGTGATTCGACGCCGCGACAGGGCCAGCCCGTCGCCATCGGCGGCAATCAGCAGGGCTTTCTTGACATGGTCGAAATTATACAGCGGCTCGCCCATGCCCATCATGACGATATTGGTGACCTTGCGGCCTTCGGTCGGCACGATTGCGCCCTGCGGTGTATCCCGGTGCGGAAAGTCGCCGAGCTTGTCGCGGGCGACGAGCAACTGCGCCAGAATTTCTTCGGCGGTCAGGTTACGCACCAGCTTCTGGGTGCCGGTGTGGCAGAAGGTGCAGGTTAGCGTGCAACCGACCTGGCTGGAAATGCACAGCGTGCCGCGGCCTTCCTCGGGAATATAGACAGTCTCGACCTCGACCGGACGGCCGGCGCCGCGCGGGGGAAACCGCATCAGCCATTTGCGGGTGCCGTCATTGGAGATCTGCTCTTCGACAATTTCCGGACGTGCAATGGTAAACTTGGCATCAAGCTGCTCGCGCAGGTCTCGCGAGATCGTGTGCATGTCGGCAAAATCGGACGAGCCGCGCACATAGAGCCAGTGCCAGATCTGGTTGACCCGCATCTTGCGCTGACGCTCGGGCACGCCGGCGTCGGCCATGGCGGCGACCATCTCCTCGCGGTTCATCCCGACAAGCGTCGGCTTGCCGTCCATCGCCTGGTTGGTGGCTGGCGGGGTCGAAGGCCGCACGGGACGCGCGGAAGGGTCTGTCAGATCTATCGTGGCTGGCATCGGAAGTTGGTGCTCTTGTTGGATAAGAACCGGGCTTTATCAGGTTTCGCCGGGTTCGTCACCATCAGCGCCGTTCACAAGGGCTCACAGCACCGCGATTGTGGCACCCGCCGCCGTTTCAGCCGCTGCCACAGCCGTGCAAACACGCCAGGCGCCGTGTGGCGGACAACCGGGCAGGCCATCTCGTGATGCCGCGTGAGCTCGCGGTCCACCATGCTGGCCTGTCGCGCGCCTGCATCCGCCCAGGGTCCCAGTCTGTGGGCCATCAATGTTGCGTGATCATAGTAGCTCATGGGTCTTGTCCTGTTGAGTTCAGGCATTTTTTGCCACGACACTGCTGACACCCTGTTGTCAGTGGATGGTGCTAGAGTGTCAGCAGTGTTGTCGAGGATTTGCAGATGCACCGTTCAAACCGCCTGTTCGAAATCATCCAGATTCTGCGGTCTGCCAGCCGGCCTATGACGGCTGAGGTTCTGTCCGGAAAACTGGAAGTCTCGGTCCGGACGGTCTATCGCGACATTTCCGCACTGCAGATGATGAGCACGCCGATCGAGGGCGAACCGGGCATCGGCTATGTGATGCGCCGCGGCTATGATCTGCCGCCGCTCAATTTTGATCTTGAGGAGGTCGAGGCGCTGCGCGTCGGGCTGGCATTGTTGTCGCGCACCGGCGACAGCGCCCTGTTGCGGGCCGCCGGCCGGATCCACGAAAAGATTGACGCGCTGCACGGCCCGGC
The DNA here is from genome assembly GCF_001011155.1 of Hoeflea sp. IMCC20628. Taxonomy (NCBI): domain Bacteria; kingdom Pseudomonadati; phylum Pseudomonadota; class Alphaproteobacteria; order Hyphomicrobiales; family Rhizobiaceae; genus Hoeflea; species Hoeflea sp. IMCC20628. The sequence continues at coordinate 4,557,502 of NZ_CP011479.1, forward strand.
TGACTGGCTGCAGGTTGCGCCCTGGGGAGCGCCGCCGGATGATCCGGCCAAGGGATGCGTGTCCGTGTCGGTACTGCGCGATGCGATCCGCAACGAACGCAAGCTCGAGCTGACCTATCAGGATGAACAGCGCTGCCAGACCATCAGGACGGTGCGGCCGCTGGCGCTGGTTTACCACCTGGAATGCGTCATGCTGGCGTGCTGGTGCGAGTTTCGGGCGGCGTTCCGGCATTTCCGCACCGACCGGATTTACGGCTGTGAGCTGCTAGAGGACAATTTTGCCGGACAGGGCGATGTGCTAAGGGCGATGTGGCCTGATCTCAATCGCTGGGACGCCGCGGCCGCGCTGCCTGCCAACCCGGTTTGATCGGCGGATCTCCGCGCCTCAACGCAAAAAGGCCGGTTGCCCGGCCTTTCTGAAATTGTCGGATGACTGCAACGGCTTATTTGCAGCTTGCAATCTGGTCGAGTGCGGCGGTCACGCCCTTCAGCGAATAGCTGTAGGAGGTGTCGGTGCCGCGGCGCGAAACGGCCTTGACCGTCATCGAGCTGCCGGCCTTCATTGCCGCAACCAATTGCGGTTCCTGGGCGGCGTTTTCCACCCAAGCCGAATTGCCGCGTGTAAACAGGCTGAAGTTACGCCCGTCGACATTGACAGTGACCTTCGATGATTCCTGCAGCGGATAGCCCATCATGGCATTCGGTTCGTAGCTGACATTCTGGCCTGGCCGCTGTGAGATCAGGAAAAACATATCGCCATGGTCAACATTGGTCGGTGCAGAACTGATCGGCAATGACAGCACATAGCAGACCTTGCCGCCGGCTGAATCGTACGAATACGCTCCCCAGGCATCAAACTGCTTTATTCTGGTCGGCGATTGCGCGGCGGCGGCGGCGGTCAAAACGAATAACGCCGTCACTGCGGTTGCGATTGTCTTCCCAAACATAGCTTTCCTACCGGTTCTTAATCTGATTCTCTGGACCTCTGGTCCTGACAGTTCCCGCTCGTTGCGAGGTGATTGTTTCATTTTGACTTAATCCTGGTTACCAAACCGTCAATATCGCCCACGTCATTTGGCAAGCTTGTCGCAGGCGCGGTTGGCCGTGTCCCTTACTCACCGTTTGTAACAACCTGAATCTGGCAACAGTTTGACCTTTGTAAAATTCCGTGTCCGTGTTGATATGATGGCAACGGGGTGGCATTTGGTTACCACCATGCATAGGGGCCGTGCAGTCTTAGATGTCGGATGAGTTGAAAATGCGGTTCGCCCGTCTCGCAGAGGCGGTTGCCGTCAGGCGGGATCAGAAGGCTTTTGCCGAACTTTTCGATTATTTCGCACCGCGGCTCAAAGCCTATCTGCGGCGGCTCGGCATGGAACCCTCCCAGGCCGAGGAAATGACCCAGGAGGTCATGATCGTGCTCTGGCACAAGGCGGCGCTGTTTGATCCGGTCAAATCCTCGCTCGCAACCTGGTTGTTCCGGGTGGCGCGCAATCGTCGCATCGACGCGCTTCGACGCGACAAATCGAGCCTGCTCGATCCGGACGATCCGGCATTGCAGCCCTCGCAGCCCGAAGCAGCCGACGACGCAATGGACGCCGAGCACCGCGACGAGCGGGTTCGCAAGGCGATGCTTGATTTGCCCGAAGAACAGGCTTTGCTGGTCCGGCAGGCATTTTTTCTGGGAAAGTCGCACAGCCAGATCGCCGATGACACCGGTTTGCCGCTGGGCACGGTCAAATCGCGCATCCGGCTGGCATTTTCACGGCTGCGCCGGACTCTTGAAAATGATGATGGCGACATGACATTGCATTGAGGCGTCAGACGCAGTCGCAGGCTAACGGAGATTCCGCCGTGTAAGCCGGTCAGTCCGGCTTCTTGTTGGCGGCGAAATTAGCCAGTGATGTGCGGGCTGCAATCCGGTGCGCTTCGGTCAGGTTCGAGCGCACGGTGGCAATGGCGAGAGACAGCACCGCAATATCATCGGAAAATCCGACAAAGGCCAGAATGTCCGGGATCGCGTCCATCGGCATGATGAAATAGGCCAGCGCGCCAAACAGAACCGCCTTGGACTTGCCCGGCGTTCTTGGGTCGAGCGCGCAATAGTAAGATGCCACCACATCCTCGGCGAAAGGGATCTGCCCGGCAGCCTTGCGAAAGGTGCGCCAGAACCCGGCCTTGATCGAGGTTTCGTCCGCACCTGCGCCGGTGTCGCCGGTTTTCTGACCCGGCTCGAGGATTTCGCCTTCCAGAGTGGTCATGCTGTGTCCTCCGTGTTTCATCTTGCATTATATGGCTATTTGCCCGGCCTGCTTCAATACCGGGGCATTCCGAGCAGCTTTCGGTTTTGGCGCGTGTTTTTGCCGAAAACCGGTTCCCGCTTTTCGGAACACGCTTTAATGCCCGGAACTGCCGACGATGCGGTCCATGGCGATGGCCAGATCGAAATCCAGAGCGGTCAGGCCGCCGGCATCATGGGTGGTCAGCCGCACTTCGACGGTGCGGTAGACGTTCTTCCACTCGGGATGATGATCGAGCTTTTCCGCCACAAGGGCTGCTCGCGTCATGAAGCCGAAGGCCTCGCTGAAATTGGCGAATTTGAAGGACTTCGACAGCGCTGTCTCGCCCGCGTCGATTTCCCAGGAAGAAACTGTGGCAAGCAATTCGGAAATGGCTGTGCTATCGAATTTTTGGCGCTTCATGGCGTCCTCCAGGATTAACAGGGCAAGTTCACAATGGAACCTAACGCATCGGATGGCGGAAAAAAGGTGCAAATTTCGGTTCTTTTTGTCTGCATGGGCAATATTTGCCGTTCACCCCTGGCCGAAGGCATCCTGCGGCGTGGCCTTTGTGATGCCGGACTTGCGGAACATGTGCACATCGATTCGGCCGGAACCGGCAATTGGCATCAGGGCGATGCGCCTGACCCACGTTCGGTTGCCACAGCCGCCAATCACGGCATCGACATTTCCGCCCAGCGGGCGCGAACGGTGGTGCCGGAGGATTTTGATCGTTTTGACCTGATCCTGGCGATGGACCGCTCCAATGAAGCCGGTCTGATGGCGCGGGCGCCCTCTTCGAGGCGGGACAGGGTTTTCCTGTTTCTCGAGTACACGCTGGCTGGCCGTGCCGATGTGCCTGACCCCTATCATGGCGGCGCCACCGGTTTTGAGGACGTCTATCAGTTGTTGCTTGAGGGCTGTAGCGAGCTGGTCCCCAGGCTCGGCAGGGAATTGCGCCAGCCGAGCGGATAGGCTTCCTCGACGATATAGGGGCCGCCGCCGACCGAATCACGTGATGACATCACCACGAATCGCCCGACTTCGAAGGGCAATGTGCAGAAATTGCCGCGGCCGCCCAGATATTCGACCACATCGCCCACCCGCGGATTGCGCAGCCGTGCCAGCGAGACATGCGGCGCGAACCGGCGCGGATCCGGCGGCAGGCCGTGGCGCTGGCAGATCCGCTCGATCTCGGCCTGCAGTGCCTTGAGTTCATTTGACGGAGACACGCCGGCCCAGATCGAATGCGGCCGCTTTGAGCCGAAAGACCCCATGCCTGATAGCGATAGTGAAAAGGATGACCGGTCGATCCGGTCGAAGGCGCTGACCAGTTCATCGGCGGTGGGACCGTCGACGTCTCCGATAAAGCGCAAGGTGATGTGGTAATTCTCGACATCCATCCAGCGTGCGCCGGGTAGTCCGCCGCGCAACAATGACAGCGACATGGCTGCATCGCGCGGGATCTCGAGAGCGGTAAAAAGCCTTGGCATCGCTGTTTCCCCCGAATCGTCGGATGTGCCCAGCGAATCACGACATGGCCGTCAGGGCAAGTTCCAAGATCAAGGGTTTTGACCGCCAAAATGCCCTATGGGTTCTTGATCTGCTCAATGAACTGCTCCGCCACAGGCAGGATGTTTTCAACCATCTTGTTGATTCCACTTGCATTCGGATGCATGCCGTCAGGCAATTGCAGGGCTGAATTGCCGGTCACCCCGTCGAGAAAAAAAGGATAGAGCAAAAGTTCATGCTCGCTGGCCAGTTCGGGATAGATCGCATTGAACGCCGTTTCATAGTCGGTGCCCAGATTGGGCGGGGCGAGCATGCCGGCGAGCAGCACCGGAATGCCGCGTTCCTTGAGCCGCGAGATCATTGCCTCGAGGTTTTCACGGCTGGTTTCGGGCGGCAGGCCACGCAGTGCGTCATTGGCGCCGAGTTCGAGAATCACGCCGTCAACACCGTCGGGGATCGACCAGTCGAGCCGCGCCAGGCCGCCGGATGTGGTGTCGCCCGACACTCCGGCATCAATGATTTCAACATCGTGCCCGCGTTGTTGAAGTGCCGCCTGCAATTGTGCGGGGAAGCCTTGATCGCCTTGCAGCTGGTAACCTGCCATCAGGCTGTCGCCAAAGCCGACCAGCTTCAATGGAGCTTCGGCGAAGGCGCGTTCGGGCATGGAAACCATGCCCAGTGTCAAAAACAATGCGGCCGCCAGTCCGGCAATCGCATGGGTCAAACCTTTAAATTGCATGGCAAGGGTCCTAAGTGCTCGTGATCAACTGGCTCGCGCCCGCCTGTTTCTTTCATATAGGATGTTCATCCCGTGTCTCAATCCATTGCCGAACCCATTGTCACACTCAGGCAGGCTCATCTGACGCTGGGCAAGGGCGCGTCGTCCGTACATGTGCTCAAGGGCATCGACATCGATATCGCCGCGGGCGAATCAGTCGGCATCGTCGGACCGTCCGGATCGGGAAAATCTACGCTTCTGATGGTGATTGCAGGGCTCGAACGGCTGGATTCGGGAGAAGTCAATGTCGCAGGCAATGCGCTGCATGGGTTGAGCGAGGATGCGGTCGCGGCTGTGCGGGGCCGCTCGATCGGCATCGTGTTCCAGTCATTTCATCTTATTCCCAACATGACGGCGCTCGAAAACGTCGCCGTTCCGCTCGAGCTGGCTGGCAAACCCGACGCTTTTGAGCGGGCGCGGGCGGAATTGATCGCGGTCGGCCTCGGTGACCGCCTGACCCATTATCCGGGCCAATTGTCTGGCGGCGAACAACAGCGCGTGGCGATTGCCCGGGCACTGGCGCCGGATCCGGCGCTGATCGTGGCCGATGAGCCCACCGGCAATCTCGATGGCGAAACCGGACGGCAAATCACCGACCTGTTGTTTGCCAAGCAAGCCGAGCGCGGCACGACCCTGATGCTGGTGACCCACGACGTGACGCTGGCGGCGCGCTGCGACCGGCAGATTGCGGTGCGGTCGGGCCGGATTGTCGGCGAGGAAACCTCATCGGCCCAGTCCTCCAGCAAGGTCGTGGCCTGATGGCCGCGTCATCTTCGCAGACTGGTACTCAAACCGGGGCAAACCGTCTGCGGCTCGGGCTTGCCGCCCGTCTGGCGCTGCGTGAATTGCGCGGCGGCCTTTCCGGGTTCTACATTTTTCTCGCCTGCGTGGCGCTTGGCACCGGGGCGATTGCCGGGGTCAATTCGGTCTCGCAGATGATGACCGGCTCGATTGCCTCGGAAGGCAAGACCATCCTGGGTGGCGATATCCGCTTTGAAATCGACAACCGTGACATCGGTGAAGTGGAACGGAGCTATATTGACGGGCTTGGCACCGTGTCGGAAGGCGTCAACATGCGCACCATGGCGCGAAAGACCGACGGCTCCGACCAGTCGCTGGTCGAACTGCGCGCCGTTGATGAGGCCTATCCACTGTATGGCGCCTTCGAGACGATGCCAGCGATGCCGATCGAGGCGGCATTTGCTGCCGAGGATGGTGTCTATGGCGCAGCCGTCGCGCAGATCCTGCTTGATCGTCTCGGCCTTGAAGTTGGCGACACAGTGCTTGTCGGCCAGGCCAGCCTGCAGATCCGCAGCGTCATTGCCACAGAGCCCGATGCGCTGTCGGAAGGTTTCGGCTTTGCGCCGCGGCTGATGATGTCACGCGATGCACTTGATCAGGCCGGTCTTCTGCGCCCGGGCAGTCTGGTGGAGTTCAGCTACCGGGTGCGGCTTGCCGATCAAGCTTCTGCCGCAGAGCTTGCGGGTTTGCGCGATCAGTCGACCGAGCGCTTTCCCGATGCCGGCTGGCAGATTCGAACCAGCCAGAACGCGGCACCCTCGCTGACCCGTAATATCGAGCGTTTTTCGCAATTCCTTACCCTGGTCGGCCTCACGGCGCTGATCGTCGGCGGCGTCGGCATTGCCAATTCGGTCCGGGCCTGGCTCGACGGCAAGCGCGGCGTCATCGCCACGCTGAAATGCGTCGGCGCGCCCGTCAGACTGGTGGTGGCGATCTATCTGATCCAGGTGATGCTGATTGCCGGTTTCGGGGTGATTCTGGGGCTGCTGTTCGGCGCCGCGACCCCCTTTGTTGCCGCTGGCGCGCTGTCCGGCGTGATCCCGATTGCGGTCGAGGCGTCATTCTACCCGGCGTCGCTGGCCATTGCCGCGGGCTTCGGGCTGGTGACGGCGTTCGCCTTCGCCGTGCTGCCACTGGGCCGGGCCGGCGAGGTTCCGGCGACGGCGCTGTTTCGCCAGCAGGGGCTTGAGACAAACGGGCTGCCACGCTGGCCCTATCTGCTGACCGCGGGTCTCACACTTGCTGCACTGGGCGCGGCTGCGATCTGGTTTGCCGATGACCGCCGCATTGCCATGGTGTTTGTTGCCGCCGTGATTGCGGCCTTCGTGGTGCTGCGTCTGGTCGGGTTTGCCGTGCAGGCAATAGCCAGAAGGTGGCCTGCTGTCCGGTCGACGCCGCTTCGGCTGGCGATCGGCAATATTCACCGCCCCGGCGCGCTGACCCCTTCGGTGGTGTTGTCGCTCGGTCTGGGTCTGGCGCTGTTGGTGACATTGGCGCTGATCGACACCAATCTCAGGCGTGAACTCTCGGGAAACCTTCCGGAGAGGGCGCCAAACTTCTTCTTTGTCGACATCCAGTCCAACGAGATCGACGGGTTCGAGAAAGTTGTCACCGATCTGGCACCGGGCGGTAAGGTCATCAAGGTGCCGATGCTGCGCGGTCGCATCACCCAGCTCAAGGGTGAAGACGTCAATGCGGAGAATGTGCCGGCCGAAGCCCGTTGGGTGCTCCGCGGCGATCGCGGCGTCACCTACGCCAAGAATCTTCCGGAAAATTCGAAACTGGACGCCGGTACATGGTGGGCGCCGGATTATGAAGGCGAACCTCTGGTTTCGTTTTCGGCCGAGGAAGCGCGCGAAATCGGCCTCGATGTCGGCGACAGCATCACCGTATCGGTGCTCGGGCGCTCGATCACGGCGAAAATTGCCAATCTGCGCGAAGTCGAATGGGAATCGCTGTCGATCAATTTCGTCATGGTGTTTTCACCCAACACGTTTGCCGGCGCGCCGCATTCTTGGATGGCGACATTGTCCGATCCGGGTGCGGATGCTGCGCTCGAGGGTGAGATTTTGCGCAGCGTGACCCAGGCCTATCCGACGATCACCAGTGTCAGGGTCAAGGATGCGCTCGAGCTTGCCAACCGGCTGGTCGGGCAGATCGGCATTGCCATCCGTGCCGCAGCACTTGTGGCGCTGGTGGCGTCGGTGCTGGTGCTGGCCGGGGCACTGGCCGCCGGAAACCGCTCCCGCATTCACGATGCCGTGGTTCTCAAGACGTTAGGCGCGACAAGGGCGACGCTGATTCGTGCCTATGTCTATGAATATGGCCTGCTCGGGCTGGCCACTGCCATTTTCGCGCTGGCTTTCGGTGGCGTGGCGGCCTGGTTCGTGGTCAGCCAGATCATGACACTGCCGTCGAAGTTCATGCCCGACATCGCGCTGGCAACGCTTGCTGGCGCACTGATCCTCACCGTCGGCATCGGATTGCTGGGCACCTGGCGTGTGCTTGGACAAAAAGCCGCACCGGTTTTGCGGGAACTTTGAGGTCCAGCTGACGGGTTTATTAAGCAAACACATAGGTTTCGGCGAAACTTGGACCACAAGGGGTCTTGTCGTGGGCGCTGATCATGCTCATATTGTAAGGCAGGCATGCTGGAGCCCCACAGCGGCGCCTGGGATCTTGAACCCGACACCGTAACCAACATCGGGGCTTATAAAGAGGAAAACATGGCTGACCTTCGCAATTCGAATGTCCGCACAGCAAACGGCGCCTATGCGGGTGCCGACATTGATGCAGGCCTTCGCGCCTACATGCTGCGCGTTTACAACCTGATGGCACTGGGCCTCGGCATCACCGGTGTCGCAGCCTATGCGATCGCAATGTTCGCAACCACCAATGATCCGGCCGCTGCAGTTGCAACGCTGGGCAATGGCAAGATGCTGACCGGCCTTGGCGCCGCGCTCTATGGCTCGCCGCTCAAATGGGTGGTCATGCTGGCTCCACTCGGGATGGTGTTTTTCCTGAGCGCCCGCATTGAAAAGATGAGCGTCTCTGCTGCGCAAACCACTTTCTGGGTCTTTGCCGCAATGATGGGCGTCTCGCTGTCGTCGATCTTCCTGGTCTACACCGGTGCATCGATCACCCAGACGTTCTTCATCACCGCTGCTTCTTTTGGTGCGTTGTCGCTTTACGGCTACACCACCAAGAAGAACCTGTCGGCGATGGGCTCGTTCCTGATGATGGGCCTGTTCGGCCTGATCATCGCCATGGTGGTCAACATCTTCCTGCAGTCGCCGATGATGGAATTCGTCATCTCCGGTCTTGGCGTGCTGATCTTCGCAGGTCTCACCGCCTATGACACTCAGCAGATCAAGTCGATGTATTACGAGAGCGACAGCCACGACACGGCTGGCCGCAAGGCTATCATGGGCGCGCTGCGCCTGTATCTCGACTTCATCAACCTGTTCATGTTCCTGCTGCACTTCCTCGGCAATCGCGAGTAGTTCTCGGAACAGATCAATCTGATCAGGAAAAGGCGGTCTTCGGGCCGCCTTTTTTGTTGGCTGTGATCCGGTGGGACGATACACGGGTGGCCTGACCCATTTGGACCGGTGCCCATGATCATCCGCGACCCCACGCCAGCAGACCTGCCCGAGATCACCCGCATCTATGCCGACAGCGTACTTTACGGCGTCGCCAGCTACGAATTGCTCGCACCCAGCCAGGCGGAGATGGCGGAGCGGATGGCGGCGATCACAGACAAGGGCTATCCCTATCTGATCGCCACAGACGATGAGGGCGGGGTGCTGGGCTATGCCTATGCCTCGGCGTTCCGGACGCGCCCGGCCTATCGCTGGCTGGTGGAGGATTCAATCTATCTGGCACCCGAAGCGCGCGGCCGGGGCGTTGGCGGGGCTTTGCTCGAAACCTTGATCGGTCGGTGCGAGGCGCTCGGATTCCGGCAGATGATCGCAGTGATCGGCGGCGCCCACCCGGCCTCGATCGCAGTTCATCAAAAGGCGGGTTTTGTCAGCTCCGGCATGATCACCGGCTCCGGTCACAAACAGGGCCGCTGGCTTGATACCGTCTTCATGCAGAGGCCGCTGGGTCAGGGCAAGGCAACCGATCCGGACCCGACGATTTATCCCGGCACATTGTTCGGCGGGTAACGCTATCAACGGACCACGCGCGGTGCCTTGTCGAAATATCTCAGTACGGTTTGCAGTTCGTGGCCGCGTTTGAGCACCACGCCGGCGGCCGAAATGATGGCGAAGGCGCCCTGCTTGCGAGCTCGGGAGGGGTCTTTTTCGATGCGGTAGAGCGGCACTTCGCTGGTGCGGCGAAAGGCGGAGAAAATTGCCCGGTCGCGCAGATGGTCTATGGCGTAATCGCGCCATTGGCCCTCGGCAACCATCCTGCCGTACACCTGCAGGATGCGATCCAGCTCGCGGCGCTGGAATGTCACCGGCTCTGGCGTGTTACGGCGGCGGTGTTCAGACAGGTCAACTGTCGCGGCGCTGCCGCCCGCACTGCGGCTCGCTGAGTAATCCGCCCCGTCAGCCATTATGTGGACTGCAAATCATTGCTCATAAGTCCAGTTTGCCTGACACAGTCGCAAATTCAAGGCTGGCGGCGGATTTTCCAGCGTCTGTCGCTTTTCAGGACAATCCCGCGTTGCACCATCACGAAACGATTCACCTCGTTGCGGTTGTTTACCGTGTTCAGGGGTGAAACCGGACACCGGCATAATTGGGCCGCATTTCCGCCAAATCCGCGCCCGATTTGGCGGCAATTGTTGCCGCGTTGCCTCAGACGGTTCGAACCGGGGACTTCGATTTACAGCCCCCCAGCCCCCCTCGGGGTTCCCGGAACGGATCTTTCGCAAGCGTTCGGTCTCTGATCGTAACTGATTTGATGATTGATGCGCCTTGCAGCTTCAGGCCGTTCCCGCGACTGATGCGTGAGGCAGCCCCCTATCAACTGGACCGGCTTCATGCCGGTCCTTTTTCGTATGGTGTGTCTTTTTACGTGGAAGCATCCGGTTCGATCATGGCGGCTCCAAGAATACGTCCTGGCGAACCGTCCTCGCCGACCACTTGCAGCAATATCGCGCAGCCGCGCCCGGGGTAGGCGGACATGACCGATACGGGCAGTATCAGGCTGAGTGCCTCTCCGTCCCACATTCCGATGGTTTCCATGTCCCGCACACTGTGGTGATAGGTGATCGAGCGGCCGCTGTTTTCGCCGCGCTTGATGTTCACCTCGGTGGCGTCATCGAAATAGACCGCAACGATGTTAGCCTTGCCTTCGCCCGCACCGACCGAGATCTTCAATCCGACCGAGTCGATCTTGGCCGCCACGTCAACGGTGAGTCCGGCGCCGCTGTCGGACAGGGTCTTGACGATCTTGTCGACCGCTTCGCGGTCAGCGCCGTTGGTATGGTCCTGGCCATTGATGACCATTTGCGGCGTGTAGACATTCTTGCGCCGGAGCGAGAGGGCATAGCCATATTGCCGCTCGGTGCTGGCGGCGCTCGACAGCGTGTCGGCCCAGCCGAGATAGTTCCAGTAGTCGACATGGTAGCTGAGCGCCAGAACCTCTCCCTGCTTGACCATCTTGGCAATTTCCGCGTCGGCTGGCGGACAGGAGGAGCAGCCCTGGCTGGTGAACAGCTCGACGACACCGGTGAAGTCGCCCGCTCGTGCGATGCCGGGGGCGGCAATGCTGGTTGCCACCGTCAGCAGGGGAAGGGCAAAAGCGAGAAAGCAGGCGCGGGCGGTCATGCGGGTGGGTCCGTTTCTGTCAGGGTGATACTCCAGATACTGACAAAAGGTAACGCGGAGTCCCGGACACGTCCAAATCACGTTGCGGTGAGGCTGGAGTGCAGGGTTCTCAAACGAAAAACGCCGGGGCAATGTGCCCCGGCGCCGGTTGTTGATCAAGCTGAAATCGGTCAGGCGGCCAGATCGCGCAGAACTGTCTGCAGGATGCCACCATTCTTGAGGTATCCGAGTTCATCGAGCGTATCGACGCGGCAGATCAGAGGCACATCCTTGACCGTGCCATCGGCGAAGGTGACCTTGGCGACCTTCTTCTCGCCCGGCTGGATATTGGCCAGCCCGTCGATCGACACCGTCTCGTCGCCCTTCAGGCCGAGGCTTTCCCAGGAGGTGCCGTCTTCGAAGACGAACGGGATCACACCCATGCCGACCAGGTTGGAGCGGTGAATGCGCTCGTAGGACTGGGCGATGACTGCGCGGACGCCCAAAAGGTTGGTGCCCTTGGCAGCCCAGTCACGCGACGAACCATTGCCATATTCGGCACCGGCGAAAATCACCAATGGTACGCCTTCGGCCTTGTACTGCATGGCCGCATCGAAGATCGAGATCTCCTCGCGGCTCGGGTAATGGAACGTATAGCCGCCTTCGCGACCATTCGGTCCGAGCATGTAGTTGCGCAGCCGGATATTGGCGAAGGTGCCGCGCATCATCACTTCGTGATTGCCGCGACGGGTGCCGTACTGGTTGAAGTCCATGACGCCGACGCCATGATCCATCAGATAGGCGCCTGCAGGGGATTGTGCCTTGATCGAGCCTGCCGGAGAGATGTGGTCGGTGGTGATCTTGTCACCGAACAGACCCAGCACGCGGGCACCCTTGATGTCGGAAATGCCGGCGCCGGTCTTGCCCATGCCCTCAAAGTAAGGCGGGTTCTGCACATAGGTTGAGTTGTCTTCCCAGGCATAGGTCTGGCTGGTCGGCACTTCGACGGCCTGCCAGTTTTCGTCACCCTTGAACACGTCGGCATATTTGGCCGCGTAGAGTGCGCGGGTGACGTATTTCATGATGAATTCCTGGATCTCCTGCGAGGAGGGCCAGATGTCCTTGAGGTAGACCGGGTTGCCGTCCTGGTCTTCGCCCAGCGGCTCGACGGTCAGGTCCTTCTGAACCGAACCGGCCAGCGCATAGGCCACCACCAGCGGCGGTGAGGCCAGGTAGTTGGCCTGCACGTCAGGCGAAATACGGCCTTCGAAGTTGCGGTTGCCCGACAACACGCCGGCGGCAATCAGGCCCTTGTCGTTGATGGTCTTGGACACCGGTGCCGGCAACGGGCCGGAGTTGCCGATGCAGGTGGTGCAGCCAAAGCCGACCAGGTTGAAGCCAAGCGCATCGAGATCGGTCTGCAGACCGGATTTGGCCAGATACTCGGCCACCACCTGGCTGCCGGGAGCCAGCGAGGTCTTCACCCATGGCTTGGTCTTGAGACCCTTGGCCAGCGCGTTGCGGGCCAGCAGGCCGGCGCCGATCAGCACGCTCGGATTGGATGTGTTGGTGCAGGATGTGATTGCGGCAATGGCGACGTCGCCATGACCCAGATCGTAATCCTCGCCCTCGACCTGATAGCGATTGTTGAGCTGACCCGGCTTCTTGTATTCATCTTCCAGCGACTTGGCGAAGCCGGTGGCGATGCCTTCGAGCGGAATCCGGCCTTCCGGACGCTTCGGACCAGCCATCGACGGCACGACGGTGCCGAGATCAAGATCCAGCGTGTCGGTGAACACCGGCTCGGCTGCAGCGGTTTCGCGCCACATGCCTTGCGCCTTGGAATAGGCTTCAACCAGCTTGATGCGGTTTTCTTCACGGCCCGATATGGTCAGGTAGTTGATGGTTTCGCCATCAACCGGGAAGAAGCCGCAGGTGGCGCCGTATTCCGGGCCCATATTGCCGATGGTGGCGCGGTCGGCGAGTGACATCGAATCAAGGCCGGGGCCGAAGAATTCGACGAATTTCGAGACAACACCCTTCTGGCGCAGCATCTGCACAACAGTCAGCACCAGATCGGTGGCGGTGACGCCTTCCTTGAGTGCGCCGGTGAGGCGGAAGCCGATGACTTCGGGCAGCAGCATGGAGATTGGCTGGCCGAGCATGGCGGCTTCGGCTTCAATCCCGCCAACGCCCCAGCCCAACACACCAAGACCATTGATCATGGTGGTGTGGCTGTCGGTGCCGACGCAGGTGTCGGGATAGGCGGTGATTTCGCCGTCTTCTTCCTTGGTCCACACGGTCTGGCCGAGATATTCAAGGTTGACCTGATGGCAGATGCCGGTGCCGGGAGGCACGACGCGGAAATTCTTGAACGCCTGCTGGCCCCACTTCAAAAAGCGGTAGCGCTCGCCATTGCGCTCATATTCGCGCTCGACATTGTGCGCCAGCGCCTGCGGTGTGCCGAATTCGTCGACGATGACCGAGTGGTCGATGACCAGATCGACCGGTACCAGCGGGTTGATCTTCTGCGGATCGCCGCCGAGCGCCACCATGGCGTCGCGCATCGCGGCCAGGTCGACCACGGCGGGAACGCCGGTGAAATCCTGCATCAGCACGCGGGCCGGGCGGTAGGCGATTTCAGCGTCGGCCTTGCCCTTGTTGGTCAGCCAGGCGACGACGGCGAGGATGTCGTCCTTCTTGACTGTCTGGCCGTCTTCATTGCGAAGCAGGTTCTCGAGAATCACCTTCATCGAGAAAGGAAGCGTCGAGATCCCGGTCAGGCCGTTCTTCTCCGCCTCAACGAGGCTGTAATAGACATAGTCCGTGCCCTCGACATCGAGGGTGGAACGGCAGTTGAAGCTGTCGAGTGATTTGGCCACGAGCAACCTGCTTTCATGAGTTCGGCCGAACATCGAGGGCGAACACCTTACACGCTGACTGCGTGGACAAGGATGCGGGTACGGTCATTTCCGCTGTCCGCCCGTGATGCTTGGGGCATCATGTTCGGCGCTAGATTGAATTCACGCCGACCGCTGGCGTGGTTGCGGGCCTTATAGATTCTTTCGCGTGAACGTGCCAGATCAACCAAAGGCCCATTTCAATATTTTTTGACGAATGTTTTCTGGGCGATGGTATGGAACACGACAGCCGGGCTCGTTGAGCGGGCCGAATGCGGGGGCCGATGCAGGCGACAGCTTTGAAACTCAAGGGACGGCGCGGCGACAGCGTCCTGTTCGAAGACATCGGCTTTACCATTGCGCGTGGGCAAGCGATGGTCATCACCGGACCCAACGGATCGGGAAAATCAACGCTTTTGAGAGTGCTGGCCGGATTGCTGGCGGCCGATTCGGGCAGTTTCGTGCTCACCGGCGACGACGGTGTGGCGCTGCCGGTTTCCGAATTCGCCCATTATCTCGGCCATCGCAACGCCATGAAGCGCGAGCTTCGGGTCTCGGAAAATCTGCAATTCTGGAAAAATTTTCACCACACCGAAAACGCAGAAGGCCTGTCAGTCGATGCGGCGATTGATGCGGTCGAGCTTACCGGCGTGGCGCATCTGCCGTTCGGCTATCTTTCTGCCGGTCAACAGCGCCGCATCGCGCTGGCGCGGCTGCTGGTTTCGGCGCGGCCGCTGTGGTTGCTCGATGAACCGACGGCAGCGCTCGACAAGCGCTCCGATCAATTGTTTGCCGATCTGGTCAGCGATCATCTCGACAATGGCGGACTGGCGATTGCCGCCACACATCAGCCGCTAGGGCTGAATAATATTCAGTCGCTGGAATTGACCGGCGTTCATCGCCCGGCCTCAAGCTCCGGGGAGTCCTGGACATGATGGCGCTGCTGAGGCGCGATCTGGCAATTGCCACCCGCTCCGGCGGGGCGGCGATGCTCGGCGTGTTGTTCTTTCTCGCAGTGGTGGCGGTGATTCCCTTTGGCATCGGCCCGGATCTCAATCTCTTGGCGCGGATCGGCCCGGCGATCCTGTGGATCGGTGCGTTGCTGGCCTCGCTGCTCGGTCTCGACCGGCTGTTTCAGGCCGACCGCGAAGACGGCTCGCTCGACATGCTGGTGATGCAGGACTGGTTCTCGCTGGTGCTGACGGTGTTCGTCAAAAGCCTGGCGCATTGGCTGGCCACCGGCCTGCCCCTGGTGCTGGCAGCCCCGCTGCTGGGGCTGTTGATGAACATGAGCGCCACCTCCACCGGTGCTGTCATGCTGACACTGCTGGTCGGCACCCCGGCGATCTCGTTCATCGGCGCTGTCGGCGCTGCCGTCGCCGTTGTCTTGCCGCGTGGCGGGTTGCTGGTCTCGATCCTGATTCTTCCCCTGGCGATCCCGATCCTGATTTTCGGCGTCAGTGCGTCTTACGCTGCAGTCACCGACCCGGATCCATTCATGCCGCCGTTCATGATCCTGTCGGCAATCGCGCTGTTTTTCGCCGCTCTCGGCCCGGTTGCGGCGGCTGCGGCGCTCAAAGGAGCCTCTGATTGATTTGCCGCATTGAAACCACACGCAGCAAGCATTAGAAAAAAGCCATGAGTGACACCACAGCATCCCAGGGCTGGTTTACCAGCCTCGCCAATCCGACCCGGTTTCTTGCCCTCTCCGGCAAGATTCTGCCCTATCTGGCCACAGCAGCGGTTTTGTCGCTGCTGGTCGGGCTCTACATGTCGTTTGCCGCGCCCGAGGATTACCAGCAGGGCATCACCGTCAGGATCATGTTCATCCACGTGCCTGCGGCCTGGCTTGCGATGATGTGCTATTCGGTGATGGCGATCGCCTCGATCGGCACCCTGGTCTGGCGACATCCGCTGGCCGATGTGGCGGCCAAGACGGCGCTGCCGATTGGTGCAGCCTTCACCTTCCTGTCGCTCTTGACCGGCTCGCTATGGGGCCGGCCGATGTGGGGCACCTGGTGGGTCTGGGACGCGCGGCTGACCTCGGTCTTCGTGCTTTTCCTGATGTATCTGGGGCTGATGGCGCTGCACAAGGCGATGGATGATCCGGCCCGTGCCGCCCGTCCGGCTGCGGTTCTCACACTGGTTGGTTTCATCAATATCCCGATCATCAAGTTTTCGGTCGAATGGTGGAACACGCTGCACCAGCCGGCCAGCGTGATGCGGCTTGACGGCCCGACCATTCACCCGACGATGCTCTATCCGCTGCTGGTGATGGCAGTGGCCTACACGCTGATCTTTTTCACGCTGCATCTGATGGCGATGCGCAACGAGATCCTGCGGCGCCGGGTGCAGGCAATGCGGCGTCAGGCCGCGCAAGCAATTGGCGCTGGAGGTGGGCGCGCATGATGAGCCATCAAGCTTTCGTGTTTTTGTCCTACGCAGCCACAGCCGTGACGCTGGCCGGATTGCTGATCGGCATCCTGCTTGACGGCCGCGCCCGCAGAGCCGAACTGGCCGAGTTCGAGGCGCAAGGTGTGCGGCGGCGCTCCAAGGCGGAAGGCGGGCCGCGGTCATGAGCGAAGAGACCCATGACGCGACACCGGCTGCCCCCAACCGCAAGCGGGCGCTGATTGCCTATTTGCCGCTGGCGCTGTTCATCGCGCTGGCAGGGGTGTTTCTCTATCAGCTTGGCTCCGGCAAGGACGCCAGCGAAATTCCCTCGGTGCTGATCGGCTCGCAAGCCCCGTCGCTGAGCCTGCCGCCGCTTGAAGGTTTGATCGCGGATGGCAAGCCGGTGCCGGCGCTGACCGATGCGGCGATTGCGGGCAAGCTGTCACTGGTCAATGTCTGGGCGTCGTGGTGCGTGCCCTGCCGCCAGGAGCACCCGGTGCTGCTCGAACTCTCGCAAGATCCGCGGCTCGAGCTTGTCGGCATCAACTACAAGGACAAGAACGACAACGCGCTGAGGTTTCTGGGCGAGCTCGGCAATCCGTTTTCCGCCGTCGGCATCGACCCGGTGGGCAAATCGGCGATCGACTGGGGTGTTTACGGCATTCCGGAGACCTATCTGGTGGCGCCGGACGGAGAAATCCTGTTCAAGCAGATCGGCCCGTTCACCACCGAAAGCCTGCGCGACAAGCTGTTGCCGGCGATTGAAAAGGCGATGGCGCCCGCAAGCTGAGTTTTTTGACATTCTGTCAGCGGATTGATCTCGCCGTGCATGTCTCTGCGCTCTATGTTTGAGCGATGAGCACCGAGAAACACTTCGACCGTCTGGTTCCCGCTGGCGACACCCATGCACGCGATGTCTGCCAGACATGCGGCTTCGTCGATTACCAGAACCCGCGCATTGTCGTCGGATCGGTGGTCCGGCACGAGGGCAAGGTCTTGTTGTGCCGCCGCGCCATCGAGCCGCGCCGCGGCTTCTGGACCGTGCCGGCAGGCTATCTTGAACTTAATGAAACACCCGAGGATGGCGCCCGCCGCGAGGCGCGCGAAGAGGCGCTGGCCAATCTCAAGCTCGGCGAATTGCTGGCCATCTATTCCGTCCCGCGCCTGAGCCAGGTGCAACTGATCTGGCGCGCTGAACTGATTGATCCGGGTGCGGGTGCTGCCTTGTTCGGCATTGGCGAGGAAAGCCTGGAAGTTGAGCTGTTCGACTGGGACAAGCTGCCGATGGACGAGATCGCCTTTCCGACGGTGCACTGGATGCTCGGCCACGAGCGCGAGGTGATGGCGCGGGGTTATTCCGGGCCGTTCGGGAATGCGGGTTAAGCCAATCAGAGGCGCCGCTCTCGGGCTTCTCCGCATGACATGATCGTGTGGGTGCCGGGGGGTGTGATCCCCCGGCAATTTCAACGCCTCATTGCGCGGCCAGCAACTCGGGCACGCTCAGCAGCACCACTTCATTGTCCGCCGCGGCGTCGAGCTTGCGGCCTGACGAGAACGGCAAATTGTTGTCTATCGCCACCATGATATGGGTATCGTCGACCCGCATCACATCCTCGATGGTGAAGAAGGGCAGGCTGAATCGGCCTTCTTCACCGCCATCCGTGGTAATCCGCGCCCGTCCTTCGGGATCGGCGATGTTCATCAGGTCGATCTGCCCGATACGGCGCACATAGCCATCCGCATCGACGCTTGCGGTATCGATCAGCACGACGTGCTTGACCATTGCCGGGTTCGGGAAACAATCAGCCGCCGGCTCACCGGCGCATTTCAGGCTTGGCTCACCCTCGCCATTGTCGCGCTCGATCACCAGCGCACGTGTGTCGTCGATGAAGTTGAAATCACCGATCGCCGTTGCACCTTCGGCAAGCTTGAACTTGAAGCTGTCACCGGTCCATTCGCGCTTGGCCGGATCGAAGGCCAGCACGCGCAGGAAATCGCCTTCACTCTTGCCGTCTTCACCTAGTAGCGGCTTCTCCAGCATTGCCCACAAAAGACCGGTGCCGGGCTGCAGCGCCATGCCCTCGTAGCCGCCCGAACGCGGAACGGTCCAGTCCTTGCCGATCACGGATGTGGCCGAGATGCCCGGCGTGTCAGCGCCCTTGAGTTGTTTGCCGTTCATCATCGTGGGATAGACACCCTTCACCCGGCCATCAAGGTCGGCTTCAATCAGGTAAGGCCCGAACTCTTCGCCGATCCAGATCGAATCGCCAATGCGCTGGATGCTTTCGAGGTCGAAATCGGCCCCCGTCAGATAGCGGTTGTCGGTTCCGTCCCAGGAGATGCGGAAGGGCACCTTGAAATCGGGGTCATGCAGGAAAACGGTTTCCTTGATGTCGACTTTTCCGGTCTCGAAATCGGCCATCATGCGGCTGAAAAAAAGCATTGTGTCAGGGCTGTTGGCCTTCGAGCCAAAGCCGTTGTCGGTCAGCACATAGACCGAACCATCTTCGGCCTTGTCCATGGCAAAACCCGAAAATCCCTGCAGCGGCTGGCCGATGAAGGGCAGGCTGATTCCGGTCAGGCGTTTGCCGTGCATGCCGCCGGTGTCGCCCGGCACGGACAGAGGCACTCCGTTGCGGCCAACGCCGGTAAACTTGCCGCTGATCCAGCCATCGCGGGGTGCATCGGCAGGCGGTGCCAGCAGGCTTAGAGCAGGCAGATAGGCGTGGCCGGCCAGAGTGGCGGGAAAGATCTCCTGGGCGGTGGCCGGGGATGCCAGGGCAAGGATGGCGAGGGATAGAATACGAGCTTTCACGAGGATCTCCTTTTGTGAGAAGCCTCTCATGCCCGGACCGGATTACAGCCCGATGACGCGCGCGTTATGGTTCTGTGACAGCCCCTGGAGACGGAACTATCCGACATGGAGGAGCTGCATTTACCCACCCGCCACAAAAATACCTAGCAACATTGCTAACTGTCCCTTGACGGCGCCGCGCGGTCGAGATACTTAGCTGTATGGCTAAGCATGATACTGATCTCTCGAACCTGTTTCACGCACTGGCGGACCCGACCCGGCGCTCAATCTTGACGCGGCTGGCGCAGGGATCTGCACCGGTGACCGAGTTGGCCAATCCGACAGGACTGCGCCTGCCCACGGTGATGCGGCATCTTTCGGTGCTGGAGGAAGCTGGGTTGATCGCAACCTCGAAGGACGGGCGGGTGCGCACCTGCGCCATCGTGCCTGAGGCGCTGGCGCCGATGCGGACATGGCTCGATGAGCAGAGGCAAATCTGGGAATCCCGGCTCGACCGGTTGGACGATTATGTGAAAACGGTGATGGAGGAGCAAAAGACATGACACTGAAACTGGAGCTGGATCCGGCCACGGACTTGAGCTTTACCCGCACGCTGGCCGTGCCGCGGCATCTGATCTGGGAATGCTGGACGCTGCCGAAGCACATCCCGCACTTCTTCATCCCCGCCCCCCACAAGGTAACCTCGGTGGAGATCGACTTGCGGGTTGGTGGGCGGTTCAACACCACCTTCGATGTCGAAGGCAATGTCATGGAAAATCTCGGGGTTTATCTGGAGGTGGTGCCGGAGGAGAAACTGGTGTTCACCGATACCTATAGCGAAGGCTGGAAACCGGCGCCCGACCCTTTCATGACCGCGATCCTGCTTCTCAAGGATACGCCCGACGGCGGCACCAGCTACACCGCGATTGCCCGTCATCGCAATCCGGAGACCAGGGCGACGCATGAGCAAATGGGCTTCTTTGATGGCTGGGGCACGGTGGTGACGCAACTCGAAGCCTATGCGAAAGGACTTGTGAGATGAGCGGACGTTTTGCGACGCTGACATTTGAACGGCAGTTTGCGGCCCCTGTCACAACCCTGTGGGAAGCCTGGACTGCGCCGGCCGCGCGGGCAGTATGGGCACCACCTTCGCCCTTGGTTACTGTGGAATTTCTCGAGGCCGATACCCGTGTCGGAGGCCGCGAAGTCTCGCTGTGCAAGGTGGAAGGATTTCCCGACACGCGCTGCGAGGCCGGATGGCTGGAGTTGCAGCGGGCTGCGTGCAGCGTCAATTACGAGGTGATCTCGACTGAAGGGGTCACCCAGTCGGCGGCATTGATCACGGCGGATTTCTCCAGCGTGGGCGAGGGCAGCCGGGTGATCATGACCGTGCAGCTTTCTTCACTGGCTGAAGACATGGAGGACGGCTACCGCGAGGGATTTGGCGCCGGGCTGGACAATCTGGTGGCGGTGAGCGAGCGCACGATGCTGCTGAGCCGGGTGATCGAGGCGCCGCGCAATATCGTCTGGGGCGCCTGGCTCAACCCGGAATCCCTGCCCAAATGGTGGGGGCCGGACGGGTTTACCTGCCGTACCAGGCGAATCGACCTGCGGGCCGGCGGCGAATGGGTGTTCGACATGATCGGGCCGGACGGTACGGTCTACCCCAACCACCACATCTATGGTGATGTCAAAACCGAGGACCGGATCAGCTACACGCTGCTTTGGGGCGAGAACGGACCAAAGCATGCCGATGCCTGGGTTTCGTTTGAGAATCAGGGCGGGGCCACGAAAGTCACATTGGGCATGGTGTTCAGCACGGCAGCGGAATTTCAGCAGGCCAAGGGTTTTGGCGCGGTGGAACTCGGCCAGCAAACGCTGGGCAAGTTGGCACGCAGTGTCGGCGCGGCTTGATATGTATTGATCTGTTGCCTCTGCCAGCATCGTCCGGGCGGCTGCCATTGATGATCAGACAGCCTAACTTTCTGCGCTTTCCACACCCTCTTCCGGCAGTGCATGCCGCTGCATCAGCGGCAGTTGCGCCAGCGTGAAGACGATCGACAGCGGCATGTTGCCCCAGACCTTGAAGGTGATCCAGAAGTCGGTGGAGAAATTGCGCCAGATCACCTCGTTGATCACCGCCATCAGCAGGAAGAACAGGCCCCAGCGGAAGGTCAGGATGCGCCAGCCTTCGGCGTCGAGCTTGAAGGCGGAATCAAACACGTAGCCGAGGAACGATTTCCCGAACAGCAAGCCGCCCAGCAGGATGGCGCCAAACATGGTGTTGATGATGGTCGGCTTGACCTTGATGAAGGTCTCGTCCTGCAGCCACAGCGTCAGCGCGCCGAAGATCAGCACGATGACGCCCGACAAGAGCGGCATGATCGGCAGGGTGCGGGTCAGGATCCAGGATGCGGTCAGCGCAATCGCCGTGGCGATCATGAAGCAGGCAGTGCCGACAAAGATCGGACCGCCGATATCGGCCAGGAACGGCACCCGTTCGGCAATCCAGGCGCCCTTGGAATTGGCGAAGAAAAACACCAGCAGCGGTCCGAGTTCGAGCACCAGCTTGAGCAGCGGATTGACGTGCTTGCGCTTCGGGTCGCCAGGATCACGCTCGAATATATGGATGTCTTGGTCGGCAGCCTCGGCTTCGAGTGGCTTGCGGTCGCTCATTTGACTTCTCCGGTCGGTTGTCCGGCAATGGCTGATGCGAAATCAGCCGCCTCAAAGGGTTCGAGATCGTCTACACCCTCGCCGACACCGACGAAATAGACAGGCAATTTATGTTTGGCGGCAATGGCGACAAGGATGCCGCCGCGGGCGGTGCCGTCGAGCTTGGTCATCACCAGCCCGTTGACGCCGGCGACATTGCGGAAGATCTCGACTTGGCCCAGCGCATTCTGACCGGTGGTGGCGTCGAGCGTCTGCAGCACCGTGTGCGGTGCGTCGGGGTCGAGTTTCTTGATGACCCGAACCACCTTGGCCAGCTCATCCATCAGCTCGGTGCGGTTTTGCAGCCGTCCGGCGGTGTCGATGATCAGCACGTCGGCGCCGTCAGTGCGGGCGGACTCGAAGGCCTCATAGGCCAGGCCAGCGGCATCGGCGCCAAGCTTGGTCGAAACCACTTTCGAGCCGGTGCGGTCGCCCCAGATCTTCAGCTGCTCGATGGCAGCAGCGCGGAATGTGTCGCCGGCAGCAAGCATCACCTTCAGCCCGCCGGAGCTCAGCTTTGCGGCGAGCTTGCCGATGGTGGTGGTCTTGCCGGTGCCGTTGACGCCGACGACCAGAATCACATGTGGCTTGTGGCTCAGATCAAGTTCAAGCGGCCTGGCCACCGGCTCCAGAACGCGTGTGATCTCCTCGGCCATGACCTTCTCCACTTCCGCCGGCGAAATGTCCTTGCCGTAGCGGGTGGCAGACAACACGCCGGTGATCTTCATTGCGGTCTCGACGCCCAGATCGGCCTGAAGCAGAATGTCTTCCAGCTCTTCCAGCGTGTCATCATCCAGCTTGCGCTTGGTGAAGATGCCGCTGATCTGGCCGGTCAGCTGACCGGAAGTGCGCGACAGGCCCTGGCGCAGACGCTGCCACCAGTTGGATTTCTCTTCCGCCACCGGCTCAGGCGCAACAACCGGCTCCAGCGGGGACACGGTATCGCGAACAACCACGCTGCGCTGCGCCGGCTCCTGTGTGGGCTCTGGCGTTTCGTCGGGCACGGGCGGGACGGCCGGATCGGCGGACAGTTCTTCCGGGGTCAGCCCGTCCTCGGGGCCTTCTTCCACGGGTTCGGCGTGAATCGGGGCTTCGGTCGCATGGTCTTTATCAACCGGAGCGGCCGGTGGCAGCTCATCGGTGGCCGCCATTTCCGGGGTGACCTGCATGCCGCCGCCATCCTGAGGCAAGGCCTTGGACGCCGTGTCTTGCGATGCGGGTTCCGGTGTTTCGTCGGGCACGGGCGCGAGGACCGGATCGGCGGACAGTTCCTCCGGGGTCAGCCCGTCCTCGGGGCCTTCTTCCACGGGGTCGGCATGTATCGGCGGTTCGCCCGCATGCTCTTTGTCAGCAGGCGCGGGCGGTGACAGCTCATCAGCAACCGCTGTCTCCGGGGTGAACTGCATCTCGCCGCCATCGTGCGGGAAAGACTGTTCTGGCGCAGCTGCGGGCGTGGCGGATGCGAGCGGCGCCTCGGGTTCGGATGCTGCCTCGGGTGCGGTTTCGGCCGCTGAATCCGGCGCCGGTTCAGCCGCGGGGTCCGGCGCGACTTCCTTGTTTCGCCCGAAGGAGAAAACTTTCTTGATGAAGCTGAGCGCCATGCCTGTCTGTCGTCCTTGCTGGGGTCAGCCTGCGGCGCGGGCCGGGGTGGTGTTCCCCTCCGCTGCCGTGCCAACCAGTTCGCCGGTCAGGTGATCGCCATCCCGTCCGGTCACCCTTATCACCGCCATCTGGCCCCTTGGCGCGTTTGACGCAACCACCGGGGTGAAATTTTCCGTCCGCGCCGTGCCTGAAAACTCGACCAGCACCGAATGGGTATCGCCGTTTTCGACCATTTTTGCGAGATGCGCGTCATAGGCTTTTTCGCCATGCGCCCGCAGCCGTGCAGCGCGGGTCTTGATCAGTCCGCGGTCAAGCTGCGGCATCCGTGCGGCCGGTGTTCCCTCGCGCGGCGAATAGGGAAACACATGCAGGAAGGCAATGCCGCACTCGTCGATGATGTCGAGCGAGCGGGCGAACATCTCTTCCGTCTCGGTCGGAAATCCGGCAATCAAATCGGCGCCGAAGGCAAATCCCGGCCTCAGATCGCGCACCGTGCGGCAGAACTTGATCGCGTCATCGCGCCTGTGCCGCCGTTTCATCCGCTTGAGAATCATGTCGTCGCCATGCTGCAGCGACAGGTGCAGATGCGGCATGAAGCGCGGTTCATCCGCAATCAGATCCATCAGCGCGTCATCGACCTCGATCGAATCAATCGACGACAGCCTGAGCCGCTTCAGCTCCGGCACTTGCCTGAGAATCGTCGCAGCCAGCGTTCCGAGCTTTGGCTGTCCGGGCAGGTCGGCGCCATAGCTGGTGGCGTCAACGCCGGTGATGACGACTTCGTCATAGCCGTTGTCGACCAGCTTGGCGATCTGCTCGACAACCGCACCCATCGGCACCGAGCGGGAATTGCCGCGGCCAAAGGGGATGACGCAGAAGGTGCAGCGGTGATCACAACCGTTCTGCACCTGGACGAAGGCGCGGGCATGGCCGGACACCGCCTCGATCATCTGCGGCGCGGTTTCGCGCACCGACATGATGTCGTTGACGCGGATCTTTTCGCTGTCGTCGACGCCGAAGTCCGGCAGTTTCTTGTAGGTCGAAACCCGGCCCTTGTCGTCATTGCCGATCACCGCGTCAACTTCGGCCATCGCCGCAAAGGTCTCCGGCTCGGTCTGTGCGGCGCAGCCCGACACGACGATGCGGGCATGCGGGTTTTCGCGTCGCGCCCGGCGGATCGATTGCCGCGCCTGGCGCACCGCGTCAGCGGTCACCGCGCAGGTGTTGACCAGAATCGCATTGTTGAGCCCGGCGGTTTCGGCCGCATTGCGCATGGTCTCGGATTCGAACGTGTTGAGCCGGCATCCGAATGTCAGGACGCGGACACCGCTCACGCCGCCGCCTCATCAGTCAGCCAGCCGCCGGTTGCCGGGTTGATGCGGCCTGAAAATTCCCATTCGGCCGGGCCGGTCATGACCACGTGATTGTTGGCGCGCCAGTCGATCTTCAGCGGACCGCCGGGCAGATTGACGGTGACCTGGCGGCCGGTGCGGTCGGTGCGCGACGCCGAGGCCGCCGCAGCACAGGCCGCCGAGCCACAGGCGCGGGTGAGGCCGACGCCGCGTTCCCAGGTTCGCAAATCCATGTTGGACGCATCGATCACCCGGGCAATCGAGATATTGGCGCGCTCGGGAAAGATCGGATGGTTTTCCAACAGCGGTCCGAAGCGTTCCAGATCATAGGACCAGACATCGTCCTTGACCCAGAAAATCGCATGTGGATTGCCCATCGACATGGCCGACGGCGAGTGCAGCACCGGAGCGTCAATCGGACCGATCTGCAATTCGATGCGGGTGGTGTCGTAAAATTCTTCGGCCAGCGGGATCTTGTCCCAGGCAAATTCCGGCACGCCCATGTCGACCGAGATCAGCCCGTCGTCATGCTCTTCGGCATTGAGAATTCCGGCCAGCGTCTTGAAGGTGAAACTCTTGCGCCCGGTTT
Organism: Hoeflea sp. IMCC20628; assembly: GCF_001011155.1. NCBI lineage: Bacteria > Pseudomonadati > Pseudomonadota > Alphaproteobacteria > Hyphomicrobiales > Rhizobiaceae > Hoeflea > Hoeflea sp. IMCC20628. The sequence continues at coordinate 4,582,980 of NZ_CP011479.1, forward strand.
CACTTGCCAGCGCCTGCACCACACAGCGTGTGCCATTGCCGCAGGCCTGGGCGCGGGAGCCGTCGCGGTTGAGAATGTCGATGCGGTAATCGACGCCGTGGATCTCGGTATCGTGGATCGCCATGATCTGGTCGAAGCCGGTTTTTTCACCCGCCGCCAGCGCGATTGCCGCTTCCGCGGTTACGGCATCGCTGCGGCCGCGCATGTCGATGACGACAATGTCGTTGCCCAGTCCGTTCATCTTGGCGAAAGGGACCATCGGTTCCATGCTGCGCACCCGTTGCTGTTGACGGCCTATATGGCAAAAATGCACCGCAATTACCAGTGCCGGGCAGCCGGGCTCAGCGTCTAGACGCTTGTTGCTGGCGCTTCCCAGGTCTCGCCAACATGCAGCGGCCGGAACCGGTCCTTGGCCACACCCTTTTCGGCCAGCTTGGCATGAAGTACTTCCGCAGGCGCGTCGCGGCCTTCGTCGGTCAGCTGGAAGGTGCCCCAGTGATGGCCCAGCGCATGGTCGGCGCCCGAAAGCAGGAAACCGTCAATCGCCTCGTCGGGATTCTGGTGCTGATCCTTCATGAACCAGCGCGGCTCATAGGCGCCGACCGGCAGGATCGCGGCGCGGAACTTGCCATGCTTGTCGCGGGCGTTCTTGTAAGGCCGGCCATTGTCGAAGCCGGTGTCGCCGATATGCAGAATCTTGCCGCCCGGCGTCTCGATCACAAAGGCCGCCCACAGCGCCATCGAGCGGTCATTCATGCCGCGCGCCGACCAATGGTGGCAGGGTTCGAAATGCACCGTCGCCGGGCCGGATTCGACCGCCTGGCCCCAGTCGGCGGTGATCACCCGCATTGTCGGGGTGTGCGCCTTGATGATGGTGTCATTGCCGAGCGGCGTGATCACCAGCGGATTGTGCGCCTGTCTCAGCCGCGCCAGCGTCACCAGGTCGAGATGGTCGTAATGATTGTGCGACAGCAGCACCAGGTCGATGTCCGGCAGATCCTCGAAAGCGATGCCGGGGGCGGTCACCCGCTTCGGTCCGGCAAAGGTGAGCGGACTGGCGCGATCAGACCAGACCGGATCGGTCAGAATGTTCAGCCCGGCGGTCTGGATCAGCATGGTGGCGTGGCCGACCATTGTAATGCGCAATTGGTCGCCTTCGACGCGAGGCTCGGGCCGGGCAGGGGCGAACGGGCTTCTGACTGTGGCTGGCCAGCTCACTTGCTTGCCGTTGAACTTCCATCTCAACAGATCGGAAAAGCCTTTTGGCGCCGCGCCATCGGGATTGAAGAACCGCACCCCGTCGAAATGGTCGCTGACCGGACCGGAGTGATAGCGGTTGGAGTTGCGGGCTAAAGCCATTGCGGTCCCCGATGCGCCAAGGCCGAAAACGGCGGCGAGGGCTGAAAATTTGAGAAAGGAGCGGCGTTTCATCGACAGAATATGGTGCGAGGGGGAGCGGGATCAAGTGAAGCCAGCGATTGCCAGCCCGGATAGCGGATCTGGCTATCAAGGAATCGCTGCGATCAATTCGGGCCATTGCTTGATAAAAGCGGTCTCCGCCCGGATCCCGGCCGAGCCTTTTTCGCGTTTCTCGTCCTGGTTGAGGCGGGTAAAGACCAGCCTGCGACCATCCTTTTCAGCCCAGCCGACAAACCAGCCCCAGCCCTTTGCCCGGTCAAAAGATCCATCTGCCAGCCGGGGATAGGCGGAGCCGGTCTTGCCGGAAATCATCCAGCCACCGCTGGCGGGTGTGGTTTCAACAATTGCCATGGTCAGGTTGAGGGCTTGGGGTGTGGCGGGCAGTGTGCGGTTCGTGAGATTGCGCAGGAACGTAACCTGCTCCAGCGGCGCGATCTTCAGGGACGAACTGATCCATGCGCGTTCCAGCGCGTTGTTCTTGCCCGGGTCACCGCTGAAGTCGGCGTTTCCATAGTCGAAGGTTTCGGCGTAGCGCTGCAGTTTTTTGACCCCCAGAGCAGAGGTGATCTGTTGGGAATACCAGACCACCGAATATTTCATCCATCGGGTTGGATCGGTTGGCTGGGTCCAGCTCGACCCGCCCCAATCGGGATACCCCTGTTTGAACGGCAGGACCGGTGCGTTGACGCCGGTGAGAAAGCCGGACTCAAACCCCATCAGGCTCAGCGCAATCTTGAAGGTTGAGGCCGGCGTCACCCGGGAGCGGCAATCACCCTGCTCAAGCAGCACGTCTCCGGACATTGCATCTGCAATGACGGTGCAAATGGTCTTTGCGCTGGCAGGTGCCGCCGATAACAGGAGAACGACGAGCGACGGGAGAATATGTTTCATGGCTGCATGATCTACAATTTCAGCTCGTTTGGCAGGGCGAAAATGCGATTTATGCACTGGTTTTGTGATTTCGCAGATCGAAAGGCTGACACGGGGCATCGACCAGACGAACGGCCCGGACGAACGGCGTGAACCGGTGATGAACGGGGACTTCAGAAACGGTTCAACCGGCGTGGATCAGGGTGGCGTTATTGAAACCCACACACCGGAGACAGAGCATGTTGACCAAATCCATTCTCACCCTCGCCGCCGCCAGCCTCGCAACCATCCTTATCCAGGCACCGGCTCAGGCCAGCGATTCCTCCCGCAACGTCCGTGATCATCGTGCCGCCGCCGAAGTTCAGGTGCGTGACCACCGCATCGCCACACAGCCCAAGGTTCGCGATCACCGGGCAACCCGCAAGAATGAGGTGGTGAAGGTATCGCGCAAGGATTGCCGCGCCGGTGCCGAAAACCTGCGTCGTTCGGGCTACAGACAGATCAAGATGCTCGACTGCCAGGGCACTGAATATTCCTATCTGGCGCAGAAGCACCACGCCCTGTTCGGTGCCAGGATGAATGCCTATTCCGGCACGCTGAAGGTGTCTTACATCGGTCCGGTGAAGAAGCACTGAGCTCGACCTCAGGAAATTGCCACGAAAAAGCGGGATGCAGCGTCGGGGAGCCTTCTCCCGGCGCTGCGTCTTGCCATGTCCGGAAACAACTATCGGCCACCAAACAAAAACCCTTGCATTTGCATGTAAATCCTGTTGAATGCGCCTCACCACAGGGGTGCCGCGTAGAGCCGCGGCTGAGACGCGGGCGCCATGCCCACGGACCCTCGAAGCTGATCTGGATAATGCCAGCGTAGCAAGGAGGAACCAAGATGTTCGCAGGCGCGCAAGTATCCCTTTATCCGATGACCGATGGGTTCGTCGACGTGATCGTGTCATCGCTTTCGGCGCTTGATCCGTACCGTGACCGGCTCAGGATCGAGACCGACGATATCTCGACGCTGATTGTCGGTCCGCCCGAAGTGCTGTTCCCGGCGCTGCGTGATCTCTATGTTGCCGCCGCCGCATCGCGGCAGCATGTGGTGCTGCGGGCGACGCTGTCGCGCGGATGTCCCGGCGAGCCGGATGACCCGATCTGCCAGACATCTTCACTGGCCAATCCATCCGAATCGCTTGAAAGCCGTCAGGCCGGGGCGCAGGCCGTACTGGCCGAAACCGCTATGACCGGGGAAGTCGCCCGGGCACAGTTCTCGCTCTATGTGATGGGCGCCGGCGACCACATGGCCGAGATCATGGGCTGTATCGATTTTCTCAAATCAAGCGGCTGTTTCGACCGGTCGAAGAATTTCTGCACCCGCCTCATCGGCGATTCAGGGCCGGTGTTTGCCACGCTGCAGCAGGCCTTCTGCCGCTTCGGCCCGCCGCAAGGCCACGTCACCATCGATCTGACGGTTTCCGCCAACAGCCCTTCGATCCGCTGATCCCATGGCTCGTTTACCGTCCGGGCTACCGGCGGCAAGGCTTGTTCAAGGCCTGCCGGCCATTCTCAGTGTGCTCACCGCGCTTTGTGTGTGGGAAATCTATGTCCGGCTGTCGGGCATCTCGGCGCTGGTGCTGCCTGCGCCCTCGCGGGTGGCGCAGCAGATCGTGGTCAACCGCGACATGCTCTGGGCCAACACGCTGCCGACACTTTATGCAACGCTGACCGGGTTCGCGTTCTCGGTCTCGGTGGCGTTTTTGCTGTCGCTGCTGATTGATTTCACCCCGAAGCTGCGCCGCGCGCTGTTTCCAGTGTTCGTCATCAGCCAGACCCTGCCGCTGGTGGCGATAGCGCCGCTGGTGGTGCTGTGGTTCGGCTTCGGGCTGACGCCAAAGATCCTGCTGGTGGCGCTGGTCACCTTCTTCCCGATGCTGGTGGCGCTGGTTGATGGTTACGAGTCCACCGAACCCGACATCGAGGCGCTGCTCGGCTCGATGGGGGCATCCCGCTGGAGCATCTTCCGCCGTGCCCGGTTCCCTTCGGCGATGCCCTATTTTTTCGCCGGGCTTCGGATCTCGATCACCTATGCGGTGGTGGCGGCAATCTTCGCCGAATATGTCGGCGCCCGCGCCGGTCTCGGCATAGTCATCCTCAACGCCAAGAACAGTTTTCGCCCCGACCTGATGCTCGCCGCCGTGGTGATCAGCTCGTTGCTGACGCTGCTGCTGTTTGGCGCCACCGCGCTGTTGCAGCGCCTCGTGTTGAGCTGGCGGCATGCGGGGGCAGCGCCATGACCGCTTTGCAAATCCAAAACGTTTCACTCACGCTGGGCGGCACGCCGGTGCTCGACGATATCTCGCTGCAGGTCGGCAAGGGCGAATTCGTGTCGATCCTCGGACCGTCCGGATGTGGCAAGTCGAGCCTGTTCCGGCTGCTCACCGGTGCGCTGTCGCCGGACCGGGGCACAATCGGGGTCAATGGCGCACCGCTCAGCCAAAACCCGCAGGCCTTTGCCTTCATGCCGCAGCGTGACGCGCTGATGCCGTGGCGGCGGATTATCGACAACGTCATCCTCGGGCTGGAAGTGCAGGGGATGGATCGTGACGAAGCCCGCGCCAAGGTACTGCCGCTGTTTTCAACCTTCGGGCTGGATGGTTTCGAGCAGCATTACCCGGCGCAACTCTCCGGCGGCATGCGCCAGCGGGCAGCCCTTTTGCGCACCATCGTACAGGACCGGCCGGTGCAATTGCTTGATGAACCGTTCGGCGCGCTCGACGCACTGACCCGCGCCGAGATGCAGGGCTGGCTGGAAAGCCGCTGGCAGCAGGCCCACTGGACCACATTGCTGGTCACTCACGATGTGCGCGAGGCGGTGGCGCTGTCGGACCGGATCTATGTGTTCTCACGCAGGCCGGCCCGGATCATCGCCGAATTTGCTGTCTCCGGCCCGCGCCCGCGCCTTGGCCGTCCCCCCTCCGCCGAGGCCGTCCAGCTTGAAGCCCAGCTCCTCGACACCCTTCTCACCCAAACCGGAGACTGATCATGAAACATCTTCTCACTGCCCTGGCCCTGCTCATTGCTGTGCCGGTACAGGCCGCGGAAAAGCTCACCGTGGCGCTCGACTGGACGCCCAACACCAATCATGTCGGGCTTTACGTCGCCCAGGCCAAAGGCTGGTTCAAGGAAGCCGGTCTCGATGTCGAGATCCTGCCCTATACCGACACCTCGTCGGGCACGCTTGTTGCGACCGGCGTTGCGCAGTTCGGAATCTTGAGCGCCGTCGGCTTCCACAGCCAGCGCTCGATGGGCGCCGACATGACGGCGGTGATGGCGGTGGTTCAGCACGAGACCGGGCGTCTCGTCTTCAATGGCGAACGCGAGGACATTCAACGTCCCGCGGACCTTGATGGAAAGATCTATGCCGGTTTCGGCAGTGCCTGGGAAAATGCGCTGATATCCTCAATCATAAAGCACGATGGCGGCGAGGGCACATTCGACACGGTGACGCTCGGCACCTCGGCCTATGAGGCGCTGGCCAATGGCTCGGTCGATTTCACCCTTGAAGTCAGTACCTGGGAAGGTGTGAATTCCGTGCTGCTGAACCGGCCGCAGCGGACGTTCAGCTATGCCGATTACGGCGTACCGGACCAACACACCACTTTTCTGGGCGGCAACGGCACCTGGCTTGCGGCCAATGCGGAAACGGCAACTGCTTTCGTTCAGGCAGCGCAGCGTGGTTACGCTTTCGCCGCCGACAATCCGGATGCCGCCGCCGACATGCTGATCTCCGGGACGGGCGGCATGCTGTCCAACCCGGACCTGGTCCACGCCTCGATGAAGGCGCTGGTCGAGGGAGGGTTCCTGCGTGATGCGGGCGAGCCCGTTGGCCTGATCGACGCCGATCTCATCACCGGCATCACCGGGTTCCTGTTTGAGGCCGGCATCTTGCGTGACGCCAATGGCGATACACTTACCGAGATGCCGGACGTGTCGGGCTGGTACACCAACGCCTGTCTGGCTGAGTAGGGTCTAAGTAAACCGGAGCCGGCAAAGCGGCTCCGGTTGATCTGCATGCGCATTGCGGAATCCAGTTGACCCAAAATTCCGGCCATGTAACCCAAGTCGTAACTGTGCACATTGCACGCCGCGCAACGGGATGGGTTTCATGACCACCGACCAGATCATGCTGTTTGGAATTCTTGTCGTCCTGTTCGGGATGCTGGTCTGGGGCCGGGTCCGCTACGATCTTGTTGCCTTCGTGGCGCTGCTGGTCACGGTGCTGGCCGGGTTGATCGAGCCGGACGAGGCGTTTCACGGCTTTGGCCACCCGGCCGTCGTCATCATCGCGCTGGTGCTGATCGTCTCGCGCGGGTTGATGAATTCCGGCGCGGTCGAATTTATCGCCCGCTTCGTCACCAGCCCCGACCGGACCCTGCCGGTGCATATCGGTATCATGGCGGTGGTCGGCGCAATTCTGTCGGCGATCATCAACAATGTCGCAGCACTTGCGCTGCTGATGTCTCTCGACATGGATGCGGCGCGCAAGGCCAAGCGGGCGGTGTCTCTGACGCTGATGCCCTTGTCCTTCGGCACCATCCTTGGCGGCATGATCACCCTGATCGGCACGCCACCCAACATCGTCATCGCCCAATACCGCCAGGATGTGCTGGGCGAGCCGTTCTCGATGTTCGATTTCGCGCCGGTCGGCATCGCCGTGGCGATTGCCGGCATTGCCTATGTCGCCTTCATCGGCTGGCGGCTGATACCGGCCCGCGCCGACGCGATGTCGCTGGAAGGCGACGCCGGGCTTTATGTTGCCGAAGCCCGGGTCAAGGAAGATTCCAAATCGATCGGTCAATCGGTGGGCGAGCTCTATCCGGTTGCCGAAGAAAACGATGTGACCATTCTGGGGCTGGCGCGGCAGGGCAAGCGCCTGCCCGGTCTGTCGCAGAGCCGCGAAATCCGTGAAGGTGATTTCCTGGTGCTGGAGGGCGATCCGAAACAGATCGAGGCCTTCATGGGCGCCGCCGAACTCGATGTCACCGGCACCGAGGAGCACAAGGGCCTGATGGGCAAGTCGCTCTCGCTCGTCGAGGCCATTGTACCGGAAGAGGCCAATGTCGTCGGCCGCACCATGCTGGGAATGCGGCTGGTCCAGCGCCACGGGGTGACGCTGCTCGGCATCTCACGCCAGGGCAGACGGTTCCGCGAGCGGGTCAGCAGCCTGCCGATCAAGGCCGGCGATCTGCTGCTCTTGATCGGGCCCGACAAGAACATCGCCGCCGCCAGCCAGTGGCTCGGCGTGCTGCCCTTGGAAAACCGCCGGCTCGAGGTTCTGCAGCGGACCAAGGCGCTCTTGGCCATCGGCATTTTCGCAGCGGCGATCGCGCTGTCGGTTCTCGGCATCACCTCGCTGGCAATCGCCTTGGGGCTTTGCGTGGTGGCCTATCTGCTGCTCGGCATCATCAGCGGTCGCGATTTCTATACGCTGATCCAGTGGAAGGTGATCGTGCTGCTCGCCTGCCTCATTCCCGTCGCCGCGGCGCTGGAAGACACCGGCGGCAGCCAGCTGATCGCCAATCTGATCGTCACCCAGACCGCCAATTTGCCGGCTTGGGGCGTGCTGGCCGTGCTGATGATCATCACTATGACACTGTCGGATTTTCTCAACAATGTCGCGACCGCGCTGATCGCCGCGCCCATCGGCGTCTCCGTCGCCAATTCCATCGGCGCCAATCCGGATCCGTTCCTGATGGGTGTGGCGGTGGCCGCCTCCTGCGCCTTCCTCACCCCGATCGGCCACAAGAACAACACCATCATCATGGGCCCCGGCAACTACAAGTTCGGCGACTACTGGCGCATGGGCCTGATGCTGGAAGTGATCGTCATCGTGGTGGGTGTGCCGATGATTGCCTGGGTCTGGCCGTTTTAGAGGGCGGGAATTGCAACAGGCTTTGGTTGCATTGCTCCGTTGTCCATTGGGGCTAATGGGCACACCCGGAGCCGCACGAACCTTGATAATTCAATGTGGTTCACCTACAATCATGGTGAACCAAAGAAGGTCATCACCATGTCCGCCTTTACCGTCCGCGTGCCCGACGAGACTGCCGAGCGGCTTGACCAGATCGCCGAAAAACAGGATCGGTCCCGCTCCTACATGGCTGCAAAAGCCATCGAGGATTTTGTCGCCCGGGAAGAATGGCAGCTTGCTGAAATTGAAGCGGGGCTTGCCGAAGCCGAGAGCGGGCAGTTTGCCAGCCCCGATGATGTTGCCAGCGTGATTGCCAAATATGTGCAGCCTGCCCGCCAGCCATGACGCGCCGGACGATCAGGTGGACGCGCCTTGCGCTGAGGCGTCTGGACCAGATTGGTGCGTATATTGCCCAGAATAACCCCCAAGCGTCCGCCCGCGTCCTATCCCGCATCGTGACTGCGGTGGACGCCTTGGCAGCGCAGCCCGCGATGGGCCGTGCCGGCAGGATCAAAGCCACGCGTGAACTGGTGCTGGCCGATATTCCCTACATCATTGCCTACCGCGTCACGGACAATCACGTGGATATCCTGACCGTGATGCAGGCTGCCCAGAAATGGCCTGAGACGCTTTAGCAAGGCATCGGCCTGATGTGCCGGCGGAATCTTCTGGCGCATGGGCCTGATGTTGGAAGTGCTGATGGTCGCAGTGCCGATGATTGCGTGGATCTGGCCTTTTGAGGGGCACATCCGGCACTTTCATCCGGATTGGAGATGCCGCTACACAGAACCCTGTTGTGTCGCCAAGAACGTGATGGCTGCAAAGAAGCAGGTGGAGGCGGCGATGACAAATCCATGCCAGATCGCGTTGGCGAACTTCATCGTCTTGGACGCATGGAAAACCACGCCAACGGTGTAGAGCAGCCCGCCGGCAATGATATAGCCGAAAGGCAGCACCGACCATGACGACCAGATCAGGATCATGCTCATCCAGCCCATGATCAGATAAAGCGTGGGGCCAAAACGGCCGGGCGTGCTCCAGAACACCAGCTTGAGCGTCATGCCGATGATCGCCAGCGCCCAGACAACGGCAAGAACAACATAAGCCAGACCGCTGCCGATCATGACGACCAGCGGCGTATAGGTGCCGGCGATTTTCAGATAGATCGCCGCATGATCGATCCGCCGCAGGACCGGCCGGATGCTCTCCCACGGGGTCATGTGATAAAACGCCGAGGCCGTGAACGTGGCTATCAAGGTGAGCGCATAGATCGTTATTGCTGCAATTTCTCCAGGCGAGGCGACCGGGGCTGACCACATCAGCAACAAAGCGGCCCCAAGCACCGACCCGATGACGCCGATGGCGTGCATGCTGCCGTCAGCAACGCGTTCTGATCTTGTGTAATCGGGATACATGCTTCGCCTTCATTCTTCGGATTGATATCTGAAGATTGCCGCCCAGCCGCGCAAATTCAAGGGCGACGGTACTGAAATTCCTGCCGCCAGTCGAGCGAACCAAGGTAGCAGATTGTCACAGGGGCCACGAAGCCTGTCGGCTATGAGTCTGAAGACGAGAGCGTGTCCCATTCCGTTCGCGTCAGTTCGTACCAGACCTCACCTTGTTCGCTACCCGGAATGGGATGGGGAAAGTCGATATGGAGCGTGCGTGCGTACTGCATGCCGATCTTCTCCATCACCCGGCGCGAGGCCTGGTTCGCCGCCATCGTGGTCGCCGAGATCCTGTCGTAGCCGGCGCTTCCGAACCCCCAGTTGATTAAAGCCAAGGCGCCTTCCGAGGCCAGCCCCTGACCCCAGTCCAACCGGCGCAGGCGATATCCAATCTCGGCCAATTCAGAACTTTCAGGCCATAAGCAGAACCACCCGACGAAGGCGCCATTGGCGGTGCGGCGCGCCGTCCAGACATGCGGCTCGGTTCCCCGGGGCATAAGGAACTCTGCGTTTGGATCACTCTCCTCATGGTCGATGGCGTGTCCGCCATTGAGAAAGCGCATGATCTCCGGATCACGCTCGAGGGCGATGAAATCAGTCCGGTCTTCCGGGCTGCAAGGGCTGAGCGTCAGATGCCTTGTCTGCAACACGACCATTTTCGAACCTCAATTCATCGCCTTGGCGCAGCTATGTGTTGCCAATACAGCGCGTCCAGTTCCCCTGCAAGAATCCTCCTTTTTGAGATCACAGCAAAACCCAGGTTGGCCCCAACGCCATAATCTTGATTTCCCATCTCGTTAGGCGGATATATATATGCGCATAAAGAAGCGTTTCCGATGGAGCGGAGCAGTCGGCAGATCATTCGGCGTCTTGAGAAGGACGGGGACAGGGCCTTTGGCGTTCATTTTCCCGATGTGCCGGGCTGTTTTTCCGCCGCTGACGAATTGGATGACTTGCTGGCCAATGCCAGCGAAGCCTTGGCGCTGCATCTGGAGGGCGAAGTATTGCCGCAAGCGCGCACCCTTGAGGTCATGCGCGACGATGCGGACGTGGCGCGCGATCTCAAGGAAGGCGCGTTTCTTCTGGCGGTGCCGGTGATCCGTTTGAGTGGACGCACCACCAAGGCCAACATCACCATGGATGCAGGGTTGTTGGCGGCAGTGGACGCGACGGCACGGGAGCGCGGGCTGACCCGCTCGGCATTTCTCGCGGATCTGGCGCGCCGGGAAATTGCTGGCTGAGCCCTCCCAGACACCCCCAACCTTGACTCCACCGCGCTTTTCCTGTTTATCCCGCTCAAATCTGCGACGAGCATGACTCCGAGCCGCCGACCGGGACCCTAATTGGTATAAATCGATCCCGGAGGCCAACACCCGACAGCGCGATGCGCCCTCGGGTGCTGTTTGGCTTTGCATGACGCTCGCCCCATATCTGTTGAAGTGTTTCCTTCAGCAACAACAGGACGACCCTATGTTTGATACTCTCCAGGACCGGCTCGGCTCCATCCTCAACAATCTGACCGGGCGCGGCGCCCTGTCGGACAAGGATGTGTCGGAAGCCATGCGCGAGGTTCGCCGCGCGCTGCTGGAGGCCGACGTGGCGCTGGAAGTGGTGCGCGGTTTCACCGACCGGGTGCGCGAGAAGGCCGTCGGTGCCGAGATCGTCAAGTCGATCAAACCAGGCCAGATGGTGGTCAAGCTGGTTCATGACGAGCTGGTGGCGCTCTTGGGCGAAGAAGGCGTGCCGATCGATCTCAATGCGGCCGCTCCCGTCGTCATCATGATGGTCGGCCTGCAGGGCTCGGGTAAAACCACGACGTCGGGCAAGATCGCTGCGCGGCTTGAAAAGCGCGACCGCAAGAAGGTCCTGATGGCCTCGCTCGACACGCGCCGGCCGGCAGCGCAAGAGCAGCTCAGGCAATTGGGCGAGCAGACCGGTGTGGCAACGCTGCCGATCATCGCCGGGCAGTCGCCAACCGATATCGCCGCGCGCGCGGTGCAGGCAGCCAGGCTCGGCGGCCATGACGTGGTCATTCTCGACACCGCCGGCCGTACCCATATTGACGAACCCTTGATGGCCGAAATGGCCGAGATCAAGAAGCGCACCAATCCGCATGAAATCCTGCTGGTCGCCGATGCGCTGACCGGCCAGGACGCGGTCAATCTGGCGCGCAGCTTTGACGAGCGCGTCGGTATCACCGGTCTGGTTCTGACCCGCATGGACGGCGATGGCCGCGGCGGTGCAGCACTTTCGATGCGGGCTGTCACCGGCAAGCCGATCAAGCTGATCGGTACCGGCGAAAAGATGGACGCGCTCGAGGAATTCCATCCCCGCCGCGTTGCCGACCGCATCTTGGGCATGGGTGACATTGTCAGCCTGGTCGAGAAGGCGGCGGAAAATTTCGACGCCGACAAGGCGCAGGTCATGGCCGCCCGGATGAAGGCGGGCAAGTTCGACCTCAACGACATGGCCGATCAGCTCGGCCAGATGCAGAAGCTCGGCGGCATGGGCGGCATCATGGGCATGATGCCCGGCATGGGCAAGATGAAGGACCAGATGTCGGCGGCCGGCATGGACGACAAGACATTCGCCCGCCAGCTCGCCATCATCGGCTCGATGACCAAGGCCGAGCGCGCCAATCCGGACGTGCTCAAGCACTCGCGTAAAAAACGCATCGCCAAGGGCTCGGGCACCGATGCGGCGGCAATCAACAAGCTTCTGAAGATGCACCGGCAGATGGCCGACATGATGAAAGCCATGGGCGGCAAGGGCAAGGGCGGCGGCATGATGCGTGCGGCCATGGGCGGCCTGGCCTCGAAGATGGGTCTTCCCGGCGGCATGGGTGGCGGAATGGGCGGCATGCCGGATCTGTCGAAGATGGATCCGAAACAGCTCGAAGCGCTGCAGAAACAGGCCGAGGCTGCGGGTCTTGGCGGCGGCATGCCCGGCGGATTGTCCGGCATGGGTGGCGGCAAACTGCCCGGATTGGGCGGTCCGAAACTGCCGGGTCTTGGCGGCGGCCTTCCCGGCCTGCCGAAGAAGAAGTGAGGGACGGGACATGAGCACAGATACCGAAGCACTGGCCAAACTGCAGCAATTCCGCCGTTCGATCGACAATTTCGACGCGGCGCTGATTCACATCCTGGCCGAGCGCTTCCGGGTGACCAAGGCTGTCGGCGCGCTGAAGGCGTCGGCCGATCTGCCGCCATCTGATCCGAACCGTGAAGCCGAGCAGGTTGCCCGTCTGCGCGAACTGGCCAAATCCGCCGATCTCGATCCGGATTTTGCCGAAAAGTTCCTTGAATTCGTCATTCGCGAAGTCATCCAGCATCACAAGCAGGCCGGCGCGAAATGACCACACAGATCTGGCGCTGAGAAGCGCCCGAAGACATCCACTCAACCAACCAATCAACACACTTGTTAAAACGAAGGAAAAGAAAATGGGATTGAAAATTCGTCTGGCCCGCGGTGGCTCCAAGAAGCGTCCTTACTACCACGTCATCGTTGCTGACGTGCGTTCGCCACGCGATGGCCGCTTCATCGAGCGTCTGGGCTACTGGAACCCGATGCTGGCCAAGGACGACGCCACCCGCGTCAGCCTCAACCAGGAGCGCATCCAGCATTGGCTCGATCACGGCGCGCTGCCGACAGACCGCGTTGCCCGTTTCATGGCCGAAGCCGGCATGATGACCCGCGAAGCCCGCTCCAACCCGAACAAGGCGCTGCCAGGCAAGAAGGCCCAGGAACGCGTTGCCGAGAAGAAGCAGAAGCAGGACGACGCAACCGCCGCTGCAGCCCAGGCTGAAGAAGATGCGAAGGCTGCCGTCATCAAGGCTGCTGAAGACGCCGCTGCTGCCGCTGCAGCACCAGCTGAAGAAGCTCCTGCTGAAGAACCCGCTGCGGAATAAGTTTCGCCCGCACAGATTGTGCAATCCTGCGGGCGGCATCATGCCGCCCGTTTGGCGTTTGGAATCCATCCGGAGCTGTCCATGACCAAGCTTGACCATCCCGTTCTCATCGGCGTCATCGGCGCAGCACAGGGAATTCGCGGCGAGGTGCGGATCAAGCCGTTCACCGAGGATCCTATGGCGCTCGCCGATTACGGTGCGCTCTACACCAAGGACGGCCGCCGTTTCGAAATTCTCGATCACCGCTTCGCCAAGACCGTTGTGGTGGTGCGCTTGCGCGGCATCAATGATCGCAACGCAGCCGAAGCGCTGAAGGGGCTGGAGCTGTTTATCGACCGCTCGAGCCTTGACGATGAAGAGCTCGAAGAGGGCGAATACTTCCACGCCGATCTCGAAGGACTGGAAGCCTGGGATGCCGACGGCCAGTTTTGGGGCACGATCTCCGGCGTGCTGGATTTTGGTGGCGGCGACCTGCTGGAATTGCGCGACGAGGGCAAGAAGCCGGTGGTGATTCCGTTCACGCTGGCCGCCGTGCCGAATGTCGATCTCGAGGCCGGCCGCATTCTGGTTGATCCGATTGCAGCCGGTCTTATCAGCACCGGCGAGGACGACGAGGGTGATGAGGGTGACGGCCGTTCCGGTGGAGACCGGTAGAGATGAGTTTTCGCGCCACCGTGCTAACGCTCTATCCCGACATGTTTCCTGGCCATCTGGGCCATTCGCTGGCGGGCCGGGCGCTGGAACGCGGCGATGCGCTGATCGAGCCGGTCAATATCCGCGACTATGCCACCGACAAGCATCGCTCGGTCGATGATACGCCGGCGGGCGGTGGTGCGGGCATGGTGCTCAAACCCGATGTGCTGGCGGCTTGCATCGATGCGGTCAGCCCGGCGGGCGATACACGGCCACGGCTGCTGATGAGCCCGCGCGGGCGTCCACTGACGCAATCGCGGGTCCGTGAGCTTGCAGCGGGCCCCGGCGTGGTGATCATCTGCGGCCGTTTCGAGGGCGTTGACCAGCGGGTGATCGAGGCGCGCAACCTCGAGGAAGTCTCGATCGGTGATTATGTGCTGTCAGGCGGCGAACCGGCAGCACTGACGCTGCTCGACGCGGTGATCCGGGTGCTGCCCGGCGTCATGGGCAATGCGGAGTCGGGCACCCAGGAAAGTTTCGAGACCGGCCAGCTCGAACATCCGCACTACACAAGGCCGCAGGTCTTCGAGGGGCGCGAGATCCCCGAGGTTCTGACCTCGGGCAATCACAAGGCCATCGAAAGCTGGCGGCAGGCGCAATCGCTGCAATTGACGCGTGAGCGCCGGCCCGATCTGCTCGAGTCCGACGATTCTGCTTGAAGTCAGCTGGTGAAATAATACCAGGTCAGCAGCAGGCCGACGGCAACGACGGCACCGCGGATCACCGTTTGTGGCACCCGCCGGGCTGCCCAGACCCCGGCATGGCCGCCCAGTGCGCCGGCCGGAATCATGATCAGCGCCGGCAGCCAGGCCACCACCCCACCGCTTGAAAACACCACAATGGCGACGAGCGCGATGATGACCGCGACAAAATTCTTCAGCGCATTGAGCTTGTGGTAATCGCCGCCCTTGGTCACGCCGAGCACGGCCAGCATCATGATGCCCATGCCGGCGCCGAAAAACCCGCCATAGATCGAGGTCAGGAACTGGAAGGCCAGCCCGATCCGGGTGATCGGTTGTTCGGCATGCAGCGTCTTGGGACGCAGATAGGGGCCGGCGGCAAAAATCAGTGTCGCTGCCAGCAACAGCCAGGGCACCAGCTGACGGAACGAGGGGTTGGACATCGACACCAGGATCAGCGCGCCTGCGAGACTTCCCAGCAGGGACAGTCCGGCCAGCACCCAGGCCTCGCGCCCGGCCTCGCGGATTTCGGTGCGGTAGGCCAGCGCCGAGGTGATGTAGCCGGGAAACTGGGTCACCGACGAGGTGGCATTGGCCATGATTGGCGGCACGCCGACCAGTGTCATGGCGCCGAAGGTGAGGAATGTTCCGCCTCCGGCAATGGCGTTGACGACGCTCGACAAAAAGCCGGCACTAAACAGAAGCAGTATCTCGGGAAATGACATGACGCGCCAGCCAACTATTGATCAAGCCGGTCTTAG
Organism: Hoeflea sp. IMCC20628; assembly: GCF_001011155.1. Taxonomy (NCBI): domain Bacteria; kingdom Pseudomonadati; phylum Pseudomonadota; class Alphaproteobacteria; order Hyphomicrobiales; family Rhizobiaceae; genus Hoeflea; species Hoeflea sp. IMCC20628. Next base: position 4,598,724 of record NZ_CP011479.1, read on the forward strand.
AGCATCGGGCAGAAGCCGTCGCAAGGCTTTCAACAAAATTGCCGCGCGGGGCGTGACAAATCCCGGGTGATGGTGTATCTGCCCGCGATCGGCAATGTCCGACAGCCGTGCAACACGGTGCCTGCCAAACAATGAATGGTGAACCCGCTCCTGCCTTCACCGGCATAGCCACCGAGGATGATCCCAAGAGGGACATGCCAAAGTGGCGAGTTGAGAGCGCTCTGACCGTTTGAGAAAAAAGAAAGGTCAAGGACCATGAATATCATTGCTCAGCTGGATGCCGAACAGGCAGCCAAGATTGAAGAAGCCCGCAAGTTCCCTGAATTCTCCGCCGGCGACACGCTTCGGGTTCAGGTGCGCGTGACAGAAGGCAAGCGGACTCGTCTGCAGGCCTTTGAAGGCGTTTGCATCGCGCGCTCCGGCGCCGGCCTGAACGAAAACTTCACCGTTCGCAAGATCTCCTACGGCGAAGGCGTGGAACGCGTGTTCCCGATGTTCTCGCCGCTGGTTGAAGCCGTTGAAGTTGTCCGTCGCGGCAAGGTTCGTCGTGCCAAGCTCTATTACATGCGCGATCGTCGCGGCAAGTCGGCTCGTATCGTCGAGAACACCGGCACCCGCGCTCGCAAGCTCAACGACACCGAGCGTCAGGCATTTGCTGCCGAGAAGGTCCGCATCGAAGCTGAAAAAGTTGCCGCAGCCCAGGCTCTGGCCGCTGAAAAGTCAGCAGCAGAAGCCGCTGAAGCAGCAGCAGCAAAGGCAGCAGCAGCAGAAGCCGCCGCATCGGCTGACGAAGCCAAGGGCGAATAAGCCGCTCCATCCGAATTTGACGGTCCTTCGGGGTCGTCCCTCAAAGCGCTGGGCACCCGGCGCTTTTTGCGTTTTGGGGGTGTTGCACGGGAGCCCGGAGTTCGCGTGTCCGTTGACCGCCACCCCTACCGTCGTCATCCTCGGGTCAAGCCCGAGGATGACGAATTGAGAGGCCGAGGATGACGACGGAGGGAGAACGGGAACCAACGCACGGCCTGCGGCGTTTCACAGCTTTACAGGAGAGTGTGATGACCCCGAAACCCGACACGCAGACAGACAAGCCCGAAACCGGCCCGGCCAAGCCCGAGCGCGAGGTCTCCGACCCGCATCCCGGCAGCGTCTCCGACGGCACCCACCCCGAAGCCAACGAAGACAAATCCAAAGATTGAGTGGAGTTGTCACGCCGGTCTGTCCCCTGGCCCCTCTGTTGTCGGCGAGTGGCGTAATTGGCGCTTGGTACTGGCTTCTGGAGATATCTAGCAGTTGATCAAAGTATGATTTTTGTAAAGCTCGCTAAGCTTGACTAATTCAGTTGAAATGGCAATGCTGGTTGCATTGGCCGCTGTGACACCCTTCAGTTGAGGGCGATATTCGTCATAATTGAAAAAATGGGATTTACCCTACATATTGGAGAAGAAACGTGCCGGTTCGGGATGCTAAACTTCTCATTCTTTGCAAGACCTACCCTTCGCCAAGCGGTAAATATGCTGAAACATCCTGTGTCGCAGGAATGGATGAAAATGGAAATCTAGTAAGGCTATTTCCGGTGCCATTTCGAATGATTACAAAGGAACAGCAATTCAAAAAATGGCAATGGATTGAAGCCAAAGTAGATACTGCGCGAGCTGATCATAGGCCTGAAAGTCTCAATATTAAGGTGGACACCATTGAAGGTGGTGAGGAGGTCTCAACTCGAAGGGAATGGGCCGAACGCAGAGAGTTGCTGCAAAAAATAAAACTATTTACGCATTTTGATGAAATAGAAATTGAGAGGCTGACTGCGGATCGTTCGTTGGCGTTGCTGAAGCCATCGAGGATTGTTGGCCTTGATGTTGTTCCAGTAGCAAAGCCTGAGTGGACTAAAGAGGAAATAAATAAACTCGAGCAGCAGCAACGGCAGGGTGGCCTGTTTGATGAAGCTGAGAAATCTAGCGTCAGAACTCTGAGAAAACTCCCATACGATTTCTATTACCGTTATGAATGTGAGTCAGAGTCCGGAGTTTTGCTACACCGCCATAAAATCGTGGATTGGGAAATAGGTGCGCTCTTCTGGAACTGCCGTAAACACAATCGAGATAATTGGGAGTCTGCATTCCGAAGCCAATTGATGGAAAGCCTGCCATCAAGGGACCTAATGCTCTTAATGGGAAATATTCATCGTTTTCCGGATCAATGGCTCATAATCAGCCTCATCTACCCGCCAACTCAAGTTCACGGAAGTCTGTTTTAGACTATTGCGGAGTTAATTGTCGGAAGTTTTTCTTGATGTCTTATGTATCGCTTCGGATCGTCTCCATATAAATGAAACATCTCGTACCCAAATGGAGCCATGCGTTCGCCAACAATTTGTCTATGACATGTTTTTGGATCTCGTTCAAAGCAAAGAAGGCAAACTATATTTGACTCAGCGATCGTAGCTAGTTTTTTCAAGGCAGATTTAGGCTCTTCCTGATCCACATGCGCAGAGTAAAGTTTTCTGAATAATGTATAATTACCAGCCTTCGCTGCGTCTCTTCCTGGTTTCGGATCACCCAATTCCTTCATCGCAATATAATCAATGCCAGCTTGGTTTAGTTGGTCTTTGAGCGCGTTCTTCGAGAATCCCTTTTTCCGGGATAGCGGGAGTGCTCTCACATCAGCAATGGCTTCTACGCCTACTGCCTGAAGAGTCTCCACAAACCGATGAATATCGGTTCCTTCGTATCCGATTGTGTAGACTGTCTTCATAAATTTGTCCTTTTGACAGACGATTAGCTGCACCAGCTTGCCCGACGCTTGTCTGTGATCTTTCATTTTGGATGCGTGTTTAATGCATGAGAGTAATAAGACCTAGTCACTTTTTCCCCACCCGCCACCCCGATGCAATACTCATGCCGCTCCCGCTCCCGCTGCCGGATGGTTCGCGAACGTGTTCGACCATGCGGGAGGAAGGCCTTTCGGGATCTGTCGTAACGTGCGGCTAAAACCGGAGGGAGGCGGAGGCCATCGGGGTTCCGCTGGCGGGCGGTCGGATCGACCGTGCAAAGCCAGCCACCGGGCCGGGTCGTCCCGTGCCAGCCGCAAGGCAGGTGCCGCGGCGCTGACACCGGTGCGGGCCTGTGGCGGACATGACTGGCCGGAAGCGGCCTGCGCAGCGTCCGTGCCGGACCTCGCCAGACCCACTCCCGCGGTCTGTCCTGATCGCGGCCGGAGCAATCCGGACGGGGATAAACGCCCGGGGGTGCAAGGCACCGCCTGTCGGATGCGGACATCATCCGGCGATAATCGGGCCGCGCGCATGCTGCGCCACCCATTGTTAAACTTCCAGAGGCAAAGCCTGCGTGCGGCCCTCCGGACTATCAACCTGATCAAACCCCGGCGTTTTGGCGCGCGGCAACGAGATCTGCTGCCTGCTCCGATCTCCCCCCTTGCGGGGGAGATGTCACAAAGTGACAGAGGGGGGTAAAGCCTCAGCGCACACCGATCCTTCCGAATGAAACGAAACATGCCTCCCACTGTCGGCGATGCCGACATCTCCCCCGCAACGGGGGAGATTGGCCGCCGAAATGCCCCGTCCCATGCTCATTCCGTGTCCACCCCTTGCGGCGTGCGAAGCCGCATTGCAAAGTGCAAACCAAGCGCTGCACGTCAACAGGCGGCACGCTGCAATGTTATCCCGAGACCTCATCAGGGAGAGTGTCATGTCATTTTTCAAAGTTTCCATGGCTGCAGCAGCAGCTGTCATCGGCCTGGGTGCGGCCAGCCTGCAGGCGCAGGATCTGCCCGATCTAGGCGGCAAGGCCGTCGTGGTCGTTACTGAGAACGCCTATCCACCGCTGCAGTTCATCGATCCGAAGACCGGCGAGCAGATCGGCTGGGAATATGATGCGATGAACGAGATCGCCAAGCGGCTCAATTTCAACGTCGAGTATCAGAACACATCCTGGGATGCGATGATCCAGGCCGTCTCCGACGGTCAGTACGAACTCGGCATGACCGGCATTTCGATCAAGGAAGACCGCAAGGAAAAGGTCGATTTCTCCGATCCCTATCTGCGCTCGGAAATGTTCATGCTGGTGCGCAGCGACGAGAGCCGGTTTGACGACGCGGTGTCTTTCGCAGCTTTCGAAAAAGGTCTCGTCGGCGCACAGCCCGGCACCACGCCGTTCTATGTTTCCGTCTATGACGTGCTCGACGGTGACGAAGCCAATCCGCGCATCAAGCTGATGGAAACTTTTGGCGCCACCGTTCAGGCGCTTAAGACTGGCGATGTCGACATGGTGCTGACCGACGGTGTCGCCGGCAAGGGCTATGTCGATGCCTCCGATGGTGGTCTCAAGCTGGTCGGCGGTCCGCTGGGCGCTGATGATTTCGGCTTCATCTTCCCGAAGGGTTCCGACCTGGTCGCTCCGGTCAATGCCGCGATTGCAGCGATGAAGGCTGACGGCACCATTGATGCGTTGAACAAGAAATGGTTCCTCGACTACAAGCTCGGCGGCTAGTCTGACCGTGTCGATCATCATCGACGGATACAGGCCGGGAGCGCTTGCCGGCGTTGTCGGCCTGCATATGGATTACTATGCGCAGGCCTGGGATTTCGGAGTGACATTCGAAACCAAGCTGGCGTCCGAGCTGGCGGAATTTCTTGCCCGCTTCGATCCCGAGCGTGACCTGTTTGTCGCCGCATGGCGCGGTGATGCGCTGGTCGGATCGATATCGATGGATGTCTCCGGCGGTGGCGCCGACGGGGCGCATCTGCGCTGGTTCGTGGTCTCCGGCTCCGAGCGTGGCAGCGGGCTTGGCAAACAGCTGATGAGCCTGGCCATCGATCATGCCGACCGCGTTGCGGCTGGCCGGGTCTGGCTCACCACCTTTGCCGGGCTCGAGGCGGCGCGCGCGCTCTACGAGCGCCATGGCTTCGGGCTCCGCTCGCAAAGCGACGCTGATCAATGGCATGGCGGTGTGCAGGAACAGCTGTTCACGCGCCCGGCGCCGGGCGATGCATCGATGGAAAATCCAAGCTCGTGACAGCAGCTCCGAAAAAGGCCGACAAGGCCGACTTCCCCTGGTGGTTGCTGGCTGCCGGCGCCATTGCGCTGTTTCTGGCAATCCAGATTGTTCTCAACGATCTCTACAGCCAGATTTTCTCGATTGTGTCGAAGGGCGTCTGGATCACGATCTTCGTGACGCTTGTCGGATTCACGCTGGCGACGGCGATCGGCCTGCTTCTGGCGGTGATGGGTCTGTCGAAATCACTGGTGCTCAGGCAGATCGCGCGGTTTTATGTCGAGATCATCCGCGGCATCCCGATCCTGGTGCTGCTGTTCTACATTGCCTTCGTCGGCGCGCCGGGCTTCGTGATCGCCTGGAACGGACTGATGACGCCGCTGATCGAGGCCGGGATTTTCGATCCGTTGCAGGTGCGCGATGTGTCGCTGATGTGGCGGGCGGTGATCGCGCTGACCATCGGCTATTCGGCCTTTATCTCCGAGGTGTTCCGCGCGGGCATCCTGTCGGTGGACTCAGGCCAGATCGAAGCTGCCAAGGCGCTGGGGCTGACCGGTGTGCAACGCTTCCGCTTCATCGTGCTGCCGCAGGCGATTCGCACCATCCTGCCGCCGCTCGGCAATGACTTCATCGCCATGATCAAGGATTCCTCGCTGGTCTCGGTGCTCGGCGTCGCCGACCTGACACAGATGGGCAAGATCTACGCCTCCGGCTCGTTCCGGTTTTTCGAAACCTATTCGATCGTCGCCTATGTCTATCTGCTGTTGACTGTCGGTTTGTCGCTCGGGCTCAGGGCTCTGGAAAAACGCTTGCGGCGGGCTGACGAGGAACGCGGCGGCGGCTCACATGGCTAATGCCTGTCGCGTTCAAATGGAATCATGTGAACCACAACCTACATGCTGTAACTGAGGAACACGAGCCTGTGATCGGCATGCCGGCCGCGGACCCTTGGCAATCCGCCCGGTTGCTCCCACATAGTCGGGAACCCGACGCGCGACCGAAAGGACATTTCCGTGAAACGCACACTTCTGATTGCCCTCATCAGTGCGATCCTGCTGCCGGCAGTCGCTTCGGCGGACTCCGAGCGCAGCGGCCGCAGGCTTGACGCCATCCAGTCGGGCCGGCTCTATGATCCGATCCTGACGCCGCAGATGAATCCGAGTTTCGAATTCAACGATTCCAACGCGGAAGCCCGGTTCCTGTTCGATCTGCGTAAGGGCCGCGTCAAGTCCGAGCGGATTCCGGAAAACCAGATGCGCTATTTCCAGATACAGCTCGACCGCGAGCGCTGAGCCGCTCAGATTGCCAAGGCTGCCAAACGCTGGTATTGAGCCCGACGATGGAAACGCTGTTTGAAATCCCGGCTCACAAGAGCATCGTGTTGCAGGACGCCAAGCGCCTGCCGGCCCGGTTTTTTGCCTGGATGTCCGGCGTCCGGTCCGGTCGAGCTCGTCTCCCGGCCTGATCTGCCGCTGCCGCGCCCGCCTTTCCCGTTTGCTTATACTTGCCAAGGACACCCCCCATGACCGCACCGCGCACAACCTACGACAAGATCTGGGACGACCATATGGTTGACCAGAAGGATGACGGAACCTGCCTGCTCTATATCGACCGCCACCTGGTTCATGAAGTGACCAGCCCGCAGGCGTTTGAAGGCCTGCGCACCACGCACCGCACCGTGCGTGCGCCGGAAAAGACGCTGGCTGTGGTGGACCACAATGTGCCGACTTCGCCGGACCGGGCGCAGGGCATCAAGAACGAGGAAAGCCGCATCCAGGTCGAGGCCCTTGCCACCAATGCGGCCGAGTTCAACGTCGAATATTTCAACGAGAACGACAAGCGCCAAGGCATTGTCCACATTGTCGGTCCCGAGCAGGGTTTCACGCTGCCCGGCACCACCATCGTCTGCGGCGACAGCCACACCTCGACGCATGGCGCCTTCGGCGCGCTGGCCCACGGCATCGGCACATCGGAAGTCGAGCATGTGCTGGCCACCCAGACGCTGATCCAGCGCAAGGCCAAGAACATGCTGGTCGAGGTCAATGGCGTGTTGCCCGCGCATGTCACCGCCAAGGACATCATCCTTGCCATCATCGGCGAAATCGGCACGGCCGGCGGCACCGGTTATGTCATCGAATTCGCCGGCGAAGCGATCCGTGCCTTGTCGATGGAAGGCCGGATGACGGTCTGCAACATGACCATCGAAGCCGGCGCGCGCGCCGGCCTGATCGCGCCGGATGAGAAGACCTATGAATACATCAAGGGCCGTCCGCGCGCGCCAAAAGGCAAGGCCTGGGACATGGCGCTCGACTACTGGAAATCACTGGTTTCCGACGAGGGCGCCCATTACGACAAGATCGTCCGTCTCGACGCCGCCAAGCTGCCGCCGATCGTTTCCTGGGGCTCCTCGCCCGAGGATGTGATCGCAGTCACCGGCGAAGTGCCGGATCCGGATCTGATCGAGGACGAAGCCAAGCGGACGTCAAAATGGCGGGCGCTGGATTACATGGGCCTCAAGCCCGGCACCAAGATCACCGACATCACCATCGACCGGGTTTTCATCGGCTCGTGCACCAATGGCCGCATCGAGGATCTGCGCGCAGCCGCCGCAGTTGTCGAAGGCAAGACCGTCAGCCCGAGCGTTGACGCGATGATCGTTCCGGGCTCGGGTCTGGTCAAGGACCAGGCCGAAGCCGAAGGCCTCGACGTGATCTTCAAGGCCGCGGGCTTTGACTGGCGCGAGCCGGGCTGCTCGATGTGTCTGGCCATGAACGACGACCGGCTCAAGCCCTATGAGCGCTGCGCCTCAACCTCGAACCGCAATTTTGAAGGCCGTCAGGGCTTCAAGGGCCGCACCCATCTGGTTTCGCCGACCATGGCGGCCGCTGCAGCCATCGCCGGCCATTTCGTCGACATCCGCGAGTGGGAATAGGCGGCGAGTGATTTGGATTGCGGGGACGACTTGCTTTCAACTGTAAGCCTGCCGTTCACCGGTCTGCGGCTCAAGGTATATCGTCCCCGGCCTTCCTGCTCGGCCTCTTGATTCTGCATTCTAAGTTTGATTCCCACCTCCTCCTTGAGGGGAGGTGGGCGACTGGCTTGCAACGCAAGACAGAGCCGGGGGGAGATATTTCTCTTGAAAACATCCCCGCGCCGGATTTCGATGTTACCGTGAGACCAAGCTTCGCCCGAGGCGCATGAAGGTCTATCCTTACGGCCTGATCACGCAGACGCCGCTACCGCTGCAGCCATTGTCTGTGTTCTTGTCGACGATGATCACTTTCGGTCCGGTGCTTGTCTTGCTGCCGGTCTTGCCTGTCTTGCGGGTCTGCCTGATGATGATCCGGGTGTTGTCATCGTCGCGGTCGATTCGGCTGCTTGGTGCGGGCACGGTCTTTCCGGTCTTGGCGCCAAGCTTGGGCTTGGGCACGGTAGAGCGGCTGCGGTCATCCTCATCGATGATGATGATGGTAACATCGCCCTTGCGCCATTTCTTCTGCTGATGGATGGATCTTGATTTGCCAGCAGGCGCCATCGGCTCATTGGCAAATGCCGGGGCAAGCACGGGCGCCGAAAGGCCCAGCCCGATCAGAAACGCCAGTGCTGCCCGAGCAGCGTGGCGGCGGCGTGGAGTCTGCATCTGGGTCATGACTGTGTCCTTGTACTGGTCGCGGTCGGTATGTGCTGCCGCAGTCTGGCGCCGGTGCTGTGAAGCAGCCAGCGTTTCAGATAAATTTGACTTCATTGTGCCGCAGAGCCGCGGCGGAGTCATCCATAGACGCCTGACATCGTTTGTTAACCTTAAGACCGGGCAGCGCCAGGTCGGTAACACACCTGTGGCGATGCGACTTTCGGCAGGCTTGACCGCAGCCGGACTTTCGATGAAACATGCCGCCATGAACATGCCAGACACGATCGACATCTCGCTGTTGCACCTCAAGGATGCACACCACTTCTCGCCACTGCTGGCTGCCTATGTGCAGTCACTCAAGCGCGGAGCGCCGCGTCGGCCTGATGATTATTATGCCGAGACGCTGCTGCAGGACCGGGTGGCGCAGGTTTTTGGCGCCCGGCTTGATGGCGAGCTGGTCGGTTTCGCCGTTTTTTACGATCTGCCGGATCCGGTCACCGGCATGCGTTGCGGTCAGGTTGATCATCTTTATGTCAGCCATTTGCACCGCAATGTGGGCATCGCCCAGGCCATGATCGACATGTTGGCCGAGGAAAGCGACTCGCGCGGCTGGTCGCGATTGGTACTCAATGCGCCGCGGCTGCCTGAAGACGGACGCAAGCTCTATGAAAAAATCGCCACAAAGGCTGATTTTTCCAGTTGGGAAGTCCGCTTCGATCATTCCGGCTGATCAGGCGCGGGTGTTCAGGGAGTGCGGTCAGTCAGCTTTGGCATATTAATCGATTGAAATGCTCTCTGGACTGATTAAATTCCCGAATTTTGTCAAAAGCTTGGCTTGAGAGGCTGGCGGGCTTTGACGCGGTGCAAATAAGGTCCTAAAACGCTGTCATGGTCACCGGCCCTGCTTCGCAGGTTCGAGTGACTTTCCTTGCGGGAAAGAAGGACAAGGTCCCGATGACCAATGTGACGCAGAACCGGCCATTGTCGCCGCACCTGAGTATCTACAAGCAAATACCGACCATGGTGATGTCGATCGTTCACCGACTCACCGGCATGGCGCTCTATGCCGGCACGCTGCTGGTGGCTTTGTGGCTGTTTGCGGCCGCCTCTGGCGAGGGCACCTTCGAATGGGTCAACGGACTGTTCGGGTCGATCCTCGGGCGGCTTGTGCTGCTCGGATACACCTGGGCGCTGGTGCATCATATGCTTGGCGGGTTTCGGCATTTCATCTGGGACACCGGCCGCGGATTTGATCCGCAGACCTCGACCAAAATGGCCTGGGCGACACTTGCCGGCTCGATCATCCTGACGGTCCTGATCTGGATCGCCGGCTATGCAGTCCGGTTCTAGGGCTTTAGAGGGATATGGATATGAAGGACATGCGCACGCCACTCTCCAGGGTCCGCGGACTCGGGTCGGCCAGAGAAGGCACGGATCATTTCTGGCGGCAGCGGCTGACGGCCATCGCCAATGTACCGCTGCTGATCTTCTTCGTCGGCTTTATCGTCATCTATAATGGCGAGCCCTATGCGGTGGTCGCCGGCGCGCTATCCAATCCGCTGGTTGCTGTGCTGATGGGCCTGGTGCTGATTTCCGGTCTCATTCACATGAAGCTTGGTATGCAAATCATCATCGAGGACTACATTCATGCCGAGGGCATGAAAGTGGCGCTTCTGATTCTCAATACGTTTTTCTCAATCGCGGTGGGCGCTGTGTCGCTGTTCGCTGTGCTCAAACTCGGCTTCGGAGGCTGACTGACCATGGTAATGACGTCGAGCGTCAACATTGGCGGACGCGACTACACGGTAGTCGATCACTCTTATGACGTGGTTGTTGTTGGTGCCGGTGGCGCCGGACTGCGCGCAACCCTCGGCATGGCCGAGCAGGGCTTCCGCACCGCCTGCATCTCCAAGGTGTTTCCGACCCGGTCGCACACGGTCGCGGCCCAGGGCGGCATCGCAGCCTCGCTGACCAACATGACGCCCGACAGCTGGCAGTGGCACATGTACGACACCGTCAAGGGTTCGGACTGGCTCGGCGATGTCGACGCCATGCAGTATCTGACCATGGAAGCGCCGAAGGCGGTCTATGAGCTCGAGCATTACGGCGTGCCGTTCTCGCGCACCGAAGATGGCCGCATCTATCAGCGGCCGTTCGGTGGTCACATGCAGAATTACGGCGAAGGCCCGCCGGTGCAGCGCACCTGTGCGGCGGCCGACCGCACCGGCCATGCCATCCTGCACACGCTTTATGGCCAGTCGCTGAAGCACAATGCCGAATTCTTCATCGAGTATTTCGCGCTCGATCTGTTGATGGAAGAAGACGGCCGCTGCACCGGTGTGGTTGCCTGGAACCTCGATGACGGCACCATTCACCGGTTTTCCGCCAAGATGGTGGTTCTCGCCACCGGCGGTTACGGTCGGACCTATTTCTCGGCAACCAGCGCGCATACATGCACCGGCGACGGTGGTGGCATGATCGCACGTGCCGGTCTGCCGCTTCAGGACATGGAGTTCGTGCAGTTTCACCCGACCGGGATTTATGGCGCTGGCTGCCTGATCACCGAGGGTGCGCGCGGCGAAGGCGGCTATCTGGTCAATTCCGAGGGCGAGCGTTTCATGGAACGCTATGCGCCATCGGCCAAGGACCTGGCTTCGCGTGACGTTGTTTCACGCTGCATGACGCTGGAAATCCGTGAGGGTCGCGGCGTTGGCAAGAACAAGGATCACATCTTCCTGCATCTCGATCACCTTGATCCGGCGGTGCTCAACGAGCGGCTTCCGGGTATCTCGGAAAGCGCCAAGATCTTTGCCGGCGTCGATGTGACCCGCGAGCCGATCCCGGTGCTGCCAACGGTGCATTACAACATGGGCGGCATTCCGACCAATTACTGGGGTGAAGTGCTCAATGCGACACCGGCTGAACCGGACCGGGTTGCACCTGGCCTGATGGCGGTCGGTGAAGCCGGCTGCGCTTCGGTGCATGGCGCCAACCGTCTGGGCTCGAACTCGCTGATCGACCTGGTGGTGTTTGGCCGCGCGGCAGCGATTCGCGCCGGCGAAGTGATCGATCGGGAATCGGCGATCCCTGCGGTCAATGAAGCATCGTTTGCGAAGATCATGACCCGGTTTGACGATATTCGTCACGCCGATGGCTCGACACCGACTGCCGTGCTGCGCGAGAAGATGCAGCGCACCATGCAGGAAGACGCAGCGGTGTTCCGCACGCAGGAATCGCTGGAATCAGGCTGCAAGCGGATGACGGCGATCTGGGGCGAACTTCCGGATGTGAAGGTCATCGACCGGTCGATGATCTGGAATTCGGATCTGATGGAGACGCTGGAGCTTCACAACCTGATGGCCAATGCCATCACCACGGTTTACGGCGCGGAAGCCCGCAAGGAAAGCCGCGGCAGCCACGCCCGCGAGGACTATGTTGGCGGGCCCTATGGCGGTCGCGACGACGAGAACTGGCGCAAGCACACGCTGGCCTGGCTGGATGACAAGGGCAATGTTACACTCGACTACCGCCCGGTCCACACCGAGTTGATTGCCGAAGGCATTGATCTTGCCAAGATCGCGCCCAAGGCACGGGTGTATTGAGCGAAGCGGTGGTATCGACACTTCCCATTCCGGCATTTGGCGCGCATGCTCCCAACGCATTGCAGGCCCTGGTGCTGGCAGTGGCCGGTTTGCCGCTGCTCAGGCGCGGGTTGTTCCGGCAGATGTTTTCCCCGCTTGTGATGGCGCTCGGCAAGGAGCCGATCGACATTGCGCGTGGAGGTATTCGCTACCGGCTCAGCCCTTCCATGAATGTGGCGGAGCGGGGGATCATGCTCAATCCGCTTTATCAGGAGGGCAGTTTGTGCTTCCTGCGCGAGCGGTTGCAGCAAGGCGGCCAGATGGTTGATTGTGGTGCCAATGTCGGACAGTTCAGTCTTGTTGGCGGACAGATCGTTGGCCCATCCGGCAAGGTGTTGGCGGTGGAAGCTTCCGTTGCCATGGCTACCCGTCTGGATGTGAATATCGTGCTGTCGAAAATGGAAGGGATCGTCACGGTGGCAAAGGTTGCTGTTGGTGACAAGGAAGGCGTGATCCCCTTCGAGGTCAACGAGAACGACGGCGCCTTGTCGCGCGCCAGCGCGACCGGTAGCCATATCGTTCCCATGCGACCGTTGCTGAAATTGGTCGAAGAGGCGGGGTTGTCGCGGATCGATTTGCTGAAGATCGATGTGGAAGGGATGGAGGACAAGGTCCTGATCCCTTTCTTTCGGGATGCCCCGACGCGGATGTGGCCGGATCATGTTATTATTGAAGACGAATTGTCAGATCAGTGGGACAAGGACATGTCGCAATTTCTGACAGAGCGCGGATATGTAGAAGCTGCCCGGCGCACCGCGGGCAATGCGTTCTTCTCTTTGCAAAAACAGGACAACTCGGATGGTTGAACTTACACTCCCGAAGAACTCGCAGCCGAAGCCGGGCAAGACCTGGCCGAAGCCGGAAGGTGCCAAGAACACCCGCGAATTCAAGATTTACCGCTGGTCGCCGGATGATGCCGAAAACCCGCGCATCGACACGTTCCATATCGATATGGATGATTGCGGGCCGATGGTGCTCGATGGTCTGTTGTGGATCAAGAACAAGATCGACGCGACGCTGACGCTGAGGCGCTCCTGCCGTGAGGGCATCTGCGGTTCCTGCGCCATGAACATCGACGGCACCAACACGCTGGCCTGCACCAAGGGTCTCGACGAGATCGACGGTGCGGTGAAGGTCTATCCGCTGCCGCATCTGCCGGTGGTCAAGGATCTGGTGCCGGATCTGACGCATTTTTACGCCCAGCACCGCTCGATCGAGCCTTGGTTGAAAACCGTCTCTCCGACTCCGGAGAAGGAATGGAAGCAGAGCCACGAAGACCGGGCCAAGCTTGATGGTCTTTACGAGTGCATCCTGTGCGCCTGCTGCTCGACCTCGTGTCCGAGCTACTGGTGGAATGGCGACCGCTATCTTGGTCCCGCCGTGCTGCTGCAGGCCTATCGCTGGCTGATCGACTCACGCGATGAAGCCACCGGCGAGCGTCTCGACGATCTCGAGGATCCGTTCCGGCTCTATCGCTGCCACACCATCATGAACTGCGCGCAAACCTGCCCCAAGGGTCTCAATCCCGCCAAGGCAATTGCCGAAATCAAGAAGATGATGGTCGAGCGCCGGGTCTAGGCCCACCTGGATCTGATTCAACAAAAAGGCCACCTTCGCGGGTGGCCTTTTTCGTCTCGTCGCCCGTGGTGGCCATTCTGACCGGGTTTTGGGCCAGCCGCCGTCATATGAACCCCAGTCTGCCCCGAAGTTTCCACTTTCGCACCGCCTGACGGCCATGATTGCGGTGAAAGTTGCGCCTCTCGAATTGTTTCAAGGGGACACATCATGTCAACGCAACCTCCTTCCGCAGTGCAGGGCGCGCTTCGCAGCCCGGGTGTAAAGTTCTTCGTCATCGGACTGATCGGATTCTTTCTTCTGATTCCGGCCTCGATGGTCTGGATGCTGGTCACCGAGCGGCAGGACCGCGCCGCTGGAGCGCAAGCCGAGGTGGCGCAAAGCTGGGGCGGCGAGCAAACGCTGGGCGGGGTGTTCATTTCCGTGCCCTACGAGACGCAGCAGGAGATGCACACCACCAAGGGCGTTGTTGTCCAGCAGGTCCGCAAAACCGCAATCTTCCTGCCCGAAGAAATCACCTACACTGTCGGGTCCAAGTCTGATGAACGCAAGCGCGGCATCTTCACCGTGCCGGTCTATGATGCGAGTGTTCAGGTCTCGGGCCGGTTCAAACGGCCCGCTCCCGGTGACATCGGTCATCTTGTTGATGCGGATATGGATTGGAGCGAGGCCGTTCTTGTCATGCCGGTGTCCGATCCCCGCGCCATTCGCGCCGGCGCCAAGGCCGAAATCGATGGCCGGTCCCGGACCATCGAGCCCGGAACCGCCTTGCCGAACCGCACGGTGCAGAAAGGCGTTCACATCGGCAAACTATTCGAAGACACGCCATCCGGCTTCAGCTTCCGGCTGGAGTTTGGCCTGAAAGGCTCCACCTCGTTTGCCGTTGTGCCGGGTGCGCGCACCACCCGTGTCGAAATCGCCTCGGACTGGGCCCACCCCAGCTTCAGCGGCGCTTATCTGCCTGACAGTTCAACAATTTCAGAGGACGGGTTTGCGGCTGACTGGACGGTGCCGCATCTGGCGTTGTCGATGCCGCTGGCGTTCGACGCAGGAATGGAGACCCGGTTCGGATTGAGTTCCGACCAGAGTCTTGGCGTGCGATTTTACCAGCCGGTCGATCACTACGCTTTGGTGGATCGGGCAATCAAATATGCGGTGCTGTTCATCGGCTCGATCTTTATCACCGTGTTTGTGCTCGAGACCCGTTCCGGCCGGGCGGTGCACGGCGCGCAATATGCTTTGATGGGTCTGGCGCTGGTGCTGTTTTACGTTCTGCTTCTGGCGCTGGCCGAGCATATCGGCTTCATGCTGGCCTATGGCGTGGCCGGGCTGGCGACCACGATACTGGTCTCGACCTATTGTGCCCGGCTGCTGGACAGCCGGTGGCTCGGAGCGTTGATTGCGGGGCTGCTGACCACCGTGTTCGGGCTGCTCTATCTGTTTCTGCAGATGCAGGATTTTGCCCTGCTGGCAGGCGCCATCTTCGCCTTCGTGGTGCTGGCGGCGGTGATGTTCTCCACTGCCTCGCTTGACTGGTCGGGCCGGGGCAGCGCCAACCCGGTGGCGCCCCCGTTGGGCGAGGGTGCGGCAGAGAGTTGAGATGGCTCTGCCTGCGCCACTCAGCCCAGTGCTTGCGCCAGATCAGCCATCAGATCGCCTGCATCCTCGATGCCTACCGATACGCGGATCAGACTTTCGGGAATGCCGGTGTGGGGTTCGATGGTGTGGCGGTGTTCGACCAGACTTTCGACGCCGCCGAGCGAAGTGGCGCGGTGAAACAGCTTGAGCTTGCCGACGACGGCGAGCGCTTCGGTTCCACCACCCTTGACCAGGAATGAGAACAGGCAACCGAAGCCGCCCTGCATCTGCTTAGCTGCAATCTCGTGGCCGGGATGGCTTTTGAGGCCGGGATAATAGACGTCGGCCACTTTGGGGTGGGCTTCGAGATACTCGGCGATTTTTTGCGTCGAGCGGCACATGCGCTCCACCCTGAGCGGCAAGGTACGCATGCCGCGCAGCAGCAGCCAGGCTTCGAATGGTCCGATCACGGCGCCGGCGTCGTGGCGGTCGGCCTTGATGTCGGTCCAGATCTTGGCCGCGGGTGCGGACGTGGCGAGCACGCCGGCGAGCACATCGGAATGGCCGTTGATCGCCTTGGTGGCCGAATGCATGACGATGTCGGCGCCGTGTTCCAGCGGCCGCTGCAGGATCGGTGTGGCGGCGGTGGAATCGACTGCCAGCAGACCGCCGGCGGCATGGGCGCATGTGGCCGCATGGGCGATGTCGACGGTCTTGAGCCAGGGATTCGAGGGTGTTTCGATGAATACGAGGTCCGGCATGTGCTCCGCGCAGGCCTGTTCGAGCGCGCCAGTATCGGCGGCGTCGACCTCGTGCAGGGCAATCTGGCGGCGGGCAGAAAAATCCCTCAGCCATTTGGTGGTGCCCCAGTAGATGCCGGATTGCACCAAGATCACCGCCCCGTTCGGCAAGGTGCGGAACAAGGCCGCAATCGCCGCCATGCCGGAGGGAAACAGCAGCGCTTCCTCGGCGCCTTCGAGCCGCGCCAAGACGGTTTCGGCGATGCGGACGATGTCGGAATTGTCGCGCAGATAGATATTGTCCGGATTGACCAGCGCGTAATCCTCGTCGCGCAGGAAGGTGGTCGACGGCTGCAGTGGCGGCACCACCCCGCCGGATGGCAGGTCAATGGCGCCGCCGGCCTGGGCTGCGATTGTGGAGGGCTTGAGATCATTGGGGAGCGTCATGCGAGATCTGTCTTTCCCTGGCCCCTGCGCCAGATTCCTGGGAGCGGGCCGCGTCCCGCCATTGCCCTCGTGTCTATGCACTCCCGAGGAGAAATTCAACGCTGTCGTGTCCGCTTTGTCTCTCCGGTCTCACGCCTGTTCCAGCGTGATCACCACATTGCCGTTTCGGCCCCGGCTTTCGAAATGGGCGTGGGCTTCCGCTGCCTGTTCGAGCGGAAAGCGCCGGTCGATAAGAGGGGTGAACTGTCGGCTTTCGGCGAGGTCTGCCAGAAAGTGCAGATCTTCGGCCCGTTCGGGCGCATAGCCGCCGATGGCCTTGCGGCCTCCGGACTTGCGGGCAAACACGCTGCCGAGCAATTGCCAGAGGCTGGCGGAGACCAGCAACAGCCTTCCGCCGGGCTTGAGCGACGCGCGATAGCCGGCATAGGTGGCGGTGCCGCTGGTGTCGAGAATGATGTCATAGGCGTCGCTGGCGTTTGCCGGATCATCGCGTGTGTAGTCGATAACGGTATCGGCGCCGAGGGTACGGACCATATCGAGGCTGGCGGTGGAGGCAATGCCGGTAACAATGGCGCCAAAGGATTTGGCGATCTGCACGGCCGCGCTGCCGACCCCACCGGCGGCGCCGATGACCAGAACCTCATCGCCCGGACTGATGCCGCCCTTGTCGCGCAGGAAGTTGAGCGCGGTGGCGCCGCCAAAGGACAATATGGCTGCCTGATCAAGCTCCAGGTTGTCGGGCGCGATGGCAATTGCCTTAGTCTGGCTGATCACGGCATAATCCGCATAACCACCGAAGCCAGCGCCGGGATAGGCAAAGACCCGGTCGCCGGGCTTGAAGCTTGTGACGTCTGCGCCAACGGCTTCGACGACGCCGGCAAATTGTGCGCCGAGGACCTGGCGGCGGGGACGAAACAGGCCGAACACCAGCCTGCCGATCAGGCCGAAGCCGGCCGGCATGTCGAGGCTGCGGGCGCGATAATCCGCAGCCGTGACGCTGGTGGCGTGGACCCGCACCAGCACCTCATCGGGCTTTGGATAAGGCTTGGGACGGTCGGTCAGGGTGAGGACTGCGGGCGGTCCATAGTTGCGATAGGTGATGGCTTTCATGGGAATGTTCTCCAGTTTCTGACCCGGATATACTCATGCGATCACGCAGAATAAATTGACCAGAGATGCCGATATGATATGCATTTTCGCATGGATTGGAAATCTGTCAATTTCGACTGGAACCGGGCGCGGGCGTTTCTGGTCACTGCCGAGGAAGGTTCGCTGTCGGCCGCGGCGCGGGCGCTCGGCATGGCGCAGCCGACGCTGGGGCGTCAGGTCTCCGCACTGGAGCAGGAACTCGGGGTGGCGCTGTTCGAGCGCGTCGGGCGCGGATTGACGTTGACGCCGAGTGGGCTCGACCTGATGGATCATGTCCGCGCCATGGGCGAGGCGGCGGCGCGGATGTCGCTGTCGGCCTCGGGCAAGGCGCAGGCCATCGAGGGCACGGTGTCGATCAGCGCCAGCGAAGTCGATTCGGCCTTCAGGCTGCCGCCGATCCTCGCAAAACTCAGGCAGACGGCGCCGGGGATCGATGTCGAGATTGTCGCTACCAATTCGGAAAGCGATCTGAGACGGCGCGAGGCTGACATCGCCATCCGCAACTACCGTCCGACCCAGCCCAATCTGGTGGCGCGAAAGATCCGCGACATTCATGGCCGGATCTATGCGTCACGCTTCTATCTCGAAAGCATCGGCAATCCGGCGACACCGGAGGGATTTTCCGGAGCGGATTTCATCGGTTTCAACCGCTCCGGCGAATTCATTGCCGCCATGACCCGGTTCGGGCTGACCTTGACGCAAGCCAATTTCCCGGTCGTGTCGGAAAGCCACCTGGTGCAGTGGAGCCACGTCCGCCACGGGCTCGGAATCGGCATCATGGCCGCCGACATAGGAGACGCCGAGCCGGATGTGATTCAGGTGTTGCCAGATCTCGATCCGATCGTCATTCCGATCTGGCTGGTCACGCACCGCGAAGTACACACCAGTCGGCGGGTGCGGCTGGTATATGATCTCATGGCCAGCGAGTTGGCGCGCCCCTTTGCCAGATAAGATGGAAGCACGCAGCAGCTGATTGTGGCATGCGGCCTTGCCTTTGCCGCGCCGGGACCACAGGTAGAGGTCGTGTGCTGCCTTGGGGCGGCGCGTTTCGCGCGGCAGGAAAATCCTGCCGCAGCTTCTGCAGCCGATTGGAAAAGACACCATGACCCAACCCGATTACACCACAGACCATCCCGTCCTTGTCACCGGGGCCACAGGATTTGTCGCGGGCTGGCTGGTCAAGCGTCTGCTCGAGGAAGGCTTTACCGTTCACGGGGCCGTCCGCGATCCTTCCAATGCTAAGAAGACCTCGCATCTGACAAAGCTGGCAGCCGAGCTTCCGGGGCAACTCAAGCTGTTCAAAGCCGATCTTCTCGATCAGGGCAGTTATGCCGAGGCCATGGCGGGCTGTTCGGTGGTGTTTCACACCGCCTCGCCATTCACCAGCAAGTTCGAGGATGCGCAGCGCGATCTCGTCGATCCGGCGGTCAAGGGCACCCGCAATGTGCTGGAGACAGCCAAGAGCACCGATAGTGTGCAGCGGGTGGTGGTGACCAGCTCCTGCGCCTCGATCTATGGCGACAATATCGATGTCGCCGCAGCGCCCGGCGGCGTCCTCACCGAAGAGGTCTGGAACACCACCTCGTCGCTGAGCCATTCGCCCTATTCCTTTTCCAAGGTGGAGGCTGAAACAGCCGCCTGGGATATTGCCAATGCGCAGGGCCGCTGGCAACTGGTCACCATCAATCCCTCGCTGGTGATGGGGCCGACCGTGTCGGGCGACTCGACTTCGGAATCACATAATCTGGTCAAGCAGTTCGGCGACGGCACCCTTAAGGCGGGCGCGCCGCCCCTGGAAATCGGCATGGTCGATGTCCGCGATGTCGCCGAAGCACATATGCGCGCTGGTTTCGTCAAGTCTGCACAGGGCCGCTACATCACCTCGGCGGATACCGTGTCCTTCCTTCAGGCGGGACAGATCCTGCGTGGCCATTTCGGCGACCGCTGGCCGTTCCCGACCCGCGAGCTGCCAAAGTGGCTGTTGTGGCTGATTGGTCCGCTGGCTGACAAGTTGCTGACGCGTGATTTTGTCTCCCGCAACATGGGTCATCCCTGGCGGGCGGATCATTCCAAGTCAGAGCGCGAACTTGGTCTTCAATATCATCCGATCAACACAGCGCTGATCGAGATGTTCCAGCAATTGATCGACACCGGCAGGGTCAAAAAGCGCTAGCCGCACCAGCCTGTCCGGCTCCGCGATGATCTGCGGCAAGCCGCGGAAAAACCGTCCGGATCACCGGTTAATGCTCTATCGCTGCAGGCCTGCAATGCGCTAGCTTGCGGCGATGATAGAGGTTCTCAAGCACCCGATTTATGCCCGGCTGTTTTCGGCGCAGGTGATTGCGCTGATCGGCACCGGCTTGCTGACCGTGGCGCTGGGTCTGCTGGCCTATGATCTGGCCGGAGACCGTGCCGGCGTGGTGCTCGGCACAGTGTTTGCCATCAAGATGATCGCCTATGTCGGTCTGGCGCCGGTGGCCAATGCGCTGGCCGGCCGCTGGCCGCGCAAGCGGGTGCTGATCGGCGCCGACATGGTCCGTGCCGCCGTGGCGCTGACCTTGCCGTTTATCGATTCGGTCTGGCAGATCTACGGTCTGATTTTTGTGCTGCAGGCGGCATCAGCAACCTTCACACCGGCGTTTCAGGCGACCATCCCCGACATCCTTCCCGACGAGCGGGATTACACCCGAGCGCTGTCGCTGTCGCGGCTGGCCTATGATCTTGAAAATCTGCTGAGCCCGGCGCTGGCGGGGTTTTTGCTGATCTTCATCAGCTATCACTGGCTGTTCGGCGGCACGGTTGTCGGGTTTCTCGGGTCGGCGCTGCTGGTTCTGACGACACCGGTTCCGGCGATCAAGCCGCAGGCCAAGGTGCGGCCGTTCCTCGACCGCTTGACCCGAGGCATACGAATATATGTGGCGACGCCACGTCTGCGCGGTCTGCTGGCGCTCAACCTCAGTGCCGCGGCTGCCGGCGCCTTCGTGCTGGTCAACACGGTGGTGATGGTGCGCGGCGAGTATGGCATGGGTGATCGTCAGGTGGCTTATGCGCTGGCCGCGTTCGGCGGCGGGTCGATGCTGGCAGCGCTGGCATTGCCGCGGCTGCTGGACCGGTTTGCCGATCGCCGCATCATGGTGACGTCCGGGTTTCTGCTGGCCGGCCTGACGCTCGGGCATGCCGTCTATCAGTTCAATCTCGGACAGCCTGGCTGGGGCGCGTTTTTGATCATCTGGGCTCTAAGCGGCCTGCTCTATGCGGCGATCCTGACGCCGTCGGGGCGGCTGTTGCGCAATTCGGCGCATGCGGAGGACCGGCCGTCGCTGTTTGCTGCGCAATTCACGCTGTCGCATCTCGGCTGGCTGATGACCTATCCGATTGCCGGCTGGGCCGGCAGTGCGCTTGGTCTGCCTATGGCGATGGCGATCCTCGGGGTAATTGCGCTAGCGGGCGCCTTGCTGGCCGTGGCAGTCTGGCCGGCTGATGACGCGAAGGTGGTTGAGCATGAGCATCGGGATCTGCCGCCCGACCATCCGCATCTGCGCGCCCATCCGGTCGCCGGCGCGCGTCACCGCCATATCTTCGTCATTGATGACGAGCACCGGGCCTGGCCAACCCACGGCTAAAGACAGTGAAATCGCCGATTTGACCGCGATCAAATCCGAGCATCGCCCGGGCTGGTATCAGTGATGTCTGACACTGAACAAAAACGGGGCGCGCACATGGCCGAAACCAACTGGAATTCCTTCATCGACCAGACCAATGACCGCATGGCGGCGCTGCGCAAGGCGATGCCGGAGCAAGCCAAGGGGCTTGGTCAACTGGCGCAAGCGGCGATCGCGCCCGGCGCGCTGGATTCCAAGACCAAGGAACTGATCGCGCTGGCCATCGGCATCACCGCGCGCTGTGACGGATGTCTGGCGTTTCATGCCAAGGCGGCGCACAAATATGGCGCAACCCGTGAAGAGATTGTCGAAACCATCGGGGTCGCCGTCTATATGGGTGGCGGACCCTCGATGATCTATGGTGCCGAAGCGCTGGATGTGTTCGACGCGGTCAGTTGAACGCATCTGCCTGCCGCAGACCGGCTTGGGGCCGCTTCACGGCTTTGTGCGGAACTGTGAGTTGTCATCAGCGCGCGCTGGACTAGGTTCTTGTCAGACAGAGGAGACTTCCATGATCAGACTGCTGCTATCGTCTGCCTTGATGACCTGCGCTTTGGCTATAGCACCTTCCAATGCCGAAGAGACCGGCGTTGCGGTGTTTGCCGGGGGCTGTTTCTGGTGCGTGGAATCGGATTTCGACCACGTCAAAGGCGTGACCGAAACGACATCGGGCTATATTGGCGGCAAGGCCGACAATCCGACCTACAAGTCTCATGTCGCAAATGGTGACCGGGAAGCGGTCGAGATCAAATATGATCCCGCTGTCGTCACCTATGCGCAGCTGCTCAAGACCTTCTTCCGGACCGTCAATCCGACCGATGATGGCGGACAGTTCTGTGATCGCGGCCACAGCTACACGACAGCTGTATACACCCTGAATGACGAGCAGGCGGATCAGGCCGAGGCGGCAAAGGCGGAAGCTGAAAAACTGCTTGGCAAGAATGTGGTCACCGCCATCGAGCCACCCGCAAGATTCTGGCCTGCGGAAGACTATCATCAGGACTTTTACACAAAGAGCCCGGTGCGCTACAATTACTACCGCCGAGCTTGCGGTCGCGACAACGAAGTCAAGTCCCTGTGGGGCGAAGAGGCGAATTTCGGCCTGGCCAAGTAACCGATATCGTCATGCTTGGCGCTGCGGCCGATGCTTTGCCCATGCGTGGAGAGGGGCGGAAATGGCCCCGAAGCGGCCTTGAAGGCTTTTGGAGCTGTACCCGATCAACGTTTTCCCAAACAAAATGGATGATATTGCCTCGTTGACGTGGTACCGGGGCGCGTAAAACTTGCGTTTACCATCCTATCACCATTTTATGCGTCTAATGGGACGAACTGCGAAGCGCCTGTTTCGCCTAACCGGAGCTATCTCATGAAAATGCACACCTTGCTGGTCGCAGTCGCTGTTGCCACAGTGCTTGGCGGATGCCAGCGGACATCATTCGGCGGTCTGAATACCCAGCAGCGGCCAGCCCCCTTGATGCCAGCGCCTGTGGGTGGCGTCCAATCGGGCCAGCTCGCGCCTCCGACGATGCCAGCGCAGACTGAATTTCCGACCGCGCCGACCGCACCGGATGCGTCGACGACGGCTCCGCAGGTTGCTGCGGCAAACGCTCCCGAGCTGACGCGCGAGGCTCTGATCGGCCGCTGGTCAGCGGGAACCGGTGGAACAACCTGTGATGTTTTCCTGTCGCTGACCAAATGGACCGGCGGCTATCGCGCAGCTTCGCGCGGTTGCGTCGGCAGTGCTGCGGCCATCTCGGCGTGGGACGTGCAGGGCAAACAGGTGATCCTGGCCGATTCAAGCGGAAATCAGGTTGCCCGGCTCTACCAGTCGGCAAACGAGCGCTATGATGGATCGACGTCATCGGGTCAGCCGATTTCGCTTTCCCGCTAAGAATAAGGCGCGACGCTACGCGATAGGCCCGGTTTATGACCTGGAAGAAACTGGATTCCGTTGCGAGCGCCTATGCGGCGCGCGTCAAAAGCGGTGAATTCTCCGAAGACCCTGCGCAAGTGCAATTGGCGCGGCGGCTGGATACGCTTGTACAAGAGGTGTCCAATCGCCGGCTGGCGAGCAAGTCGAGCGCGCTGGGCTGGATGTTCGGGCGCAAGCAGACATCTACAAAACCACCGCGCGGGCTTTATGTCCATGGCGCGGTTGGGCGCGGCAAGACCATGTTGATGGACATGTTTTTTGAACTTGTGCCGGCCAAACGCAAACGCCGGGCGCATTTTCACGATTTCATGGCCGATGCCCATGACCGGATTCATGCGCACAGGCAGAAACTGAAAAACGGTGAAACCAGAGAGGCCGATCCGGTGCCGCCGGTGGCAAACCAGCTGGTCGATGAAGCCTGGGTGCTGTGCTTTGACGAGTTCTCGGTCACTGATATTACTGACGCCATGCTGCTGTCACGGCTGTTCGAGCAAATGTTCAGCCAGGGCTGCGTGCTGGTCGCCACCTCCAATGTCGAACCGGAGCAACTCTATCGTGATGGTCTGAACCGGCAATTGTTCCTGCCATTCATCCAGCTTCTCAAGGATAATGTCGAAGTCATCAATCTTGACGCGTTGACCGATTACCGGATGGAAACGACGACCAGGCTGCCGGTCTATCACCGTCTGAGCGAAGGCGAAGGCGATAATGTCATGGACCTGGCCTGGACGCGGGCAACCGCCGGCAAGCTCACCGCCCCTGACACGGTTCGCGTCAAGGGCCGCGACGTGGCGGTGCCGCAGGCAGGCGCGGGTGCGGCGCGGTTTTCGTTTGATGATCTGTGCGAAGCGGCACTGGGCGCATCTGACTACGCGGCGATTGCCGATCACTTCCACACCGTGTTTGTCGATCGGGTGCCGGTGATGAACCAGGCCAACCGCAATGCGGCCAAGCGGTTCATCATCCTGGTCGACACCCTGTATGACCGCAAGATCCGGCTGTTCATTTCCGCCGCCGCCGATCCCGAGGGCCTGTATCTGGGCAAGTCCGGGACCGAGAGTTTCGAGTTTGACCGCACCGCGTCGCGCCTCAACGAGATGCAAAGCACCCTCTATCTGGAGACGAGCCGCGCAAGCGAAGCGGGGAATATGCTCAAAGCGGACAAAAAACTTTGACGTTTACGTAAGAATTTCAAAAGCTAACCGATTGAAAAGGCTCATGTCAAAAGATTGAGTTGCCAGTTTCCTTCAATAGGTCTATTCGAAATCGCGAAAACGGGACCAGGCGTTTTGCGGGTTCCAGAGCACACTGACCTGCGGAGAATTTCAATATGGCGCGCAACAAGATTGCTTTGATTGGTTCGGGAATGATTGGCGGCACGCTCGCCCACCTAGCCGCTTTGAAAGAACTCGGCGATGTCGTCCTGTTCGATATTGCCGAGGGCACGCCGCAGGGCAAGGCGCTCGATATCGCCCAGTCCGCTCCGGTCGAAGGTTTTGACGCCCGCATGTCCGGCGCCAATGATTATTCGGCCATCGAAGGCGCCGATGTCTGCATCGTCACCGCCGGTGTCGCCCGCAAGCCGGGCATGAGCCGCGACGATCTGCTGGGCATCAACCTCAAGGTGATGGAGCAGGTTGGCGCCGGCATCAAGAAATACGCCCCCAACGCTTTCGTCATCTGCATCACCAACCCGCTCGACGCGATGGTCTGGGCTTTGCAGAAGTTCTCCGGTCTGCCGAAGAACAAGGTGGTCGGCATGGCCGGCGTGCTTGATTCGAGCCGCTTCTGCCACTTCCTCTCCGAGGAATTCAATGTCTCGATCGAAGATGTCACCGCGTTCGTGCTGGGCGGTCACGGCGATACCATGGTGCCGCTGGCACGCTACTCGACGGTTGCCGGCATTCCCCTGCCGGACCTGATCAAGATGGGCTGGACCACCAAGGAAAAGCTCGAGGAAATCATCCAGCGCACCCGTGACGGCGGCGCCGAGATCGTTTCGCTGCTCAAGAACGGTTCTGCCTATTACGCACCGGCCTCTTCGGCGATCCTGATGGCGGAATGCTACCTCAAGGACAAGAAGCGGGTTCTGCCCTGCGCGGCTCATCTGTCGGGCCAGTATGGCGTGAAAGACATGTATGTCGGCGTGCCCTGCATCATCGGCGCCGGCGGCATCGAGCGGGTCATCGAGATCGAGCTCAACAAGTCCGAGCAGAAAGCCTTCGACAAGTCGGTGGAATCGGTCGCCGGTCTCTGCGAAGCCTGCATCGCCATCGCCCCGAATTTGAAGTAAGCGCGGCTTTGCAGCCCACTCAATCCAGGAGTTCCCATGAACATCCATGAATACCAGGCCAAGGCCCTCTTGAAGGGTTTTGGAGCGCCGGTGGCCGAAGGGGTCGCCATTCATTCCGCTGACGAGGCGGAAGCGGCGGCAAAATCGCTGCCCGGTCCTCTCTATGTCGTCAAGAGCCAGATCCATGCAGGTGGTCGCGGCAAGGGCAAGTTCAAGGAACTCGGCCCTGACGCCAAGGGCGGCGTCCGGCTGGCCTTCTCGATTGATGAAGCCAAGTCGCATTCAGCTGAAATGCTCGGCAACACGCTGGTCACCAAACAGACCGGCGACGCAGGCAAGCAGGTCAACCGGCTCTATATCGAAGACGGCGCCGACATCGAACGCGAACTCTATCTCTCGATCCTGGTCGACCGCACCGTCGGCCGCAATGCCTTCGTGGTTTCCACCGAAGGCGGCATGGACATCGAGGCGGTCGCTCATGACACGCCGGAAAAGATCATCACCGTCGCCATCGACCCGGAAACCGGTGTCACGGCGGCTGATCTGGCCAAGCTGAACAGCGCGCTGGAGCTTTCAGGCGAAGCTGCCAAGGATGGCGAAAAGCTTTTCCCGATCCTCTACAAGGCGTTTGTCGAAAAGGACATGGCGCTTCTCGAAGTCAATCCGCTGATCGTCATGAAGGACGGCCGGTTGCGGGTTCTCGACGCCAAGGTGTCGTTCGACAACAACGCCCTGTTCCGTCATCCGGACATCCTCGAGCTTCGCGATTTTAGCGAAGAAGACGCCAAGGAAATCGAGGCGTCGAAATACGACCTCGCCTATGTGGCGCTGGACGGCAATATCGGCTGCATGGTCAATGGTGCCGGTCTCGCCATGGCGACGATGGACATCATCAAGCTCTACGGTCAGGAGCCTGCCAACTTCCTCGACGTTGGTGGTGGTGCTACGACCGAAAAGGTCACTGCAGCCTTCAAGATCATCACCGCTGACCCGGCCGTCAAAGGCATTCTGGTCAACATCTTCGGCGGCATCATGAAGTGCGATGTCATTGCCGAAGGCGTGATCGCGGCGGTCAAGGAAGTCGGGCTCAAGGTTCCGCTGGTGGTTCGCCTCGAAGGCACCAATGTCGACCTCGGCAAGAAGATCATCAACGAATCCGGTCTCAACGTCATTTCAGCCGATGATCTGGATGACGCTGCGCAGAAGATCGTCGCCGCAGTGAAGGGGGCCTGATCCATGTCCATTCTGATTGACAAGAATACAAAAATCCTGGTTCAGGGACTGACCGGCAAGACCGGCACTTTCCACACCGAACAGGCGCTGGCCTATCACGGCACCAAGATGGTTGGCGGCATTCACCCGAAAAAGGGCGGATCCACCTGGGAAGGTTCGGGCGGCACCAAGCTGCCGATCTTCGCCTCCGTGGCTGAAGGCAAGGAAGTCACCGGCGCCGACGCGTCTGTGATCTATGTCCCGCCGGCCGGTGCCGCGGCAGCCATCATCGAGGCCATCGAAGCCGAGATTCCGCTGATCGTCTGCATCACCGAGGGCATCCCGGTGCAGGACATGATCAAGGTCAAGGCCCGCCTCGACAAGTCGAAATCACGGCTGATCGGCCCAAACTGCCCCGGCGTGATGACGCCGGACGAATGCAAGATTGGCATCATGCCGGGCTCGATCTTCATGAAGGGCTCCGTCGGCGTTCTGTCACGCTCGGGTACGCTGACCTATGAAGCTGTGTTCCAGACCACCAATGAAGGCCTCGGCCAGACCACGGCTGTCGGCATCGGCGGCGATCCGGTCAAGGGCACCGAATTCATCGACATGCTGGAAATGTTCCTGGCCGATGACGCCACCAAGTCGATCATCATGATCGGCGAGATCGGCGGCTCGGCTGAAGAAGACGCGGCGCAGTTCCTCATCGACGAAGCCAAGAAGGGTCGCAAGAAGCCGATGGTCGGCTTCATCGCCGGCCGGACCGCACCGGAAGGCCGGACCATGGGCCATGCCGGCGCCGTGATTTCCGGTGGCAAGGGCGGCGCGGACGACAAGATCGCGGCGATGGAAGCCGCAGGCATCACGGTGTCTCCGTCGCCTGCGCGTCTTGGCACAACGCTGGTCGAAGTCCTCAAGGGATAGAGCAAGCATATGCGCATGACCGACATTGCTTTCGGCATCACCGAGTGGGACGGCATCGAGCCGGTACGCCATTCCGGTGATGTTGGACATGCAATGTGGCGCACTCGCACTTTTGGTCCGGAGGATAACCCCGTCCGTGTTCGGATTGTGGATTATTCTCCGGGTTATGAAGCAGACCACTGGTGCGAAAAGGGACATATTCTGTTTTGCCTTGAAGGCGAGATGGATACCGTTCTTGCTGATGGTCGTGCGTTCAAACTGAAACCCGGAACAAGCTATCAAGTCGCCGACGGAGCGGAGCCACACCGCTCCAGTTCTGCCGGCGGCGCGAAACTGTTCATTGTCGACTGAACTTTTGAGGTCAACTCCATGAGCGACGCCGTGCGCGAAACGCTGGACCGCTACTACGCTGCGCTGAAAGCGGGCGACAGGGTGGCCCTGCGCGGCGTCGTGTCAGACGATATCGAGGTTCACTGTCCGGCGCCTGAGGGGCTTTTGCCCTGGGCCGGCGAGTGGATCGGGTTCGAGCGCTTCGAGGCGTTCATTGCGACCGTGGGCGATCATCTGGTGATCGACACGGTCGAACCGCTTGCAGTCCATGTCGCTGGCGACACCGTGATCACGGTGCTCAGGGGTGAATGGACGGTCAAGGCGACGGCACGCAAGGTGCGCACAGAAACAGTCAATATGTTCACGTTACGCGACGGCAAGATTGTCCGGTATCAGGTCTACAGCGACACCGCGGCGCTGGGGATCGGTTTGGGCAGGCTCGCGGCGTAAACGCGGCGCAAGCCACAGAGTCTAGGGAAAGGGCCGGATAGGGCCCGGGAAAAGGTGAAAACCATGGCACGCAACGACGAAGCCAACGACATCATGGCAGAGACCTCGTTCCTGTATGGCGGCAACGCTGCCTACATTGAGCAGATGTATGCGCGGTTCGAGGATGATCCGGGCAGCGTGCCGGCGGAGTGGCAAACATTTTTTGCCGAGCTGAAGGATGACCCGGATCAGGTTCGCAAGTCTGCTGCCGGGGCTTCCTGGACCCAGGCCAACTGGCCGGTACCGGCCAATGGCGAGTTGATTTCCGCACTTGATGGCGATTGGGGTTACGTCGAGAAAGTCGTCGCCGACAAGCTCAAGGGCAAGGCCGAGGCGGCAGGCAAGCCAGCTGATACCGGCGATGTGCTGCAGGCTACCCGCGATTCCGTCCGTGCCATCATGATGATCCGGGCCTTCCGCATGCGCGGCCATCTGCATGCCAAGCTCGACCCGCTCGGAATTGCCCAGCAGGCCGACAATGATTACAACGAATTGTCCCCGGAAGCCTATGGCTTCACCGAAGCCGATTACGACCGCAAGATCTTCATTGATCACGTTCTCGGGCTCGAATACGCAACAATCCGCGAGATGGTCGACATCCTGGAGCGGACCTATTGCTCGACGCTCGGTGTCGAATTCATGCATATTTCCAATCCGGAGGAAAAATCCTGGATTCAGGAACGCATCGAAGGCCCGGACAAGGGCGTCGAGTTCACCGAGAACGGCAAGAAGGCGATCCTGCAAAAGCTGATCGAAGCGGAAGGTTTTGAGCAGTTCATCGACGTCAAATACAAGGGTACCAAGCGGTTCGGCCTGGATGGCGGCGAATCGCTGATTCCGGCGCTGGAACAGATCATCAAGCGTGGCGGCAATATGGGGCTGAAGGAGATCGTCTTCGGCATGGCCCACCGCGGCCGGCTCAACGTGCTCACCCAGGTGATGGCCAAGCCGCACCGGGCGGTATTTCATGAATTCAAGGGCGGCTCCTACAAGCCTGACGAGGTCGAAGGGTCGGGCGACGTCAAGTATCACCTCGGCGCATCGTCGGACCGCGAGTTCGATAACAACAAGGTCCACCTGTCGCTGACCGCCAACCCGTCGCATCTGGAAATCGTCAACCCGGTGGTGATGGGCAAGTGCCGCGCCAAGCAAGACATGATGGCGACCGTGTTCGAGGGTGACATCATTCCGCTCAAGGAGCGCGTCAAGGTAATGCCGCTGCTTCTGCATGGAGATGCGGCCTTCGCCGGCCAGGGCGTGGTGGCGGAAATCCTCGGCCTGTCAGGCCTGCGCGGTCACCGTGTTGGCGGCACCGTGCATTTCATCATCAACAACCAGATCGGGTTTACCACCAATCCCGGTTTCTCGCGCTCGTCGCCCTATCCGTCGGATGTGGCCAAGATGATCGAAGCGCCGATCTTCCACGTCAATGGCGACGATCCGGAAGCCGTGGTCTACGCCGCCAAGGTGGCAACTGAATTCCGCATGACGTTCCACAAGCCGGTCGTCGTCGACATGTTCTGCTATCGCCGCTTTGGTCACAATGAGGGCGACGAGCCGTCATTCACCCAGCCGAAAATGTACAAGAAGATCCGTAGCCACGAGACGGTTGTGACGGTTTATTCGCGCCGCCTGATCGAGGAAGGTGTGATCACTGAAGGCGAATTCGAAAAGATGAAGGCCGACTGGCGCGCCCATCTGGAAGGCGAATTCGACATCGGCCAGAGCTACAAGCCGAACAAGGCCGACTGGCTCGACGGGCAATGGTCGGGGTTGCGTACCGCCGACAATCAGGATGAGCAACGCCGTGGCAAGACCGCGATGCCGCTCAAGCAATTGCGTGAGCTGGGCAAGAAACTCTCGGAGGTTCCGGAAGGCTTCAAGGCCCACCGCACCATCCAGCGGTTCATGGACAACCGCGCCAAGATGGTCGAGACCGGCGAAGGCATCGATTGGGCCTTTGCCGAGGCGCTGGCCTTCGGGTCGCTGGTGCTGGAAGGCACCAAGATCCGCTTTTCCGGCCAGGATGTCGAGCGCGGCACCTTCAGCCAGCGGCATTCGGTGCTCTATGATCAGGAGACCGAGGAACGTTATATTCCGTTGGCCAATTTGTCGCCGAACCAGGCGCGGTACGAGGTCATCAACTCGATGCTGTCGGAAGAGGCGGTGCTCGGCTTCGAGTATGGCTATTCGCTGGCACGACCGAATGCGCTGACCCTGTGGGAAGCCCAGTTCGGCGATTTCGCCAATGGCGCCCAGGTTCTGTTTGACCAGTTCATCAGCAGCGGCGAACGCAAGTGGCTGCGCATGTGCGGCCTCGTCTGCCTGTTGCCGCATGGTTATGAGGGTCAGGGTCCTGAACATTCCTCGGCCCGTCTCGAGCGCTTCCTGCAGATGTGCGCCGAAGACAATATGCAGGTTGCCAACTGCACCACGCCGTCGAACTATTTCCATATCCTGCGACGTCAGATGAAGCGCGACTTCCGCAAGCCGCTGATCATGATGACGCCGAAATCGCTGCTGCGCCACAAGCGCGCCGTGTCGACACTGGCGGAAATGTCGGGCGAAAGCTCGTTCCACAGGCTTTTGTGGGACGATGCGGAAGTGCTCAAGAACGAACCGATCAAGCTGGTCAAGGACAACAAGATCCGCCGTGTGGTGATGTGTTCGGGCAAGGTCTATTTCGATCTTTACGAAGAACGCGAAAAGCGCGGCATCAACGATGTCTACCTGCTGCGGCTCGAACAGCTGTATCCGTTCCCGGCCAAGGCATTGATCAACGAGCTTTCGCGCTTTCGCAATGCCGAGATGGTATGGTGCCAGGAAGAGCCCAAGAACATGGGCGCCTGGTCGTTCATCGACCCCTATCTGGAATGGGTGCTGGCCCATATCGACGCCAAGTATCAGCGTGTGCGCTACACCGGTCGGCCGGCTTCGGCATCGACGGCGACCGGATTGATGTCGCGCCACCTTGCGCAGCTTGAAGCCTTCCTCGAGGATGCGCTGGGGGATTAGTCCGCCCGCGCGCCACTTTTGAGACCTGTCTGAGAAAAGAACGGAAAAAACATCATGGCTACTGAAGTCCGCGTCCCGACCCTTGGCGAATCCGTCAGCGAAGCCACCATCGGCACCTGGTTCAAGAAAGTCGGAGACACCGTCAAGGTGGATGAACCGCTGGTCGAGCTTGAAACCGACAAGGTCTCGATCGAGGTGCCTTCGCCGGTATCCGGTGTGCTGAGTGAAATTCTTGCTCCGGATGGCGAGACCGTCGAGGTCAACGCCTTGCTGGCACAGATCACCGAAGGCGCCGTCGGAGCGGCTCCGGCCAAGGCTGAAGCGAAAGCCGAAGCGCCAGCTCCAAAGGCAGAGGCACCCGCCGAGAAGGCTCCGGCGCCTGCCGCCAAGAGCGACACGGACATGCCGGCCGCTCCCTCGGCGCAGAAGCTGATGACTGAAAAGAACATCGCGTCCAGCGACGTCTCCGGCTCTGGCAAGCGCGGCCAGGTGCTCAAGGGCGATGTGCTGGATGCAATCGGCAAGAGCTCGGCAGCCGCTCCGGCTACTGCCCCGCAGGCATCGCGTCCGGCCTCTTCGGCAACGGATGAAAGCCGCGAGGAACGGGTGAAGATGACGCGTCTGCGCCAGACCATCGCCCGCCGCCTGAAGGAAGCCCAGAACACCGCCGCGATGCTGACCACCTATAACGAGGTGGACATGAGCGCAGTGATGGAGATGCGCAAGAAGTACAAGGAGTTGTTCGAGAAGAAGCACGGCGTCAAGCTTGGCTTCATGGGCTTCTTCACCAAGGCCGTGACCCATGCGCTGAAGGAAATTCCGGCGGTCAATGCCGAGATCGACGGCAATGAACTGATCTACAAGAACTATTGCCATGTCGGCGTCGCTGTCGGCACCGACAAGGGCCTGGTGGTTCCGGTGGTGCGGGATGCCGACCAGATGAGCATTGCCGAGGTCGAAAAGGAAATCGGCCGTCTCGGCCGCGCCGCACGCGATGGCGAATTGTCGATGGCCGACATGCAGGGCGGCACCTTCACCATCTCCAACGGTGGCGTTTACGGCTCGCTGATGTCTTCGCCGATCCTGAATTCGCCGCAGTCGGGAATTCTGGGCATGCACAAGATCCAGGAACGTCCGATGGCTGTTGGCGGCCAGGTGGTGATCCGTCCGATGATGTATCTGGCGCTTTCCTATGACCACCGGATTGTCGACGGCAAGGACGCCGTGACCTTCCTGGTCCGGGTCAAGGACAGCCTGGAAGACCCCGAACGTCTGGTTCTTGATCTGTGATTGTGTAAGTATTGAACCTCAAATGCTCTGCATGCAGACACTAGACACAATCATGTAGACTATGGGGAGACATTATGACTGAAACAATCGAGTGGATCTCAATCAAGAAATTCAAGCCTGCGCCGATCGGCGCCATAGGTTTCATCGGAAACAATGCGGTTGCCATCGCGGCGTTTTATGATGACGCCGATGGCAACCAGGATGGCAAGGTCAGCCTGGTTGAGAAGATCGGTTCCAAGATCATGTTCGACTTGACCGGCCGGAATATTGCCGAGGTGGCGATGCAGGCGCGAGTTGAGCCTGAAATCATCTTGCGGGATGCGAATTTTGCCCAGCAAGCTGCGCGGATATATCTCAACTTCGCGTCTGGGCTTGTGGTTCAGGGTGTATACAAGGCGTATTTTTCGCGGAGCATCAAGATGATCGGCAGCGGAGTGGCGAAGACCATCACGAACGGAATGGTCAAGCAACTTGTTGTGCGCAAGGGATTTGAGACGGCAGTCAAGAATGCCTTCATGGCTGCTGGCTGATGAACAGGGGCATGGCTGTTATCGTGATGGCCGTGTCCGGGTTTGCGGTATCGCAAGCCGACGCCGCCTGTCCGCAAGCACTGGCGGTTTATGATGAAGCCGTGTCCGGGGCGGAGATTGCCTTTGCAGGGGCTTTGTCAGATGCCGACGGCATGCAGCACCGCTTTCGCCTCAGTTTCCCCGGGAATGGCATTACAATGGACGGCGTGGTGATGATGGCCGGAGAGCCTGACCGGCCCTGGGGCGTGATCTTGCATCAGTGCCCCGAGGGCGACGCAACCGGGGCCGAGATCGCGGCCTGCACCGTCTGGGAAGGTCCGCTCTATGTGGTCGACACCACAGGCGGTATTGGCTGGCTGCCCGTAGCGGACCCCGAGCATGCCGCGGGAGAGAGCCTGTTGCTGCCGGATTTCGGCGCGGCGGTGATGCACTCGCAGGCGTGGCAGAGCCAACAGATAACAGAGCTTCCCGGCGATGCATTTCGTTTGAAAGCCTGCCAGGAATGAATTTCGGATTATAAGGACAAGACCATGAGCTACGACGTCATCATCATCGGTTCCGGACCCGGCGGCTATGTCTGCGCCATCAAGGCAGCGCAACTCGGCCTGAAAGTGGCTGTGGTGGAAAAACGCGCGACCTTCGGCGGCACCTGTCTGAACATCGGCTGCATTCCGTCGAAAGCACTGCTGCATGCGTCGGAAATGTTTGCGCACGCCAATCACGGCATGGAAAATCTCGGCGTCGAAATCAGCAAACCGAAGCTCAATCTCGAGAAAATGATGGCGCACAAGGATGCGACGGTCAAATCCAATGTCGAGGGCGTCGCCTTCCTGTTCAAGAAGAACAAGATCGACAGCTTCATCGGCCACGGCAAGGTTTTGGGCGAGGGCAAGGTCTCGGTGACCGACGACGACGGCAAGGTGACCGAACTGGAAGCCAAGAACGTGGTGATCGCCACCGGCTCTGATGTTGCCGGCATTCCCGGCGTCAAGGTCGATATCGATGAAACCATCATCGTGTCGTCAACCGGCGCCATCGCGCTCGACAAGGTTCCCGAGCACATGGTGGTTGTCGGCGGCGGCGTGATCGGGCTGGAGATGGGTTCGGTCTGGGCCCGGCTTGGCGCCAAGGTCACCGTGGTCGAGTATCTCGACGCCATTCTGGGCGGCATGGACGGCGAAGTGGCCAAGCAGTTCCAGCGCATTCTTGCCAAGCAGAACATGACCTTCAAGCTTGGCGCGAAGGTCACCGGCGTTGAAAAATCCGGCAAGGGCGCCAAGGTCACCTTCGAACCGGTCAAGGGCGGCGATGCCGAGACCATCGATGCCGACGTAGTTCTGATCGCCACCGGCCGTAAGCCTTTCACCGAAGACCTGGGGCTTGAAGATGCCGGCGTGGTGCTGGACGAGCGCGGACGGGTTCGCACCGATCATCATTACCAGACCAATGTTCCCGGCGTGTATGCCATCGGTGACGTGATCGTCGGCCCGATGCTGGCACACAAGGCCGAGGACGAGGGCGTCGCGCTGGCCGAAATCATGGCCGGTCAGGCGGGCCACGTGAATTACGACGTCATCCCCGGCGTGGTCTACACGCAGCCGGAAGTGGCAGCCGTGGGCAAGACCGAAGAAGAGCTCAAGGCCGAAGGCATCAAATACAAGTCCGGCAAGTTCCCGTTTTCGGCCAATGGCCGGGCGCGGGCAATGCTCGCTTTGGACGGCTTCGTCAAAGTGCTGGCGGACGCTGAAACCGACCGGGTGCTGGGTGTCCACATCATCGGCTTCGGCGCCGGCGAGATGATCCATGAGGCCGCCGTGCTGATGGAATTCGGCGGATCTTCGGAAGATCTCGGCCGTACCTGCCATGCGCATCCGACCATGTCGGAAGCGGTGAAAGAGGCAGCGCTGGCGACGTTCTTTAAGCCGCTGCACATGTAATCCGGTGTTCCTGCTGCGGAAATTGCAGGCGTGATGAAGGCTCGTGAGATCGAGATTTCCCTGCCGCATCCGGCCTTGCCGGGTGCGGATTGGGCTGATTGCTTCGAGGCGCTGAGCAAAGACGACAATCTGCACGCCGAGGCGGCAGCCCGCCAGGCATTCGGGCGCTTGCCGTCATGGGTGGCGCCGCTGATGGTGCTGCGAAATCTCGTCGTCCGCCCGTTTGGCCTTAAGGGCGATCCGGATGCCGCAGCTCACGCAAGCCAGCGCATCGGCATGTTTCCGATCATCAGCAACAGTGCCTGCGAGATCATTCTCGGCTTTGACGACCGTCATCTGGATTTCCGCATTGTCGTGTCGACCCGTTCCCAACCGGCAGGCAGAACCGCCGTGCGGTTGATGACGCTGGTCAAACGCCACAACCGGTTTGGCCGCATCTATCTGGCGGTGATCATGCCGTTTCACAAACTCATTGTTGCAACGGCGCTGTCGCGCCTTCGCTGAATCCCATCCGGCCCTCAGCTTTGCACAGCGCACACAAAACCGCCCGGCAGAACCGGGCGGTTGGGGAAGCCATTTTGTGCGTAACGGGTTAGCTTTACGGATTGACTGCGGGAGCCGGGGCAGCGTCATTGGCAGCAGGGGCTGCTGGCGCAATTTCGACCGGTGCATCCGGTGCCGGGACAGGCTGCGCTGCATCGGGATCAGGTGCCACCTGCTCGCTGACTGCGGGAGCCGGGGTGGTGGTGCTTTCCATCCGGGCATCATCGGTGGAAAAATAGGCGAAGGCTCCGATGGCCAACACAATGAACAGGATGATCGCGGCGATCACGCCATTGTTGTTGCTTGATCGTACGACAGTTGTTTCGTGGATGCGCTCGCCGGGGCGGCTCGGGTCGACGGGACGGGGGTTGTATTCAACCATTTGACATCTCCTTTGTCTATCACAGGGCAAGAACGCCATGACAGGGAGATAGGTTCCGGCGGGCGCGGTGCGCCGGCCGTCACAGTTTGTTACTGAACGGAACTGACCGTGTAACCGGCGGTCTCGAGCAGCGAGACCAGTCCCTCGTCGCCGGGCAGGTGCAGCGCTCCTACGGCGATGAAAACATCGCCCTGTTCGAGGATCGGAGCTGCGCGCTCGGCCATGACATGATTGCGCATGCGCACGATGCGCTCCTCAAACTCGGCATAGCCGTCAATATCTTCTTCCGTACCATCCGGTCCGGAGGCCATGATCACCGGCATGATCAGCGCAATCTCGCCCTGGAGGTATAGTTCGGTCATGGTCGCCATGATGTCAGGCATCAAGTCGGCGAGCTTGATGGTTTCGACCAGGCCGCGGATGTGAAATTCCATCGGCAGATCGGCCATCGCCGCCATTTGCTCGCCGATGCTTTCCAGCCCGAGCACTGGCTTGCCAGCGGCTTTGGCGGTGTTGGCGATCTTGATGTCGAGGAATTCAGCGCCGGCGGATTTGCGCGCCAGCTCGCAGGGCGGCAATGCCACCAGACCGGCAATCATCCATGGTTTCATGCGCGAGACCAGCGCCAGCGGAATACCGCGGCGGGACAGTTCAGCCTCGACCAACTTGGCATCATCTTCGCTTAGCAATGACGTCAGCGTGCTGCCGTCGGTGAACATGGTCAGTTCCGGTTTTGACAGAAGTGCCGCCTGGGCCTTGACCGGATCGAGAATATCGACGGTTTCGATGACCACGGTCCCGGCTGCATCAAAGGCTATCTGGGCGGCGTCGGGCAACTGTGTCACCCGTGGATCGGTGACATGCATTGTGCCAAACAGCCAGGAAGTGTCGATCCCGGGTTTTTCGACCTTCCACAAAAACCCGGATCCGTATTTGGTTGCCGCGGCTTCGGCCCGGGCTTCGGCAAGCTTGCCGGGTGCGGAGAGAGCCAGCGCGGTGACCAGGCTTTTTCCGTCACAAGTGGCACTTTCGGTGGCGCCAGCCTTGGTAATGCTAAAGACAAGCCCGACAGCGAGCAGGATCAGCAGCATGAATGGCAAGGATGCGGCCAGGTAGAACATCACGCCCGGAAGTCGGGCGCAGGTGGTCCGAAACTGGGAGAAGGGTATCTGGTGGTGCATCGACTCGGCCGTTCGTTGTGATTTGCACAGCAACTCTAACCTCTCAAGCCCGACCATCCGGTTAATTCCGGTTGGCGATTCCTTGCATGGTTAATGCCGCGTTAACATGACCGCCCGGCCCGCATTATGCAGCCGGTTGCAGGATGATTTTGATGCAGAAATCGTCGCAGGACAGCGACAATTGGGCGGCGCACAACAAAGAATTTCAGGCGCGGGGATGGGCGCGGTCGTAAATCTCGATCAGGCGCCTCGAATCAACGCCGGTATAGACTTGGGTGGTCGACAGGCTGGCGTGGCCCAGCAATTCCTGAATGGTCCGCAAATCGCCACCGCCGGCCAGCAGGTGGGTTGCAAAAGAATGCCGCAGCGCGTGCGGCGTTGCGCTGTCAGGCAGGTCGAGTGCGCCGCGCAGGCGTCGCATTTCCTTCTGCACGATGGCCGGCTGCAATGGTCCGCCGCGAACGCCGCGGAACATCGGTGCATCTGCATCTGGCGTAAACGGGCAGAGTTTGCGGTAGACTGTAATTGCCTCCCGCGCTGCGGGTAACAGCGGCACAATCCGGGTCTTGCCGCCCTTGCCGGTGATTCTGAGCGTTTCTCCATCGTGTGGCAGATCATTGACGGTCAGCGACAAGGCTTCCGAAATGCGCAAGCCGCAGCCATAGAGCAAAGTTAAAACAGCTGCCGTGCGGGCGGCGACCCAAGGCTCGTCCGACAATTGCAGATCGGCGTCGACCACGCGCAGGGCATCTCGCGTGCTCAACGGCTTGGGCAATGATTTGGGCTGGCGCGGCGAGCGGGTCGCTGCGGCGCCGGCGGCGTTGGCCATGCCCTTGCGTTCGAGATGGCGCAGGAAGGACCTGATGCCGGCAAGCCCGCGCCCCAGTGTTCTGGCACCCGCACCTTCTCGCCGCCGCTCGGCCATGAAGGCGCGCAGATCAAGCGTGCGAAGATCCGCCAGATCGGAAATTTTGGGAGGACCGGCCAGATGCCGGGTCAAGAAACCCAGAAACTGGCGCACATCGCGTTCATAGGCATCTGCGGTTTTTGGCGACAAACGCCGCTCTTCGATCAGCTGAGCGAGCCAGTGTTGCTGCTCGATGACGACATCCGGGGCGGCGATGACAAGCGGTTGCTGCATGATAAATCCGTTGACTGGTGCCGCGCGTCTTCGCGGAACCATGACAGGACTATTGCATTAGAGGCTTAGCACGGAGTAAACGAGGACGTTCGCCGATGTCATCATGGCATCACATTGTGTTGCCATAGAACTGGCGAACGCGGAATCCAGAGGGGTCGAGTCCATGGCGTATGTGGCGGAGATTTCAGACCGTTTGCAGGTGCTTGCCCACGGACGTCCCGGGCATATCATTGACCAGCTGATCGCTGAACGCGGCGGCCGGCTGGTGAACCATCCGGCATGGCCGATGATTCGACCGTTCATTTATGCCACCTTGAAATATGGCGCTGCGGTGCGGATGGCTGATGCTATCGCGCCGATATCCGGACGTGCGGCTTTCCAGCATATGAGTGATTTGCTGCAGCTCGATATCCAGTCCCGGCGCGAAGACAGAATTCCAAAGCAAGGCAAATTCCTGCTCGTAGCAAATCACCCCACCGGCATTGCCGATGGCGTGGCGATGTTCGATTTTCTCAGCCTACATCGGCCCGACATGGTGATGTTCGCCAATCGTGATGCGGTACGGGTGAGCCCGCGTATGAACGAGATCATTATTCCAGTGGAATGGCGCGATGACTACAAAAGCCGCGACAAGACCCGCGAGACCCTGCAACTGACCAATCAGGCGGTTCAGGACGGCAAGGCGACGGTGCTGTTTCCGTCAGGCCGAATTGCATTCTGGCATGCGGGCAAGCTGACCGAACGGCCCTGGAAGGTTTCGGCGGTGACACTGGCGCGGCGGCATGGCCTGCCGATCGTTCCGGTGAATATCTCGGCGCGGAATTCCGGGCTGTTTTACTGGCTGTCGAAGCATTCGACCGAACTCAGGGACATGACCGTGTTCCATGAACTTCTCAACAAGAAGTGCCATACATTCCGGTTCACCGTAGGTGAGGCGATCCTGCCCGAGGATCTCGATTCCGATCCGGCCGAGGCCGTCAGGGCGCTTGAATATCATACCGTCCACGGCCTTGCGGCCAATCCGGACCGGGCCTTCGAGCCAGCACCTGCCGGCTGGACCCAGGCGGACTGAGGGCTGGCCCTCTCCTTCGCTCCCGCGGAATCCCGGCTCCAATCCTAATCCTGACCTCATTTGTTCAGCGGTATCCGGATGCAAAAACGGCCCGGAAAGACCGGGCCGTTTGAATTCTTGAGATCAGGTGCCGTTGATCAGGCGATGGACTGGCCGGTTTTCTTCCAGTCGGCCAGAAATGCTTCCAGACCCTTGTCGGTGAGCGGGTGCTTGACCAGCGCCTTGATGGTGGAGGCGGGGATTGTTGCCACGTCGGCGCCGATCAGGGCCGCTTCACGGACATGATTGACGGTGCGGATCGAGGCCGCGAGGATTTCGGTGTCAAAGCCGTAATTGTCGTAGATCTGGCGGATCTCGCGAATCACTTCCATGCCGTCGATGGCCATGTCGTCGAGCCGGCCGATGAAGGGCGAGATGAAGCTGGCGCCGGCCTTGGCGGCCAGCAGCGCCTGGTTGGCGGAAAAGCACAGCGTCACATTGGTCATGTGGCCGTCAGATGTCAGCGCCCGACAGGCCTTCAGGCCTTCGAGCGTCAGAGGCAGCTTGATGCAGATGTTGTCGGCGATCTTGGCCAGAACGGCGGCTTCCTTCATCATCGCGTCATATTCGGTGGCCGTGACTTCAGCAGAAACCGGGCCGTCAACGATCGAACAGATTTCCTTGGTGACTTCGACAATGTCACGGCCGGATTTCATGATCAGTGAGGGGTTGGTGGTGACGCCATCAATCAGGCCCAAATCGTTGAGCTCGCGGATTTCATTAACATCGG
This sequence comes from Hoeflea sp. IMCC20628, assembly GCF_001011155.1. Lineage (NCBI taxonomy): Bacteria > Pseudomonadati > Pseudomonadota > Alphaproteobacteria > Hyphomicrobiales > Rhizobiaceae > Hoeflea > Hoeflea sp. IMCC20628. Next base: position 4,639,204 of record NZ_CP011479.1, read on the forward strand.
CGGTGTCGACAAAGAATTTCATTTCAGTCTCCCAAGCTGCATAGCCGGGCAGAACCGGCGCGCTGTTGATCAATCTGGGTTTCCTTTAGACCAAAGCGGGGGCAAGGTCACCTCACATGATCAAAGATTCGCGACAGAATTCAGGCGGACTGTTTCCGCGCAAGGTTGTTCCCGTGCTGATTCCGATGCCGGCCGAGCGCGCCTATTCCTATGCGCTGCCGGAAGGCATCGATGCGAGCCCCGGGCAAATCGTCCAGGTGCCGCTCGGGCCGCGGCTGGTGCCGGGCATTGTCTGGGATGGCGAGGCGGATGTGATCAACCCGGACAAGCTGCGCGAAATTGTCCAGGTTTTCGTTTGCCCGCCGATTGTCGAGCCGATGCGGCGCTTCATCGACTGGGTTGCGGCCTACACCTTGTCGCCGCCCGGGCTGGTGGCGCGGATGGCACTGAGGGCGCCGGCAGCATTTGATCCCGAACCGATGATCGACGCGTTGCGGCTGACCGATACACGGCCGGAACGGTTGACCGTGGCGCGGCAACGGGTGCTCGAACAGGCAGGCGACGGTCTGGCCTGGACCCGCAGCGGGCTGGCGCACGCCGCCGGCGTGACCGCGAGCGTCATCGACGGGTTGTCGGCGCAAGGAGTGTTCGAGCCGGTGAGATTGCCGCCGCCGCCGGTGGTGGCCGCACCGGACCCCGACTACAAGTCTGCAGCGCTGGAGCCGGGCCAGGCCGAGGTTGCGGGTGAATTGCGCAAGTCGGTGGCCGAAGGCGGTTTCAATGTGACGCTGCTTGATGGTGTGACCGGATCGGGCAAGACCGAGGTCTATTTCGAGGCAATTGCCGAAGCCGTGCGGCAGGGCCGGCAGGTGCTGATCCTGCTGCCGGAAATTGCGCTGACCAGCGCCTTTCTCGACCGCTTCCATCAGCGCTTCGGGGCGCGGCCGGCGGAATGGCATTCGGAACTGGCGCCAAGGATGCGCGAAAAGGTCTGGCGGCAGACGGCCGAAGGGCATGTCAGCGTTGTCGCTGGAGCCCGCTCGGCGCTGTTCCTGCCCTTTGCCGATCTCGGGCTGATCATTGTCGATGAGGAGCACGACCCGGCCTTCAAGCAGGAAGAACGGGTGTTCTACAATGCCCGCGACATGGCGGTGGTGCGCGCCCGCCTCACTGGCATCCCGGCTGTTCTGGCTTCGGCGACGCCGTCGATCGAATCCCGCGTCAATGCTGCACAGGGCCGGTACCGGCATCTGGTTCTGCCAAGCCGCTATGCCGAAGCGGTGCTGCCTGACCTGAAGCTGGTCGACATGCGCAAGCACGGGCCGGCGCGGGGCGGGTTCCTGTCGCCGGTGCTGCTCAAGGCGATGGCGGCGACGCTGGAACGCAAGGAACAGTCACTGCTGTTTTTGAACCGGCGCGGCTATGCGCCGCTGACCTTGTGCCGGGTCTGCGGTCACCGCTTCGAGTGCCCGCAATGTTCAAGCTGGCTGGTCGAGCACCGTTTTCGCAGCCAGTTGCAATGCCATCATTGCGGCCACACCGAACCGACTCCGAATGCCTGCCCGTCCTGCGGCACGCTGGATCATCTGGCCGCTTGCGGCCCGGGGATCGAGCGGATCGCCGAGGAGGCGTACAAGCATTTTCCCGATGCGCGCACCATCGTGCTGTCGTCAGACATGGCCGGCGGCACGCGGCGGCTCAGGATCGAGCTCGAGGCGATCGCCAAGGGCGAGGCTGATATCGTCATCGGTACGCAACTGGTCGCCAAGGGGCACAATTTTCCGCTGATGACGCTGGTCGGTGTGGTTGACGCCGATCTGGGCCTGTCGAATGGCGATCCGCGTGCTGCCGAACGGACCTATCAGCTGCTGTCGCAGGTGACCGGACGCGCCGGGCGCTCGGGCCACAAAAGCCTCGGCCTGATCCAGACCTTTCAACCGCAACATCCGGTAATGCAGGCCTTGGCGTCAGGCGATCCGGAAGCCTTTTACGAGCGCGAAACCGACGAGCGCAGCCGCGCGCATCTTCCGCCGTTCGGCCGGCTCGCCTCGGTGATCATCTCGGCCGCCACCAAGCCGGAGGCCGAAACCCATGCACGGGCGATGCGGGCGGCTGCGCCCACAGGGACGGGCATCATGGTGCTCGGACCGGCCGAGGCGCCGCTGGCGTTGATCAGGGGCCGCTACCGCTTTCGGCTGCTGGTGCATGGCGAACGCGGCAAGGACATGCAGGGATTCATCCGGCAAATGCTGGCGCAAGGCCCGAAGGCGCGCGGCTCGGTGCAGGTGCAGGTCGATATCGATCCGCAGAGTTTCTTGTAGCGGCTGGTGCTCAATGATGGATGGATGATTGCATGGCGGACAAATTGGCCGTTCGTGCCGTTCGCCAATTGGGTACTCCCGGCCTCCAAAGTGTTGTCATATCAATCGCACAACGCGTTAGCTGACGTCCCTCTCGACGAAGGTTCGCTTCCGGCCCTGAATGGATACCCCTATTCCAATCGGCGCAATGCTCGTCCGACCCAGTCTGGTGTCGGCTTCAGGATCGCATTGTGCAGATTTTCGCGAATGTCCTGGGGGAAGAGAGCCGAGCCATCCACGCGCGTGTCGTAGTGCAACAGCATGCATTCGACTGTCGCGCACTCGCGTGCGCCGGACCACATGGTGTGCCCGACATGCAGACGCTTGGCGTCCACCCCCAGTATGGCGGTTTCAATCGACAGGGTTGCCGACGCGCGCACCTCGCCGACATACCGCAAATGCGTTTCCAGCGTGTAGAGCGCGCAGCCGGTCCTGTCGAAATACTCGGTCCCGATGCCAAAGTGGTCCTGAAGCTTCCAGGTCGCGTTGCTGAACGGGACCTGGTAATAGGCCTCGTTCAGGTGGCCATAGGCGTCGAGCCAGTCCTTTTGAAGCGGTTCTTCGTGCAGGCGGAATGTCGACATGGCATCACCCGATCAAGAAGGTTTTGCGAAGACGACCAGCTTGGTCATCGCGGGAATCAGGTTGTCGACGTCTTTGACCTCGAATCCGATCTTTTTGCCGGCTTCTGTCAACCACCCGACAGAGAGCGAGCGGGCTTCGGGCGTGAACGCCATGTGCTGCAATTGCCACAGTGCTGCAAGGGCCGGGCCGCGCCGGTCCTCTTCGACCATGAAATCATGCACGATCAGTTTGCCGCCAGGCGACAGCGCCTCGAATGCCTTCTGCAAAAGCCCCTCGACGTCTTCACCCGGCACGCCGCTCATCAGATAGGACATCAGGATGGCGTCCTGGTTACCCGGCCACTGCACCTCGATGGCGTTGCCGGGAATGTAGCGCACGCGGTCGACCAGATCGGCCTCGGAGATGAAACGCCAGCCGATCTCGGCCACATTGGGGAAATCGATGATGGTCGCGTGCAGGTTTTCGTATTCCGTGCACAGGCTGATCGTCATCGCGCCGGTTCCGCCGCCGACATCCAGCAGGGAGGCGGCAGTGCTGAGATCCACCTTCCGGGCAAGCGTCCGACCCGGCCCGAGCGACCCGGCATGCTGGCTTTCGGAATAGACCGACGCCTGCTCTTCATCCGCCATCCAGTGCTTGTAGGAGGCAATCGCATCCTCGGATAAATCGCCTTTCATCACGGCGTTGAGCTGGAGCAGGAAGGGATACATCTGCTGGTCGATCTGATAGCGCAGGTAATCGCCGAAATCATATTTCGACTCCTTCGACAGAAAGCTCTGTGCCGCGGGAGAGTTCCGGATTTTCCTGTCATCTGCGATGGTGAGCAGGCCAACACTGGCAAGCGCCGTCGTCAGAATGGCAACACGATTGATCGGGATATCGGCGTCCCTGGCCAGTTCCTCGGCCGACTTGGGGCCATCCGCGAGCATCGAGAAAAGATCGACGTGGAGCCCTGCAAACAGGGCTTTGGAAGCCATGAAACCGAAGGCAATCGACGAGAGGTCCTCTGCGCTTTCGATCGGCTTTTCACAAGTCGTCACTGTATCCTGGGCCAGCATGCTGTCCTCCCCTGTTTCCGTCTTTTGTGATTATGCGCGGAGCATACACACCTGGTTCTGCGGCGCAACATGGGGCCTAGGTCTTGCCGGAGGGAGGCGCTTGAAGGCTGGTTTGGATTGATATTACAGCAAAAAATCAGTTCGCCGCCCGAGGCAGTCAGGGAGCGCGATGCAACATGCGGCCGTCTGACGGTTTTGCTCAGACAGGCAGCTCAGATAACCCAAGCACCCTCACGCATGCCGCTCGCCGATGCCCCATCTCACCCGCGCCCAGAGGCGTTCGTGAACGAAAAAGAACGCGAGGCCGCTGGTGGCGGTGGTCAACGCGAAACTGAGGGCGGTGAGCACGGAGCCGGTGTGAAACCAGGCCAGCGCGCCTGTCACCGCAAGGCCGATGACCTGCCAGGTGAGAGCTTTCGCGATGGTTCTGAGTTTCGTTTCCATGGTGTCTCCTGTGGGCATTGCTGCGACAGGGCCTTTCTACTCCGCTCGTGAACTCGCCGAAATTCTGTATCTTTGCAGCAAAAACGCGCGTTTGTTGATTAAAGACACCAAGCGTGTGAAAGTGCAGCAATGCACAAGAATGAACGATCAGAGCTGTTTCGCACCCGGTTGGCTGCCCGGCTGGCGCTCAACGGGATGAGCCGCAGCGCTTTGGCGCGGGCGGCTGGGGTCGATCGCTCGACCATTGCGCAATTGCTGGCCAGCGACGAGGTTCGGCTGCCGAATGCGCATCTGGCGGCGGAATGCGCGCAGGCGCTTGGCGTCAGCGCCGACTGGCTGCTGGGCCTGTCGGACCGGCCCGAATCAGCGGCCGAGGTGCTGTCGGCGAATTTCCGCATGGAAACGGCGCAGCGGACACCGGCGGACGAGCAGATCATCGCCTGGCACCAAGAAGCTGCCGGGCACAAGATCCGGCATGTGCCGGCGATGCTTCCCGACATTCTGAAGACCGAAGCGGTGCTGGAATGGGAATATGCCGCTTTTCTCGACAAGACCCCGGAACAGGCACGCGGCGCCATGCACGAGACGACCGAGTGGCTGCGTGCGCCGGGGTCGGACTATGAAATCTGCGTCTCGATCGACAAGGTGAGGTCGATGGCGCGGGGGCATGGCTACTGGGAAGGGCTTGATCGCGATGTCCGGGCCGAGCAGATCGAGTTCATGGCAGATGGCTGCGCCCGGCTGTATCCTTCGCTGAGGCTGTATCTCTACGATTCGAAAAAGGTGTTTTCTGCGCCGATTTCCATTTTCGGGCGGCTGCTGGCTGCGGTTTATGTCGGGCAGTTCTATCTGGTCTATCGTGACAGCAAGCAGGTGAGTGCGCTGACCGAGCATTTTGACACGCTGGTGCGCGAATCAGAGGTCGAAGCGCGCAATGCCGGCAAGATCATTCGCGAGATTTTTGACCAGGTCTGAGTTCCGGGGCGGCTCAATCACCGACTGACGCGTGCTTTTTCCGCGAGGATGAGCATTGCCACAAAGGCCGTCACCTTTGCGGGGCGAAAGCGCGATGGCGGGTAAACGGTGTAGATGCCGCCGTCCCGCAGGGTCCAGCCGGGCAGGATGGCCTGCAGGTTTCCTGCCAGCAACTGATCGTGGACCAGGTAGTCGGGTAGGACCGCGAGGCCAGCGCCTGCCTTTACCGCCTCGAGAAGGGCGGGCGTGCTGTCAATGGAAAGCGTGTTCTCCATTTGCACCGTCACATCGTCGCCTTGTGAGTTTTCAAACCGCCAGATATCGGGCTCTGTCATCATCGCATTGGAGACAAAATCGACCGCTTGAAGGTCGTCGGGATGGGCGATGTCCGGCAATCCGGACAGGTAGTCGGTTCCGCCGACCAGCAGTTGTTTAAATCCGCCGATCTTTCTGGCCTGCAGGGCCGAATCGGTCAGCCAGCCGACGCGGATAGCCAGATCCAGTTCGCCGGTCATCAAATCGCTGCGGCTTTCGCCCAGGTGGAAATCAACCTTGCAGAACGGGTGTTGGCGGCGAAAGGCTGCGACCACCGGCGTGACGATTGCCGTGCCGTAGTCGTTGGGCGCGGTCAGTCGCAGCGTCCCTGTCGGCACGGCTGTCATCTGTGACAGCTCCTCGAAAGCCTCTTCGGCCTCGGCAAGAATGGTTGCGCAATGGGCGTAGAAGTTTTGACCCGCCTCGGTCGGGCTGACCTTGCGCGTGCTGCGGATCAACAGCGTTGCCTGAATCTCCTGTTCCAGCTGGGTGATCTGGCTGCTGACCACAGCCTTCGTCACCTTAAGGCGCTCAGCCGCGCGGGTGAAAGACCCGGTTTCGACCACGGCGGCAAAATAGGCGAGGCGGTTGAGATTGTAGCCTTTTGTCATGGATTTGATTGTTAGCTTTATCCAAACAATATGTCAAAATCGTTTGTCTTTCGGAGATCGCTGAAATCCATCATGTTCTGGGTCAAGGAGACAGACCATGACCCAACAGACCATGACCAAGGCAATCACACTACACTATCTGTTCGATCCGCTTTGCGGCTGGTGCTACGGCGCGTCGGCGACCGTTGCCGAGCTTGCGCAGCATCCCTCCATCGATCTCCAGCCGCTCGCGACCGGTTTGTTTTCCGGCCGTGGTGCGCGGTCGATGGACGGCTTTGCGGCACAGGCCTGGCAGGCTGATCAGCGGATTGCAGAACTGAGCGGCCGCACTTTCAGCGAGGCTTACCGGCGCGATGTGCTGGGCGCAAAGGGTGCGATGCTGGATTCCACCATTGCGACACGAGCTGTGACGGCTGTCTCGATGGAAGCCCCGAAACGGGTGATCGAGGCGCTCAAGACAATCCAGGAAGCCCGTTATGTGGGCGGCAAGGATGTAACGTCTGCCAAGGTCGTTGCGGAACTGCTGAGCGGACTTGGCCTGACCCAATCCGCCGCCCTCGTGATCGAACCTGATGAAGCGCTTTTGCGTCTGCTTCAGGAGCGCACGGCAGAGGCCCACGCCACGATGGCAAAATTCCACGTTCAAGGTGTTCCTGCCCTGATCGTCGGGACTGGCGATGCACGCCAGCCGATGAACGCAAGCGCGCTCTATTCCGGAACCCAACCCATGCTGGCTGCCCTCGGGCTTGCCTGAAATTCCTCTCAAACGAAAGAAAAGTCCCATGTTTACCAGGAGAACTGTCATGAAACTTTCAGCAGCGGCTGGCGCCGCAACGCTCATGTCTTCAACCGGCTCGAATGCAAATGACGCGGGCCTTATCTGGACCCATTTTCCTGCCGGGGAGAATGGCTTCAACCGCGCCCCTGTTCTGGTGACTGGCGAGACTGAAGCCATTCTGATCGACGGTGGTTTCACACTTTCAGACGGTCGCAAGCTGGCTGAAAAGATCAAGGCCACTGGCAAGACGCTGACCACTATCTATGTCAGCCAGAGCGATCCGGATTTTTACTTCAGCCTGCGTCCGATCGTCGAGGCATTCCCCGATGCCCGCGTGATTGCCGCCAGTGTCACGATCGAAGCCATCAATGGCAATGTCGCCAAGAAGATCGCGACCTGGGGACCGCAGCTGGGCGAAAATGGTCCGCAATCGGTCGAAGATGTGGTGATGCCTGCCGCCTATGATGAAGCAACCTTGAGCGTCGATGGGCACGATATCGCGATCGTGGCGGCAGAGGGCCTGGCCAATCGCCGTTATCTCTGGTCCGAAGACCTGAAGGCCGTCTTTGGCGGTGTTATGGTCTTCTCCGGCGTCCACGTCTGGACTGCCGATACGGCAAAGAAGGAACAGCGTGCTGCCTGGGTCGCAAATCTCGACGCCATCTCGGCGCGCAATCCGGAGGTGGTCGTCCCTGGACACATGACGCCGGAAGCACCGCTGGGCATTGCGGCAATTGAATACACCAAAGCCTATCTGCTGGCCTTCGAGGAAGAACTGGCCAAGGCCGGCAATTCGGCAGAGCTTATTGCGGCCATGAAGGCCCGCTTCCCTGACCTGGGCGGTGCTGCCAATCTCGAGCTCGGTGCCAAAGCTGCCACCGGCGAAATGAAGTGGGGCTGATCATGGGTGCCAACCTCGATCTGGTCCGCGCGACCTACGAGGGCACATCGGAAGAGAACGGCCAGGCACTGCTGGCCGCTCTCGCTCCGGATGCCTCATGGACCGAAGCGGCAGGTTTCCCCTATGCGGGAACCTATGTCGGCCCAGACGCCATCATCAAGGGCGTGTTTCAACGTCTGGCCACGGAGTGGAGCGGGCATTCTGCAAAGGTCCACAGCTTCATGGAAGACGGCGACCGGGTTGCTGCTTTTGGCGAATACCAAGGCACCTATGTGGCGACCGGAAAGTCGATGCGGGCGAGCTTTGCGCACCTCTACGAAGTCAAGGATGGCAAGATCGTCAGCATGACCCAATTCGTCGACAGCGCCATGGTGCAGGCCGCAATGCGCTAGTAGGCGCAATCACCCACGACATTTTTGACCAGGGCTGAAATGACCGGCAGTACTGGTGCGATTCGGCGAAAAATGTAGATTGCAACTGTGTGAAACGGATGAAGCGCGAGGACTGCGATAATGAAACGGATGTTGATTGCGATTTTTTCAATGCTGATGGCCGGACCGGTTGTTGCCCAGGATGGCGCGCCGCGGATCGATGATATCGTCTGGTTCAATATCGACAGCTACTGCAGTTTCACGCGGGCTGATCATAGCTTCGATTACAATGATCCCGAAAGCTGGCGCTGGGTGCTGTTTACCAATTTTCCTGCAGAGGATGGTCTCGATCCGATCGAATCACCGTTCATGCGGATTGACGGACAGCTGACGCAATTGGCGCAGACCGGCATCCGGCCACTCGATGGCGGTGCGGTTCGCAGCTATCAGTCCCACCACGCGGATCCCTATCTGGTTGAAGTGAGCCTGCTCGAAGGCGAGAGGGGCATGGAAAGCTCGGCTTTTTCGGGGACGATCACCGTGTCGCGCAACGGTGCTTCGAGCGAGATTGCCTACAAGGGCGATTGCGGCGTCTGAGGCCCTTGCGGGAGCGGCGGTCAGACGGTGCATGAGGTTTTTGACAGAACCGGGTGCACGGTGCATGTGTTTACGACAGTCACGCGGGTTGCCCCTGACGCCGCGATCTTAACGAAGGCATTCCCTTGGATCCCATAGTCAATCCCCGCCCGGCGCGGCACGATGTTGATCGTGAAGCCATGCCGCCCGTGGCAATGGTCATGGCGCTGTGCACCTTCATGTGCTTTGCGGCTCTGGACACCGGAGCCAAGTATCTGGTGACGGCAGGTTATGCCGCGGTGTTCGTGGTCTGGTGCCGGTTTTTCAGCCATGTGGTGATATCCTTTTTCGCGTTTCAGGGATGGCGCCGGGCGGATATGTACCGGATGACGAATGCGCCCCTGCAGGTCCTGCGCGGTCTGTTGCTGCCGGCCACCACATTGTTCAATTTCATGGCCTTGCGCGAGTTGCAGCTGGCGCAGACCGTCAGCATTTTTCTCAGCGTGCCGATGATCGTGACTGCACTTGCCGGGCCGTTGCTGGGTGAATGGGCCGGGCCGCGGCGCTGGGCGGCGATCATGGTCGGCTTTGTCGGTGTGCTGATTGTAGTGCGACCGGGAACCGATGTGTTTTCGGTGGCCATCGTCTGGTCAATCCTCGCGGCGATCACTCACTCGATCTATTCGATCATAACCCGCAAGCTGGCACTGCAGGAGAGCCAGTCCAGCATGGTGTTCTATTCCAGCATCTTTGGAGCTTTGTTGATGGCGCCGCCGGCGCTGATCTACGGGCAGATGCCGGGCTCGGTTTTCGATTTCGCCGCTCTTGCCAGCCTCGGCGTGTTCGGTCTGGGCGGTCATGCGTTGCTGGTCAAGGCGAGCCGGCTTGCCAGCGCGTCGAAGGTGGCGCCATTCATCTACAGCCAGATTTTGTGGATGATCGCACTCGGATACTTCGTCTTTGGCGACGTTCCCGATGGCTGGACTCTGGTGGGGGCCGCGATCATCTGCATGAGCGGATTCTACATCATGAACCGGGAGCGGCAGATCGCCCGCAAGGAGCGCAAGCTGGCTGCACTCGACTGATAGCGCCGGTGCAACGAAGAACACTGTCGCTTTGGCGTGACGGCGCCACATGATAGAGCCTGATCAGGCTTGAGGTGGTTTGAAACGATGATGCGTCATTTTGGCGCTGCTCGAGTGTGGAAGCTGTTGGAGATGAAACGGAGATGCCGGGATGATTGAGTTTTATTGGCCGACGACACAGGGCGAATGGCTGGCCTGGAGTGCGGCATTTGTGACAATCGGCTTTGGCCTGCTGCTGCTGTTTGCACCACGGCTTTCGCTCAGGGTCCTGCGGCTTCGAACCGCGCCTGATCATCCCGAAGCTGTGTCGGAAGCCCGCGCCACAATGGCCGGGTTCTATCTTGGTGTGGGGGTCTGTGCGCTGTTGTTCGCCCAGCCGCTGATCTATCTGGCGCTGGGCGCTGGCTGGGCGTTTACAGCCTTCGGGCGAATCATTTCGATGATGTCGGACCGGGGCATGAACTGGTACAATCTGGTTTCCGTGGTGATCGAAATTTTGCTGGCGGCAGCTCCACTGCTATACGGGATGGGATTGATTTGAAGACAGTCGGCTTTTGGCGCTTGCTTAAACCGCAAGATTGGGTCAACTCATCCTAAAGCAGGGCCATATGCTGCGTCCGGCGTGTTGCGACTCCCCTCGCTCTATGCTAGACGGACCGCGCATTTCGGGAAAAACAAGTTTTCGAGCTTGGGGACCCCGAAATTTACCGAAACAAAATCAAAGGCTTGCCTTTCCGGATTCCGGTCGAGTGCAGGCTCTTGGATGCCAATGAGAGACAATCCAGCCCGTGGCAGATAACTCCCATCATATTTCCGGTGTCGCCGAACGCTATGCCTCCTCGCTTTATGAGCTGGCAGTTGAAGCCAAGTCGGTTGATGCCGTGGCCAAGGATCTTGACCGTTTTCAGGTCATGATCGATGGCAGCACTGATTTGCAGCGCCTGGTCAACAGCCCGGTATTTTCGGCTGAAGATCAATCCCGCTCGATCGTTGCGCTGATTAAAAAGGCGGGCATCACCGGCCTGGTCGGCAACTTCCTCAAGGTCGTTGCCAGCAACCGTCGGCTTTTTGCCGTACCGATGATGATCCGCGCCTATCATGAGACCGTTGCCCGCGATCGCGGCGAGGTCACTGCCGATGTGACAACCGCACATGCGTTGTCGGCGGCGCAGGAAAAAGAACTCAAGGCCACGCTATCCGGCGTGACTGGGAAAACCGTGACGCTTGACGTCACAGTCGATGCTTCGCTGCTGGGCGGTCTGATCGTCAAGATTGGCTCACGCCAGGTTGACACATCGCTTCGCACTAAACTTTCCACCCTTAAGCATACACTGAAAGAGGTTGGCTGATGGACATCCGCGCCGCGGAAATTTCCGCAATTCTCAAAGACCAGATCAAGAATTTCGGCAAGGAAGCCGAAGTCTCCGAAGTCGGTCAGGTCCTGTCCGTCGGTGACGGTATCGCCCGCGTTTACGGCCTCGACAATGTTCAGGCTGGTGAAATGGTCGAATTCCCTGGCGGAATTCGTGGCATGGCGCTCAACCTGGAAGCCGACAATGTCGGCGTCGTGATTTTCGGTTCCGACCGGGACATCAAGGAAGGCGACATCGTCAAGCGGACCGGCGCCATCGTTGACGTGCCTGTTGGTCCGGAACTGCTCGGCCGCGTTGTTGACGCGCTCGGCAATCCGATCGACGGCAAGGGTCCGATCAAGACCAAGATCCGCGCCCGCGTCGACGTCAAGGCGCCTGGCATCATGCCGCGCAAGTCGGTGCATGAGCCGATGGCGACAGGCCTGAAGGCAATTGATGCGCTGATCCCGGTTGGCCGTGGCCAGCGCGAGCTGATCATTGGTGACCGTCAGACCGGCAAGACCGCGATCATTCTCGACACGATCCTCAACCAGAAGGCCATTCACGAGAACGGCCCTGACGCTGAAAAGCTCTACTGCATCTATGTTGCGGTCGGCCAGAAGCGTTCGACGGTTGCACAGTTCGTCAAGGTTCTCGAAGACCGCGGCGCGATGAAGTATTCGATCGTGATTGCGGCGACCGCATCCGACGCCGCACCGCTGCAGTTCATTGCACCGTTCGCCGGTTGCGCAATGGGCGAATATTTCCGCGACAACGGCAAGCATGCACTGATCGCCTATGACGATCTGTCCAAGCAGGCTGTTGCCTATCGTCAGATGTCGCTGCTGCTTCGCCGTCCGCCCGGACGTGAAGCCTATCCTGGCGACGTTTTCTATCTTCACTCGCGCCTGCTCGAGCGCGCCGCCAAGCTCAATGAAGCCAATGGTGGTGGTTCGCTGACAGCTCTGCCGGTGATCGAAACCCAGGCCAACGACGTGTCGGCCTATATTCCGACCAACGTGATTTCGATCACCGACGGTCAGATCTTCCTTGAAACCGAATTGTTCTTCCAGGGCATTCGCCCGGCGGTGAACGTTGGTCTGTCGGTGTCCCGCGTGGGATCGGCCGCTCAGGTCAAGGCGATGAAGCAGGTTGCCGGTTCGATCAAGGGCGAGCTTGCGCAGTACCGCGAAATGGCGGCATTTGCCCAGTTCGGCTCCGACCTTGATGCCGCGACACAGCGTTTGCTCAACCGTGGTGCGCGTTTGACCGAGCTGCTCAAGCAGCCTCAGTTCTCGCCGCTCAAGACGGAAGAACAGGTTGCGGTGATCTTTGCTGGCGTGAACGGCTATCTCGACAAGGTTGCCGTCAAGCAGGTTGGCAGGTTCGAACAGGGCTTGCTGGGTTACATGCGCAGCGAAGGCAAGGATGTGCTCGAAACCATCCGCAAGGAAAAAGCTCTCAGCGACGACACCAAGTCGAATCTGAAGGCCGCAGTCGACACTTTCGCAAAAACCTTTGCTTAACGGCATTAAGACCGAGGACGGATAACGGATGCCTTCACTCAAGGATCTGAAAAACCGGATCGCCTCCGTCAAGGCGACGCAGAAGATCACCAAAGCGATGCAAATGGTCGCAGCGGCGAAGCTTCGGCGTGCCCAGGAGGCGGCCGAGGCCGCACGGCCTTATTCGCAACGCATGGCTGCGGTGATGTCCAACATCGCCGAAGCTGTGGGTAGTGGCGATGACGCGCCGCGTCTGATGACAGGAACCGGAAAGGACGACGTGCATCTGCTCGTCGTCTGTACCGCTGAACGTGGCATGTGTGGCGGTTTCAATTCGCAGATCGCCCGCTTTGCACGCGAACAGGTTCGCCGCTTGCTGGCTGACGGCAAGACTGTCAAGATCCTGTGCGTCGGCAAGAAGGGCTACGATATCCTTCGCCGCGAATATTCGGCTCTGATCATCGAGCGTGTGGATTTCCGCGAAGTCAAGCAGATGAGCTTTGCCCAGGCCGAACTGGTCGCGGACAAGGTCATGGATCTGTTCGAAAAGGGCGGCTTTGACGTTTGTACTCTGTACTATTCGGAGTTCAAATCGGTCATCAGCCAGGTCCCGACCGGACAGCAACTGATCCCGGCGACCACCGGAGCAGAGGCTGCCGACGCAAGCGCCTCGGCGATCTACGATTACGAGCCGGGTGCGGAGGAAATCCTCGAGGATCTGCTTCCGCGTTCGATCAAGGTGCAGATCTTCAGGGCGCTGCTCGAAAACGTTGCAGGTGAGATGGGCGCGAAAATGTCCGCCATGGACAACGCAACCCGCAATGCTGGCGAGATGATCGACAAATTGTCGATGAGCTACAACCGTCAGCGGCAGGCCCAGATCACCAAGGAACTCATTGAAATCATTTCGGGCGCGGAAGCGCTCTAAGGTACACGGAAGAGGGTAAGATACATGGCTAAGGCAGCTACCCCGGCAACCAAGCCCGCAGCGGCGAAAAAACCCGCAGCGGCTAAGAAGCCCGCAGCAGCGCGCGCATCACAGGCGAGCACAACTGCAACCGCAGCGGCGAAGGCCGGCGCGACCGGCCGCATCACCCAGGTGATCGGCGCTGTTGTGGACGTAACGTTCGACGACGGCACATTGCCGGCGATCCTGAACGCGCTTGAAACCACCAATGTGGGCAACCGCCTGGTGCTTGAAGTCGCACAGCATCTCGGTGAAAACGCAGTTCGCACCATTGCCATGGACTCGACCGAAGGTCTGGTTCGCGGGCAGTCAGTGCTCGACACCGGTGAGCCGATTTCGGTGCCGGTCGGCATTGAAACGCTCGGTCGTATTCTGAACGTGATCGGTGAGCCGGTTGACGATGCCGGTCCGGTCAAGACCAAGACCCGCCGCGGCATTCACCAGGACGCTCCGGCATTCAGCGAACAGTCAACAGAAGCTGAAATTCTGGTAACCGGCATCAAGGTTGTCGACTTGCTCGCACCTTATGCACGTGGCGGCAAGATCGGCCTGTTCGGCGGCGCCGGCGTTGGCAAGACGGTTCTCATTCAGGAACTGATCAACAACATCGCCAAAGCCCATGGTGGTTATTCCGTGTTTGCCGGTGTTGGCGAACGTACCCGCGAAGGCAACGATCTCTATCATGAGATGATCGAATCCGGCGTGAACAAGGAAGGCGGCGGCGAAGGCTCGAAATGTGCACTCGTCTTCGGTCAGATGAACGAGCCTCCAGGTGCACGTGCGCGTGTTGCCTTGACCGGCCTGACGATTGCGGAACAGTTCCGTGACGATGGCCAGGACGTGCTGTTCTTCGTGGACAACATTTTCCGCTTTACCCAGGCTGGTTCGGAAATGTCGGCGCTTCTGGGCCGTATTCCTTCCGCTGTGGGCTATCAGCCGACACTGGCTACCGATATGGGCCAGATGCAGGAACGCATCACGACCACCAACAAGGGCTCCATTACGTCCGTGCAGGCCGTTTACGTGCCGGCCGATGACTTGACCGACCCGGCGCCTGCTTCGACCTTTGCCCACCTGGACGCGACAACCGTTTTGAACCGGTCTATCGCTGAAAAGGGCATTTACCCGGCTGTGGATCCGCTCGATTCCAACTCGCGCATGCTTGATCCGTTGATCATCGGTGACGAGCACTACGAAGTGGCCCGTGCGGTTCAGGAAATCCTGCAGCGCTACAAGTCGCTTCAGGACATCATCGCCATTCTGGGCATGGATGAGCTGTCCGAAGAAGACAAGGTGACTGTGGCGCGCGCCCGTAAGGTCGAACGCTTCCTGTCACAGCCGTTCTTCGTGGCTGAAGTGTTTACCGGCGCGCCTGGCAAGCTGGTCGATCTGGCCGACACCATCAAGGGCTTCAAGGGCCTGGTGAACGGCGATTACGATCACCTTCCCGAGCCGGCTTTCTACATGGTCGGAACCATTGAAGAAGCCGTCGAAAAGGCTCAGCGCCTCGCCGCTGAAGTAGCCTGAACCTGAAATTGCCCGCGCATTCCGGCACTCGCCGGTTTGCGCGGTGCACCCGAACAGCACTGCGATAAAGTGAACGTCATGGCTGACAGCTTCAATTTTGAACTCGTATCCCCGGAACGGCTGCTTTTCTCGGCAACCGCGACCGAAGTCGTCATTCCCGGCACCGACGGTGAAATGACGGTGATGGCGCATCACGCACCAACCATGACCACGATCAAGCCTGGCGTGGTCACCGTGGTGACCGCCGATGGCAACACCGAACGTTTCGTGGTGTTTGGCGGCTTTGCCGACATCGTGCCTGAAGGCTGCACGTTGCTGGCCGAATCGGCAATGGCAGTGGGCGACATCGACCGCAGCGATCTTGCCCAACGGCTTCAGAATGCGCGCGAAGATGTGACGGACGCATCAAACGACGCCTCCAAGCAGAAGGCGCAGGAATATCTCGATCATCTGACCACGCTGGAAGCAGCGATCTAGATCCAGCGGTCATTCAGATGCGTTTTGTCAGGCGGCTTTCGGGCCGCCTTTTTCGTGGCGTAAAAGTCTGAAATCTTCAACGCTGGGTGAGCGTGGTGAACAATTCGGCATAGGCATCGGGATAGACCAGGGGTCCGGTCCAGCCTGCAAGCGCTCCCTTCTTCAGTTCCAACGCCAGAAACCGCGGCCCCTGACAGGCAATCTCGGCACCGTCGGCGGTCCGGGATTTGAAGCCGAACCGGCAATAGTAATCCGGTTGCCCGAAGACGAAGACCGAGTGCCAGTTTTTCTGCCGTGCCAGTCGCAAGGCATGGCGGACCAGTTCAGTGCCGATCTGCATGTCCCGCCAGGCTGGCAAGATGGCTAGCGGGTCCAGCGCCAGAGCCCGTTCCGGGCCGGCCACGGGGGTCAGCAGGATATGACCGACGACCTCGCCGTCGAGTTCGGCGACAATGGAAATTGCCTCCGCCGTGGCGGCCAAAACCGCTTCCGATACGCCTGCATTGGCATATCCAGAGGCTTCGAGAGCCGCAATGGCCGGCACATCAGCGGCATTGCTGTCGCGATAGATTGCCTTTGCGGCGATGCATTTGCGTTCAGACATAATATTCCTCGATCGATCGCCGCACAGCCGCCCTGGCGTGCAATCTGGTGGTATCATAGGCCGGGATGGTGTCGCTATCGGGTGGGACCATTAACGTGAGTTCCGGGCAGCCCAGAATGATTGCATCAGCGCCCCGATCGCTCAGCTTTCGGATCAAATCGTTCAGATAGGTCTGCAGTCCTGGCCGTATCACACCGGCACTGAGTTCAGTGTAGATGATCTGATCTAGTTGGACACGGTCTTCTCTCTCGGGGATGATGGTTGAAATGCCGAAGGTTCGCTCCAAACGATGACTATAGACATCGGTCTCCATGGTGGCGCGAGTGCCGAGCAGACCGACTTTACCAAATCCGTCCGCTGCAATTTCCGACCCGACGGGGTCGGCTATATGCAAGAGGTCAAGGCCCGATTCGGCGCTGATGGCGTCGCTGACCTGGTGTATGGAGTTGGCCGCCAAGACGATGAATTTGGCGCCGCCCGCCTTTAGTCCGCTCCCGGCCTCGGCAAGAACAGAGCGGATGGAGCCCCAATCATCATTGGCGCGGTATTCCCTGATTTGCTGGTAATTGACCGAATGAAGCAATACCCGTGCGGTGTGATCATCGCCGAGTTGTTTGCGCGCATATTCATTCATCAGGCGGTAATAGGTTGCCGTTGTCTTCCAGCCATTGATGCCACCCAACAGGCCTATCAGGTTCATCCCTTGCTCCCGGCCAGATGTCCAAAGGCTGCAACAACCTGATCATAGGCCTTGCGCTTGAATGGAACGATCAGCCCAGGCAATTCCTGCATCGGCTTCCATTCCCAGGCGTCAAATTCGGGTTTGTTGCCAACCGGCGGCGGATTGATCTGAATCTCGTTTTCATCGCCGGTGAAGCGCATGGCAAACCAGCGTTGCCGCTGACCGCGAT
Source organism: Hoeflea sp. IMCC20628 (assembly GCF_001011155.1). NCBI lineage: Bacteria > Pseudomonadati > Pseudomonadota > Alphaproteobacteria > Hyphomicrobiales > Rhizobiaceae > Hoeflea > Hoeflea sp. IMCC20628. Next base: position 4,656,606 of record NZ_CP011479.1, read on the forward strand.
ACTTGCCCTTCAGGCCAATGCCGATCATCGGCTCGGGAAGATCATAGTCGATCCAGTCAGGAGCCTCGGCAAGCAGTTCGACCGAGCGCATGCCGGTCTCCTCGTAAAGTTCACGCAACGCCGCCTGACAGGGGTCTTCGTCGGCGTCAATGCCGCCTTGCGGCATCTGCCAGAGTTGCGGCGAACCGTCATACTCGGTGTTGCCTTCGGCAATACGGCGGCCAGCCCAGACAAGTCCGTCCTTGTTGAGCACCAAGATCCCCGCGCATAGGCGATAGGGAAGATCTTTTGCGCGCAGGTTGTGGGTTCGCTTTTCCGACATGGAGTTCCTGTTTATCTTTCCGGATCGTCCGCGGCCGCGGAAGCTGATACGATCTCGATACCCCGGGCTCTGGCTTCTTCTGCCCAAGTCGCGATTGCGTCAATGCTGACATCAAATGCGGAGGCCACGCCGATTGCGCTTCCGTTGCGCCGGGCGGTACGCTCCAGGTCGTCCAGCTTGGAAAGAATGTAGCCGCGCTCCTGGGTCCCGTCGAGCACCATGTCAGATGCGGCGAAAGGAATACCGAGTGTTTTGGCGAATTTGTCGGTCAGCGATCGCGCCGATGTGCCGTCATCGAGAAACATGATGCCGCGCTCAGCAACATCCCGCATGATCGGTTCCAGTGCATCAGGGTCCGCCAGGAAACGTCCACCCATGAAGTTGGTGATGCCGGTGTAATTGGTGATGCGGGCCATTGCTTCGTGCAGATCCGCCAGATTGGCCTGTTCTCCGGCCTCAACCGTCAACGTACCGGCGCCGGGGTCATTGGCCGGATAATCGAATGGCTCAAAGGGAATTTGCAACAGGATCTCATGTCCGCCCCGCCTGGCTTCCTGCATCCAGCGTTGCAGGCTGTTGCCATTGGATGCGAAGGCCAGGGTGATCTCCTCGGGCAGCGTCTTGATCGCATATTGGGTACCGGTCTGGCTGAGGCCAAGACCGCCGACGATGATGACCACGCGGGTGCCGCGCGTTCCCGACCAGGGCCGGGCATAAATATCAAAAGCGCGTTCGCCGTCAGGGCCGCGAACCGGCAGCGATCCTTCAGGTGCGGTCTCAAGTACCGCTGGGTCAGGCAAATGCGCCAGATGCGGGTTCTGACCGACCTGGCCAGGCGCCTTGAGCAGAACCGGGCGGTTGTCGGGGCGCTTTATCGGGCTGATCTTGACGATTTCCTCGCCATCGTCGCCCAGTGTGATCGCGACATCGGCGCCAGATTGACCATGCAGGTTGTTGAGCGATCCATCCTGTTCAAGCTCGCCTGCAAGCGCGTTGTTGTCGATGGAAGCTTCATCCGGGGAGGTATTGGTGGATTGTTCCGTGGTCTCGGGCCCTGCTTCGGGCTCAGTGGAGACCAGCGTCGGCTCTCCGGTGCCGATGCCGGCGCCTGACAGCGACATCCAGGCTGCTCCGCCGATGACGAGGCACAACACCGCGATCGACAACAACGGCCGCGACCAGGCACGTTTGGCCTTGGCAGGTTGTGGTCTGTTGGCCGGCTTGCGGTTTTGACCCAGCGGTTGATGGATATTGTCGCCCACGTTCTTCTGTCCGAATCCCGATGCGGCTTGATTGAATCAGTCCGCCGCCCCGCTTGCAAGCCAGAGCGGTGCAAACGGGGCGGCGGACACTAACAGGTCAGTTCTTGACCGCAGCCTCTTCCGGGCTCGGCGGGAAGGCGGCATCGGTCTTGACGCCGCGCAGCAGATCCAGCGCATAGCCGAGCTGGACATCGTCCTTCGGATCCGGCGGGACATAGGCGATCGAGCCGGAGCCCTTTTCGTCCTCGTTCTCGCCCTGGATATGACCGCGCAGTTCGCTTTCGCCTGATGGCTTCACGCGACCGCGCAGTTCTTCGGGAACAGGCTCTTCGACGCGGATATCGGGCTTGATGCCGGTACCCTGAATCGAGGTGCCTGAAGGGGTGTAGTACAGCGCCGTGGTCAGCCGCAGTGCGGTTTTGGCATCGAGCGGAATGATGGTCTGCACCGAGCCCTTGCCAAAGGATGTCGTGCCCAGAACGGTGGCGCGACGGTGATCCTGAAGTGCACCAGCGACGATCTCGGAGGCAGATGCGGACCCGCCATTGATCAGCACGATCACCGGCTTGCCGCCGGTTAGATCACCCGGACGCGAGTTGAAGCGACGGGTTTCTTCCGGGTTGCGGCCGCGGGTCGAGACGATTTCGCCACGATCCAAGAACGCATCGGAGACGCTGATCGCCTGGTCTAGCAAGCCGCCCGGATTGAGCCGGAGATCGAGTACAAATCCCTTGAGCTTGTCCTCGCCAATTTCTTCGGTGATCTTTTCGATCGCAGTGGAGAGATCGTCATAGGTCTTCTCGGTAAACGAGATCACCCGCAGATAACCGACATCCTCTTCGGCACGGAATCGCACGGCCTTGACCGCAATGATGTCGCGCACAACCTTGATCTTGATCGGCATGTCGGCGCCTTCGCGCAGAACCGTCAATTCGATTGCGGTGTTGACCGCGCCGCGCATCTTGTCGACCGCCTCGCCAAGCGAGAGGCCGCGGACAGCCTCGCCGTCAATCTCGGAAATGAAGTCCCCGGCGAGAACGCCGGCGCGCGCAGCGGGCGTGTCGTCGATCGGTGTGATCACCTTGACCAGTTCATCCTCCATTGTGACTTCGATCCCAAGTCCGCCGAATTCTCCGCGGGTCTGGGTGCGCATGTCATCGGCGGCATCCTGATTGAGGTAGCTTGAATGCGGATCAAGCGAGGACAGCATCCCGTTGATGGCGTTCTCAATCAGCTTGTCTTCTTCCGGTGGCGTGACGTATTGCGCGCGCACGCGCTCAAACACGTTGCCGAAGATGGCAAGTTGCCGGTAGGTCGCGGTTCCCGCCGCTTCGGCGGAGCCACCATAGGAATTGATCGCGCTGACAGCTGTTGCGCCCATCAAGACACCGACCGCCAAAAGTGTTACTTTACGTATCATTGCTTGCCTTTCTCGAAGACATCTCGTCTCTCCACCATGGATGCGGATCGACTGGTTGACCGTCTTTTCTAATCTCAATGTAGAGCGTAGGGCGCTCCGATGCCAGCGTCAAAGCTGCAGAACCGGCAATTCTCGTCTGTCCCATTTTTGCCAGAGGCTCGCCGGAAACCACAAACCGCCCGGCAGGGACTTCGATTTTTTCCATTCCAGCGAGAATCACATGGTGATTGTCACCTGTATCAAGAATGACGATCTGGCCATAGTTGCGAAATGGCCCGGCATAGGCAACCCACCCATCGGCTGGCGCGTAGACCGTCGCGCCCTTGTCCGTGGCCAGAACCTCACCCGTCGTTGTATGCCCGGTTCCGTCATCTGCGCCAAAAAAGCCGATGGTCTCGCCTGTGGCGGGATGAACCAGTGTTCCGGGCAATTTCGAGAATGCATATGCCGGCATAATGCGGTTTTTGTCGGGCACTGCCACCGCTGCGAAGGCGCGGGCCCGCTCCAATCGCTCGGCCAGTTCCTGCTGGCGGTCTTCTTCTGCCTTTCGGGCAGCGTCCGCGGCGGCTTTGAGCGAGTCAATCTCGTCGGCAAGACTGGCGATCACCGATTCGAGTTGGTCTGATCGAACCGAAAGTGCCTCAGCCCGTTGGCGTTCAAGCTCAATCCGTCGCTGGCTTTCAGCCAGCAAGGCGGTTTTCTCCGATGCAAGATTGGCCAGGCGCTGTTCCTCGGCGGCATTTTCGTCAAGTGCTGTTGCCAGCGATTGGCGTTCCAGTGCGATGGATTGGCGCAGGGCTGCCAATTCTTTCAAATCAGCAGCGAGAGCTTCAGTTTCGGAGCGGATTTCGGGCACGACGGCACCAAGCAAGATTGCACTTCGTACCGAGGAGAGGGCATCTTCGGGACTGACCAGCAGCGCCGGTGGCGGATCGCGACCGATTCGCTGCAGGGCGGCAAGTACTTCGGCGAGCACCGCGCGGCGCGAAACAAGAGACATCCGCACCGATTCCTGACGCTCCGACAGACCGGTCAATGCCTGTTCGCCGGCGGTGATCCGCTCATCCAGCGTGGCGCGCCGGGATGCGGTCTCGGCCATCTGCTGATCCAGCGACTTCTGGTCGCCGCGCAACGCGTCGATATCGCTCTCCAGCGCAGCCAGCGCCTTTGCTGCCAGTGCGGCCTGACCGGCGACCGATTGCAGTTCGACCCGGCTGGTCTTTTCCTGCTGTTCCAGTTCGCTGGCGACAGTGGCGGATTCAGGTTCGGTGGGGTCGGTCGCGCGGGCAGGGCCAGTGAACACGAAGCCAAGCAGGGCAAGCGAAACCAATGCAGGTGAAAAACGGGCAAAGGCCGGCAAGCCCGGTGCAGCCCAATTCAAGGGCGCGTGCGCGACAGCAGCAATCCGGAAAGGTCCGGACACATTCGGTTCGGATTGGAAACTCGACATCGGATCACCCTAACCAAGCCGGCGTTAATGCTCCATGAACCATAAGCTCGATGCGATCAATTCTTTGCGATCCATCGGGATTCACGTTGTCTGCGCGAACTGCAGGTTCAGGATCGATGATAGGGATGGCCGGCAAGAATGGTCACGGCGCGGTAAAGCTGTTCGGCGGCCATGATCCGCACCAATTGGTGCGGCCAGGTCATGCGGCCGAAGCAAATCACTGCGTCCGCCTTGGCGTGCAAATCCGGATCCAGTCCGTCAGCGCCGCCGATGGCCACAACCAGATCGCGGCGGCCTTCGTCGCGCAAGCGGCCGAGCTGATCGGCAAATTCCGCTGAATCGGGCGTCTTGCCGCGTTCATCGAGCAAAATCAGCGCCGCACCGTCGGGCATTGCCCGGACAAGCTGCGCGGCCTCCTCTCTCTTCCGCAAGTCGGCGGTGGAGGCGCGGCTTTCGGCCACTTCAATGGTGCGGGCGAAATCCAGCCCCAGCGCGTTGCCGGCTTTGGCAAATCGCTCGAGGTAGCGGCTGGAAAGCTCGTTTTCCGGGCCGGATTTGAGCCGTCCCACGGCAAAAAGTGTGATGCGCATCGTGACCGTGTTCCGGTTTGTACGGCCCTCGCGCGTCGAAGGCCGGATCGCTGCGGTCCTGTAAAGGGCAGCAGGAATTTTGCCTCAAACCGCTGGCAGTTCAAGGATGCGTGCAGCATGTGCTGGCACTGTATCAGGTTCCGCCGTGTCTGCGGGCGTCCGTGAAACCCGGCAGGCCGGTCAGAGCGTGCCGGTCAGTGCAGTTTTTCGTCCGTGACCTCTGGAGCCTGCCACATCTTTTCGAGATTGTAGAACTCCCGGATTTCGGGCCGGAAAACATGGATTATGATATCGTTGGCATCAATCAGCACCCAATCTCCGGTCGCCAGACCCTCGACCCGCGGATTGCCGAAGCCGGCGTCCTTGAGTTCGGTGATCAGTCGATCGCAGATCGATGCCACATGGCGATTCGACCGGCCTGATGCGACGACCATGTGGTCGCCCAACGCCGATTTGCCCGCGATGTCGATGGCTACGATATCTTCTGCCTTGGAGTCCGCCAGACTGTCGCGGACCAGCTGAAGCTGGCGCAAAGCGGCTCGGTCGCCACTTCCCGTCGCTTGTGAGAAATCGCCTTCGGCGTTTCCCTTTGTGTGTTCTGTTCTCAGAGTGGTTCCTTTCCTTGTCCTGAACAGTCCAACAACCGCCGCAACTGTCAACGCAGTCGCGACGCATCTCCAAGATAGTCATTGTCAGCGGCGTTTTTCAAGATGTGGAGCCCTGATTGTTGCCGCGCTCGCTGCGGATGGCGCTCGATGACAGCGAAGAGCGCGGGCCATGAATGAAGGTCCAGGCTGGGGCCTGGAGAAACGGCAGCACGGCGGCGTCGTCTTCATCAACGCGGGCGTGATGATAGGTCTTGGCCATTTTTGACGACAGATAGGCAAGGGTCGATCCGGGCCGGTCGATCACAGCGATGGGGAAGGTTTCGGCGATGCCGCGCCAGTTCTGCCAGTGATGGAAATGCTTGAGATTGTCTGCGCCCATGATCCAGACAAACCTGACGCCGGGATTGCGGGCCTTGACGAAAGCAAGCGTCTGCGCGGTGTAATGCAGGTTGTGAGCGGCTTCAAAGGCTGTGACCTTGACCTTGGGGCCAGGCGCTATGGCACGACTCAGCGCTACCCGTTCCTCGAGGCTTGCCAGTTCATTGTGGTTCTTGAGCGGATTGCCCGGTGTCACCATCCACCACAGCTGGTCGAGGTCGATTCGGCGCAAGGCGATTTCGGCGACCAGTTCGTGGCCCTGATGCGGGGGATTGAAGGATCCGCCGAAAAGGCCGACGGTCATGCCCTTCTCAACGTAAGGCATCTTGAGGAATGAGGAAGCCTTGGCGCGCGTCACCCTCAAGGCCGGATCTGGCCGGTACCGTGGACGCGATACTTGAAGGACGTCAGTTGCTCGACGCCCACCGGGCCGCGGGCGTGCATCTTGCCGGTGGCAATGCCGATTTCCGCACCCATGCCGAATTCACCGCCATCGGCGAACTGGGTGGAAGCATTGTGCAGCAGGATTGCCGAATCAACTTCCGAGAAGAAGCGGTCGGCCACATCTGGGTCTTCGGCAATCACCGCCTCGGTGTGGTTCGATGACCACTGGGCAATATGATTGATGGCGCCATCGATGCCATCGACGAAACGCGCGGCGATGATGGCGTCAAGATATTCGGTGCGCCAGTCATCTTCCGTGGCGGGTATTGACTGGGGCAGCAGTTCCATGACGGCGTTGTCGCCATGGATTTCGCATCCGGCGGCGGTCAGGTCGGCGAGGATATCGGCAGCAAGCCCGCGGTCAATGGCGCCGTCGAGCAGGAGGGTTTCAGCGGCACCGCAAATGCCGGTGCGGCGCATCTTGGCGTTGACCACGATGGCGCGGGCCATCGCAGGATCGGCGGACTTGTCGACATAGATGTGGCACAGGCCCTCGAGATGGGCAAAGACCGGCACACGGGCATCGGCCTGAACGCGTGCAACAAGGCTCTTGCCGCCGCGCGGCACGATGACATCAACCGCGCCATTCAGGCCGGTGAGCAATTCGCCGACGGCAGCGCGGTCGCTGAGCGGAATCATCTGGATGGCGTCTGCGGGCAGCCCGGCGCTTTCAAGCCCCTCAACCAGGCAGGCATGAATGGCGCGCGAGGAATGGAAAGAATCCGATCCGCCGCGCAAGATCACCGCATTGCCGGCCTTGAGGCACAGGGCGCCTGCGTCGGCGGTGACATTGGGGCGGCTTTCATAGATCACGCCGATAACGCCGAGCGGCGTGCGAACGCGCTCGATCCTGAGCCCGTTGGGCCGGTCCCATGCGGCGATGACGCTGCCGACGGGATCAGGCAGACCGGCGATGGCGCGAATGCCGCTGACGATAGCGTCAATGCGGCTGTCATCAAGCTTCAGCCGGTCGAGAAAAGATGATGCCATGCCAGTCGCCAGAGCGGCTTCGACGTCAATTGCATTGGCTGCCAGGATCTCCGGGCTGCGCGCGGAAATGGCGTCGGCCATGGCATTGAGCGCGGCGTTTTTCCGGTCGGTGCTGGCGATCGCCAAGGGTCGCGCCGCAGCCTTCGCGCGACGGCCGATATCGGCCATCAGGGCGGTGATGTCGGCTTGGCTATTGGTCTTTTCCAGCATGGCGGCTCTCCGGGCGCACGGTCAGGCGGTTTTCATACGCAATCGGCGTGACCTCGTAAAGCCGGGAGACGGCCTGAAGGCTGTCAGCTGATCACCATGTCGTCGCGGTGGATCATGGCGGCGCGGCCCGAATAGCCCAGGATGGCTTCGATCTCGGTGGATTTGCGCCCGGAAATGCGCCGCGCCTCGTCGGAATCATAGGCCGACAGGCCGCGGGCGATTTCGCGGCCGGCAGCATCGCAGATCGCAACCGGGTCGCCGCGGTGAAAGTCTCCCGAGACGGCGCGAACACCGGCCGGCAGCAGGCTCTTGCCGGAATGCAGTGCGGTTTCGGCACCTTGGTCGATGGTCAGTCGTCCGGCTGGGTCGAGCTGACCGGCGATCCAGGTCTTGCGTGCGGTTTGCGGCGTGCCCGAGGGCTGGAACCAGCTCGACCGGGCGCCCTTGTCGATGGCCGAGAGCGGATGGTCGGTTTTGCCTGAGGCAATGATCATGGCGCAGCCGGCACTGGTGGCGATCTTGCCGGCGTCGATCTTGGTCTTCATGCCGCCACGCGACAGCTCCGATCCGGCGTCACCTGCCATGGCCTCGATCTCGGGCGTGATCGCCTCGATGGTCTCGAGGTGCCGGGCGTCCGGATCAAGATGCGGCGGAGCGGTGTAGAGCCCGTCAATATCCGACATCAGCACCAGAAGATCGGCGCCGGTCATGGTGGCGACACGGGCGGCGAGCCGGTCATTGTCGCCATAGCGGATTTCGCTGGTGGCGACGGTGTCGTTCTCGTTGATGATCGGCACCGCGCTGTGGCGCATCAGTTCGGCAATGGTGGCGCGGGCATTGAGGTAGCGCCGCCGCTCCTCGGTGTCGCCCAGTGTCAGCAGGATTTGGCCGGCGACAATGCCGTGTGTCGACAGGCTCGCGGACCAGGCCCGGGCCAGCGCGATCTGGCCGACGGCTGCTGCGGCCTGGCTTTCCTCAAGCCGCAGGGCGCCCGGCGCAAGCCCGAGCACGGTGCGGCCCATGGCTATGGCGCCGGAAGACACCACCAGAACCTCGGCGCCGGTATTTTTCAGGGCTGCGATGTCAGCGCACAGCGATTCAAGCCAGGCGCTCTTCAAGCCGCTGTCGCGGTCGACCAGCAGGGCGGAGCCGATCTTGATGACAATCCGCTTGTGTGCGGAAACCGGTTTACGCATCGCCGTCATGATCAGCTGTCCGCGTCGCCCTTGGTGCCGGCAGCAGGAGCGCTGGCGGCGTCCTCTTCAGCCTTGGCGCCGACAATGATGTCGCGCAGCGCCCTGAGCGTGCCGGTCATGCCTTCGCTGGTGATGGCGGAGATCTCGAAAGGAGCCCGCCCGCAAGCCTTTTTGAGTGACCGGACCTTTTCAGCCCGCTGCGTGGCGTCGACCACATCAACCTGGCTCAGTGCCACGATTTCCGGCTTGTCAGCAATGCCGTGGCCATAGGCCTCGAGTTCGTGGCGGACTGTCTTGTAGGCTTGTCCTACGTCCTCTTCCAGCGCCGAGACCAGATGCAAAAGCACCCTGGTCCGTTCGACATGGCCCAAGAACCGGTCGCCGATGCCGACGCCCTCATGGGCACCTTCGATCAGGCCGGGAATGTCGGCGAGCACGAATTCGCGGCCATCGATGGTGGCAACACCCAGATTGGGATGCAGCGTGGTGAAGGGATAATTGGCAATCTTCGGCCGTGCCCGGGTGACGGCGGCAAGAAAGGTCGACTTGCCGGCATTGGGCAGGCCAATCAGGCCGGCGTCAGCAATCAGCTTGAGCCGCAGCCAGATGTTCTTTTCCTGACCTTCAAGGCCGGGATTGGCATGGCGCGGAGCCTGGTTGGTGGCTGATTTGAAATGGGCGTTGCCAAAACCGCCATTGCCGCCGGCAGCCAGACGGTAGCGCTGGCCGATCTCGGTGAGATCGCAGATCAGGGTCTCGTTGTCTTCCTCGAAAACCTGGGTGCCGGCCGGCACTTTCAGGGTGACGTGGTCACCATTGGCGCCGGTGCGGTTGCGGCCCATGCCATGGGTGCCGGTCTTGCCCTTGAAATGCTGCTGGAAGCGGTAGTCGATCAGCGTGTTGAGGCCGTCGACGGCCTCAATCCAGACATCGCCGCCACGACCGCCGTCACCGCCGTCAGGTCCGCCGAATTCGATATATTTCTCGCGCCGGAACGAGACGCTGCCGGCGCCGCCGTCGCCTGAGCGGATATAGACCTTGGTTTCGTCGAGGAACTTCATCTGGCTGTACCGATCCGGGCTTTGAACGCGAGCAGCCGGAAGGCGCGTGCCTCCGGCTTTAGGGCGCATCGATAAACGGCTCGGGCGGCGAGGTCAAAGCCTATTGCGACTGGTGGTAAAGGTGCCGGCCGTGACGCCTCAGGGTTTGATGGCTTTCGCGCCTGCCAATGTCGGTGCGAAATTGACTTTTACGCGGGCAATGGGAAGAGCGAATTTGGTGACAAGAGCGGTGTTGCGCAGTGTGCCGTCGTCCTCAAGCACCAGCTTGTCATGGAAGCGGACAATGTTGGGTTTGCTGCCGGGATTGAGATCGACGCGATAGGTGAAGCGGGCGGTGTTGCCTGACAGGCGAACGGTGGTTTCGCCGACGACATCTTCGCGCGTGCCGGAATAGGTGTCTGATCCGGTGCGGGTGAAAATCCAGGTTTTCGTGTCGCGTTCGCCATCGTCATAGCGAAAATCCTCGCGCAGCGTCAGCACCTTGCCGCGGACGTTGCCGGTCAGGTCGACCCGGAAGGAACGTTTGAGCCCGGTGATGGCGCCGAACGAGCCATAGGCATAGGTTTTGCCCTTGAAGAAATCCTCTAGCCGCAGGTCAGTGGCGTGAGCGGGTAACGAGAACAGGACGGAAAACAGCAGTGCAGCCAGAAGGCTGAAGCGGCGCAGAAGGGTCATGATGAGTTCCTTTCGGGGTCATGACCCTTCTACGTCAGCTCAGACTTGCCGGATTGGTCGAGCCGGCGGGTTTATGCCTTCTTCTTGCTTTCTTTTGACCAGCCGATCAGCGAGACCCAGGTCTTGCGGTCGAGCCGGTACCATTCGACGGCAGCACTGCCGGTGATCGCCAATATGCTGACCATGCCGCTGCCCTGAAACTGGAAGCCGCTTTTTTGCAGCACCCGGCGGGAGGCCGGGTTGATCACCCGGCAACTGGCATCGATATGGCTGATTTCGCGGGTCCGGAAGGCCATGTCGACCAGCGCGTGAACCGCCTCGGTGGCAATGCCGCGGCGCCAGAACGGCTCTCCGATCCAATAACCGATTTCGAGCGCTTTTCCGTCTTCGGAAGCGTCCAGCGAGCAACAGCCAAGCAGTTTGCCGGTTTCGGTTTCAGTGATGGCGTAGACGCAATTGCCATTCTCGCGTTTGGTCGTTGATCGCACAAAGGATTCGGCGTCAGCTCGCCCATAAGGATGGGGAATGCGTAACACCATGGTGGCGATGGCCGGATTGTCGGCGAGAATGGCAATTGCGTCGATGTCCTCGGCGTGGGGCGCACGCAAGACCAGGTTTTCGGTCAGAAGAACCGGGCAATCATAGGCAGCCGCCCTCCGCTCGAAACTTTCCGTATCGTTCGGGCTACTGCTGTCTCCGAGGCTGTCTCTGGGTGCCCTGGCGCTGGCGCCGGGACTGCTGTGGGGGTCTTGTCTCATGGTCATTCTCCGGTTTTGGACAAAAAGAAAGGGGAGATGGTGTCCCATCTCCCCTGTCCTTGTTCCGGTCGTCCGGAGGATGCCTATGCTGGCCGGGTCAATGAGACACCGGTTTGCAAAATGCGATCCGGCTTATTCCGCTGCTTCCGCTTTCGCGACAACAGATACATAGGTTCGGCCGTTGGCTTTCTTGCGAAAGTCAACATTGCCCGGCTGCACGGCAAAAATGGTGTGATCCTTGCCGAGGCCTACGCCTGTGCCGGGATGCCACTTGGTGCCGCGCTGACGCAGGATGATGTTGCCTGAAATGACGGTTTCGCCACCGAACTTCTTCACGCCGAGGCGCTTGGATTCCGAATCGCGACCGTTACGCGTTGAACCGCCAGCTTTTTTGTGTGCCATGGGTCTGCTCCTGTTCCGCCCTCAAGGGCGATTGTCTCACGTGCGGCTTTTGGCCGCCAGGGCCCGAACGGGCGGTTGATTACTTGGCGAGTGCCTTGGCCTGCTCGCGCCAATCGGAGATCTGGTCAGCGCTGAACGGCATGGCTTCGTCGATGGTGACGATGTCCTTGTCGCTCAACTTGGCGATCTGGGCAAATGTGGTGATGCCCTGCTCGTTGAGCTGACCGGCTGCGACCGGGCCGATGCCCTTGATCGTGGTCAGGTCATCGGACTTGCCCTTTGGCGCGGTGAACAGGGTTGCCGGCGCTGCGTCAGCCGATTTGGCTTCAGCCTTGGGTGCGGCTTCCTTCTTCGCGGCAGCCTTTTTCGATGGCTTGGCGCCACCGGTCAGGATGTCGATGATCTTGACGACCGTCTGATGCTGACGATGACCGCGCATGCGCTTGGAGTTCTGCCGGCGACGCTTCTTGAAGGCGATAACCTTGCGGGCGCGGCCCTGCTCGACAACTTCTGCAACAACCATGGCGCCTTCGACAAGCGGAGCGCCAACGGTTGCGCCGGCGCCTTCGCCGACCATGAGAATTTCGTTGAACTCGACGGTGTCGCCAGCGGCGCCCTCAAGCTTTTCGATCGTCAATACGTCATTGGCGGCGACGCGGTACTGCTTACCGCCGGTTTTAATGACTGCGAACATCTTTTGTCCTTTCGTGTTCGTCCGGCTCTCGCTTTTCAGCGGGCCGTCTTTTTGCCAGTCGGAACTGATCGGCCGGTCCGTTGCCGGAACAACCGGGTGAAGCCTGATGGAGTTCCAGTTATCTGGATTACCCAATCAAAGGCCAACGGCGCAGGAAGCCCCACGCCGCATTCGGTTCGCGAGATACGTGAGGCGGTGGCGTGAGTCAAGCCAAATTGGCTGTCAAACCCCGGTTTGAGAGGGAACAGGCAAACTTACCTCTTGTGCAAGCGGGCCACGCCGGTTATGGAGGCGACCGCGCACTGATACTGCGCCGACCAAAGACGCGGAGAGGTGGCTGAGTGGTCGAAAGTACCGCACTCGAAATGCGGCGTGGGGGCAACTCCACCGTGGGTTCGAATCCCACCCTCTCCGCCACATGGCTTTGTAGGTCATTGTTTTAAATGGCTATTTAGTAGAGCGAGAGCTCTAATCCCACATTTCGTACCACATTCATTTATGCATGGTGCGACATGTCGTTAGAGTCCGTTTTATGGCGTCTACGCGTTTGATGGCATCGTCCAGCCAGGCCGCTGTGGTAACTTGACCTCAGGTTTGTGAGCTACAAAGACCGTATTTCACTGTCAGACAATATGATTCTTCACCCACTCATCCGGCACATCACCTGGGTAACACAAAGAAAATTCCCCGGCAGCGGCGGAACTCATCATCCTGATGCATCAAAGACCCACCATGCACTGACTTTCAACATGGACCACTCAGGTGGGCCCGATTCGCAGTGTCCTTCACAATGCTTTTGCAGACTGATCAAGCGATTTTTCGACTCAGGCCGTTTAGTTGCATACGCTGAAATCTGATCCATGCAGCAATTCCCATGGCCGCGAGGGCTGTTCCGTCAGGTGAAAAACAAGTCTGACTTCTGTAGTTGCTGCAAGCCTGTGTTAACCACCGGGGAATGTTTCCGGCGATTTTGGCCCTAAAACGGCCAATCTGGAGTTTCTTAAGGAGAATAAACACTCGCTTCTGCGTTTGTAGGGAGATTGCACGCGAAGGATTAGTCCATGCAAGCCAGACTTGATGCCGCATTGTCGGCACTGCAGAATGACATACTTGAGGCGGTGGCCACAGGCGTGCCCTTTGCCGTGGTCGCGGATAGGCTGTGTCGTCGCGCCGAGGGGCTGGCCCCGGGTGCGTTTTGCACGATCGCTGGAATTGACGCGGAAGGGCTGATCCGTCCGGTCGCCGGGCCTGCTCTGCCCAAGTCCTATGGCGAAGCGCTCAATGGATGCTCCATCGGGCCTGCGGTCGGGTCCTGCGGCACCGCTGCCTATTTCGGCATCCCGGTTGAAGTTTCCGACATCGCCACGGACTACCGCTGGAAGGATTACCAGCATCTCGCCCTTCCGCTGGGGCTGAAGGCCTGCTGGTCCAGCCCGATCAAATCTCCAGGGGGGCGGGTGGTTGGCACATTTGCGTTCTACTATAGAGAGCCTCGCGGGCCGAACGACATGGAGCGGCAGCTCGTTGATACCTGCGTCCATCTCTGTTCCATCGCCATGGAGCGAGACGAGGTCAGCCGCCGTCTGCAACACCTTGCCTATCATGACCAGCTGACCGGTCTGTTCAACCGCTACGCATTTGATGAAACCATCACCCAGAACATGAATGAGCCGGCGCGCCGTTTCGGTTTGTTGCTGCTCGATATCGACAATCTGAAGCAGATCAATGACCGCATGGGCCATTCGGTTGGAGATGCCCTGATCTGCGAAGTCGGTCGACGGCTTGCCAGTTTGGGCAGCGGAATCAATGTTTATCGGCTGGGCGGCGACGAGTTCGCGGTTATTTGCCCCGAATGCAATGATGCCGGAAACATGGCCGAGCTCGCCGGCCGACTTCTGGGCCAGATGGACCTGCCTTACGAATGCGATGGCAACACCATCCTGTTGCAAGTCACCATCGGTGGCGTTCTCAGCAGCAGGGATGGTAGCAGCGCCGATATGCTGCGACAGAATGCCGATCTGGCTCTCTATCATGCCAAGCATACGGCCAGAGGCGGATATGTCCATTTTCACCCCGGTTTGCGCACCTCGATCCAGTGTCGCACCGAACAGATCGCGTTCCTGGACAAGGCGCTGGACGAGAACCGGGTCTTTGCCCATTTTCAGCCGATCATCTGCATGCAGCGCGCCAAAATCGTCGGGGTCGAATCCCTTGCCCGCATCCGCACCGATGAAGGCAAAATCATCAGCGCCGGCGCCTTTGCCATGGGACTGACCGATTCCAAGAATGCCTTTCGCCTGACCAGTTGCATGCTGGAACAGATTGCCAGCGCAATGCGCGGCTGGATCGATGAGGGACTGGAACTGCGCCATGTGGCGGTTAATCTGTCCACCATTGATTTCCAGCGCGGCAATCTCGAACAGCGTTTGTGTGCGGCTTTCGAGGCTCATAATGTGCCGCTGCACTACCTTCAGATTGAAGTCACCGAGAATGTGCTGATGGATGAGGAGGTGGCGAGCCAGGTTGCCCGTCTGCGTGCCAAGGGCATGCAGATAGCGCTTGACGATTTCGGCACCGGCTTTGCCTCACTCAGCCACCTCAAGGATTTCCCGCTCGACTATATCAAGATCGACAAGTCCTTCGTCGACAACTTGCTGACGGACACAGCCTGCAGCGCAATTGTCGAGGCGTTGATCAGCATGGCGCAGAAAATGCAGATCGGCATTGTTGCTGAGGGGGTCGAAACCCCCGAACAGGCTGCACGCTTGTTCGAAATCGGCTGTCCGCTGGCCCAGGGTTACCATTTTGCCCGCCCTGTCGATGGCGAGACTATCGCCACCTTGCTGCGGTCGTTTGATGGCAAGATCAGCACACCGGCGCTCGGCGCGGATCACATGCGCAATTCGGCCTGAGCGGCTTACTGGCAGAAGCCTGATGGTTTCGAGCTGGAACCGGCGTCCGGCGCTGCTTCCGTGAAATCAGACGACTCAGCGCAGCAATGTTTGGCGCGGTGTGTCTCTTTCTATTGGCTGTCAATTTCCGGGGTAGCAGCCGGGTGCCCATTCAGATCGGCGATCAGGGCTTCCATTTCGGCAATTTCGCGCTTCTGGGTCTCGATGATGCCGTCCGCCAGCTGGCGGACCCGCGGATCGGACAGGTTGGCGCGGGTGCTGGTCAGAATGGCGATGGAATGATGCGGGATCATGGCTTTCATCCAGGCTGTGTCGCCGACCGTATCCTGACTGCGCACCAGATAAAGCCCTGCCGCAAAGGCGATCACCGAGGCAGTGACAATCGCCATGTTGGCTTTGCGGTTGGTGTACATCGACAGCATGAATGCCAGCATGATGATCGCCATCACCCCGCCCATGTAAAGTGCCATCCACATCCGGGTCTGGCTGAACCAGATGTGACTGCTGTCCCAGGTGTTGAGGTACATCAGGGCGAACATCACCACGGTGGATGTCACGATCATTGCTATGAAGCGGGAATAGGCCATCTGGATCTCCGAATTGTTGCTGTTCCCGGGGTTAACGATCCTGCCGCGCTGGAAGGTTCCACAAATTGTCAAAAATATATCACTTGACCTTCCATTGACTGGAAGGATTACAGTCGTTCCAACTCAGCAAGGATTTGCGAAATGGAACACCAGACTCACAGCCATGACCATGGTCAATGTGCACATCATCACGACGCACCCACTGTCGACACCGACGCGCTTTTTCAGGCCGCCACCGTGCCGGTTGACGGCAAGGTGAAGGACCCGGTCTGCGGCATGGATGTTGCGCTCGACAAGGGCAAGCCCAGCCTCAGCTACAAGGGATCAGAGTTCCATTTCTGCTCGACCGGTTGCCATGACAAGTTCGAGCGCGATCCGTTTTTCTATCTGTCGGGCAACAAGGCGCGACAGAAGAAGGCGGAACCAAAGAACGCCATGTACACCTGCCCGATGGATCCTGAAATCGTCCAGGAAGGGCCGGGCACCTGCCCGATCTGCGGAATGGCGCTGGAGCCGATGGATGGCGTTGCCGATGGCCCGAACCACGAGTTGATCGATTTCACCCGGCGGCTCTGGGTCAGCGCCGGGGCGGCGATTCCGCTGCTGATTTTGACCATGGCGCCGATGCTCGGGCTGCCGATCCGGTTATGGCTTGGGGAGACGCTCACTCTCTATCTGGAATTCGTGCTGGCAACGCCTGTGGTGCTGTGGGCGGCACGGCCGTTTTTCCATCGTGGCTGGACCTCGATCAAGACCTGGAACCTCAACATGTGGACGCTGATTATGATCGGTGTCGGCGCTGCCTATCTGTATTCGACCATCGCCACGTTCCTTCCTGGCCTGTTTCCGGAGGGGCTGCAGATGCCCGGCGGCCACATGCCGGTCTATTTCGAGGCCGCGGTGGTGATCATCGCGCTGGTCTTTGTCGGCCAGGTGCTGGAACTCAGGGCTCGGGAACGAACCGGCGACGCCATTCGCGCGCTGTTGGATCTGGCGCCAAAGACTGCCCGGCGGATAACGCCGGAGGGCGACGAATATGATGCGCCGCTGGAAAATATCGTCGAGGGCGACCGGCTGCGGGTGAGGCCCGGTGAGGCGATCCCGGTGGACTCGATTGTCATCGAAGGCCACACGGCGGTGGATGAAAGCATGCTGACCGGCGAACCGCTGGCAGTTGAAAAGGGCGAGGGCGATGAGGTCACTGGCGGCACGCTCAACAAGAATGGCAGCCTGGTTGTCCGGGCAGCGCGGGTTGGCGACGAGACCAAGCTGGCGCGGATCGTTGCCATGGTGTCGTCGGCACAGCGGTCGCGCGCGCCGATCCAGGGGCTTGCTGACCGGGTTGCGTCATACTTTGTGCCGACAGTGGTGATTGTTGCCGTTCTTGCGTTCGTCACCTGGATGCTGATCGGGCCTGATCCGGCCTTCGTGTTTGCGATCGTCTCGGCGGTGTCGGTGCTGATCATCGCCTGCCCCTGTGCGCTGGGGCTGGCAACGCCGATGTCGATCATGACCGCGACGGGCCGTGGCGCTCAGGCCGGCGTGCTGATCAAGGATGCCGAGGCGCTCGAACGGATGGCCAAGGTCGATGTGCTGGTGGTCGACAAGACCGGCACGCTGACCGAAGGCAAGCCAGTGCTGACTGACGTTGTCAGCTTCGGGTCAATTGCAGAAAGCGACATGCTGGCGCTGGTGCGCGGTCTTGAGGCCGGTTCGGAGCACCCGCTGGCAGAAGCCATTGTTGACGGGATTGCCGAACGGGATATTGCGGCAGCACAGGTGTCCGATTTCGAATCTGTCACCGGCAAAGGCGTTGGCGGCAAGTCCGGCACGCAGCGGATTATGTTGGGCAACGCGGCAATGATGGATTTTGCTGGGGTCGATCATACTGAAGCCAACGACAAGGCCGATGCATTGCGCAGCCAGGGCAAGACGGCGATGTATGTGGCGATCGACGGCAAGTTGGCTGGCCTCGTGGCGGTCGCCGATCCGATCAAGCCGACGACAAAAGAGGCCATTGCGGCGCTGCATCGTGCCGGCCTGGCCATCATCATGGCGACAGGCGACAATGAGACGACAGCGCGGGCGGTTGCCGGTCAGCTGGGCATCGACGATGTCCGCGCTGGGGTGTTGCCGGAAGACAAGAAGGCGCTGGTCGATGAGTTGCACAAGGCCGGTCACAAGGTTGCGATGGCTGGAGACGGCGTCAATGACGCGCCGGCCCTTGCTGCGGCCGAAGTGGGCATCGCCATGGGAACCGGCGCCGATGTGGCGGTCGAAAGTGCGGGCATCACTTTGCTGCGAGGCGATCTTGGCGGCATCCTGCGGGCGCGCAAACTGTCAGAAGCGACGCTGCGCAACATCAAGCAGAACCTGTTCTTTGCCTTTGCCTACAACAGCGTAGGGATACCGATTGCCGCCGGACTGTTCTATCCGATCACCGGAACCCTGTTGTCGCCGATGATCGCGGCAGCAGCGATGAGCCTGTCCTCGGTGTCGGTGATCAGCAATGCCTTGCGGTTGCGACGGGTCAAACTTGATGCTTGACCTTCCATCAGGTGGAAGGCGTAGGGATGGCGCCATGAGGACACAGCGTTCCAATCCAGGAGGCAGGCAATGAATATCGGCGAAGCATCTGATGCGACCGGCCTGCCGGCCAAGACGATCCGGTATTATGAGGATATCAGCCTCATCAAGCCGGCGCGCGCCGCCAATGGTTACCGTGACTATGATGGCAAGGATGTGCATCGGCTGGCCTTCATTCAGCGCTCCCGAAGCCTCGGGTTTACCATCGATGAATGCCGCTCGCTGCTGTCGCTCTATGAGGACAAGGATCGCGCCAGTTCCGATGTGAAGGCGCTGGCGCTGGAGAAGATCACCGAGATTGACCGCAAGCTCAAGGAACTGAAGTCGCTGCGCAACACTCTCAAAGCCCTGGCGGATCATTGCCATGGCGATGATCGGCCGGATTGTCCGATTATTGATGAAATGGCCAAGGGAGTGGTGGCATGAACTGGCGGACCCTGGTTATTGCCGCCGTGGTGGTGGGGAGTGCGCTGTTTATCGGCCGCGCCCTTCTGGCGCCCACGCCAACTGCAACCGGCGAAGCGATGGCGAGCGTCGTCGTGCCCGATCTGTCGCCGGACGCGCAAGCGGGCGAAGTTCTGTTCAACCGCTCCTGTGCAACGTGTCACGGCGTCAATGCCGCAGGCCAGGATGGGGTCGCGCCGCCGCTGGTTCACAAGATCTACGAACCCAATCATCATGGCGACGCCGCATTCCATCTGGCTGCCAAAAACGGGGCGCGCGCCCATCACTGGCAATTTGGAGACATGCCGCCGGTGGAGGGGATCACGGATCCGGAGCTTGAGAAGGTCGTGGGTTATGTGCGCGAGCTCCAGCGCGCCAACGGAATAAACTGACGTTGTCCGGATGCACTGAAACAAAGACAGACATGACTTCACCGGCCTGTGATCGAACAGGTCATCATTGCTGCACAATTCTAGGCTTAGTCATTCGTAGATGAGTTTCTCGAACCGCCAAAGATCCCGTCACGGGCGCATGCTTCTGGTGTTGATGTTTGTTTTTACAAGCATCGTGCCGGGGTCTTTGCATGCTTTGGCCATGGCAGGGTCTCAGGCAGGCAGCGGCAGCGGACACCATGCAATGATGGGCCACATGTCTGGCGATCACCCCGCGGTCGCACACCATCAATCCCATGACGTGGCAGCTGATGTCGCGCAAGAACCTATCCCCGCGGATTCGGACACCGTCATAGACCGTTGCTGTCCCGCGACATGTTTTGTTGCCCTTTGCAGCTTTGATGTCGTGACTGCGGATCGCTTCGTTCCCGAGAGTTTCCAGCTCGAATCCACGGCTGAATTCATTGTCGTTGTCATGGCGTTGCCCGAGCGGCCGCCGCGAGCCTTAAGTGTGACCTGATCCGTCCAAGGGTCATCGACGCCGGAACTGACCGGCCATTCACACTCTCTATCGCAGTAGGACAATCATGTTTCGTTATCTCTTGGCGGCTGCCATGCCGCTGGCGCTCGCCGGCTGTACGGCGGCGAACAGGCCTGCCGACGTCTTTTCGGTCAATTCCCCGGTGGAATCAGACCTGGGTATTCGCAATACGCATCATCACACGGTCCTCAACGGATATACGCATCGCGTTCCGGTCGACCCGAAACCCTGGCGTCAGCAAAATGACGACCGGGCGCCCGGCGCGGGAGCCGGATCATGATCGCGCGGGGAGTGTTCAAAGCACGCCTTGTTCTGCCACTTGCAGCAATCGCTCTCTCGGGATGTGTAACCGATCAGGATCTTGCCGGATATTCGGCAAAAGACGCCGGGTTCGGGGTCGTTTCGGCCGCCGTTTCAATCGGCACCAAAGGCAAGGACACCATCTGGATTCAGAATCAGCAGCAGGCCAAGGCTGTTTCCGAGCGCGTCCAGGGTCTGGTTCACAAGAAAACCATAAATGCAGACACTGCGGTACAGGTGGCGCTGCTCAACAATCGCGGACTTCAGGCAGCCTATGCCGACATTGGCATGAATGCGGCTGAAGCCTGGCAGCAGGGCATGCTCGAAAATCCGACGGTCTCCATTGGCCTGCTCGGTATTGGCGCTCCGGAACTGGGCGCGTTCAGGGCCATCGAAGGCATGATCGCAACCAATATCCTGGCGCTGGCAACGCGCAAGGCGCGGGTCGATATCGCCGATACCCGTTTCAGGCAGGCACAGATGCGGGCGGTCGACGCAACGTTGAAGGTCGCCAATGACACGCGCCGGGCCTGGATCAATTCGGTCTCGGCGTTCGAGACTGTCGCCTATCTCAATCAGGCCAAGGTCGCTGCCGACGCGGCATCGGAACTGGCACAAAAACTGGGTGAAAGCGGCGCCATGGGCAAAGGCGGCCAGGCGCGTGAACACGCGTTTTATGCCGAGCTGACCGGACAAATGGCCGAAGCGCGGCTGGCGTCACGGCTGGCGAAAGAAGAGCTGACCCGGCTGATGGGCCTGTGGGGCAGCGAGGTCGATTACTTCGTCCCTGACCGCTTGCCGCGGCTTCCAAGTGGCGTCATCAAGCGCAACCGCATCGAGCAGGAAGCACTTGAAAACCGGGTCGATCTTCGCGTTGCGAAACTCGAACTGGAAGCTGTCGCCAAAAGCTATGGCCTGACCGAGGCCACGCGCTTTGTCACCGATCTGGAGATCATCTCCGGCGTTGAGGCCGAGCGGGAAATCGAGACTGAATACGAGATTGCCGGTGGCAATCTGGAGGAGACCAAAACCCGGAAAACGGTTGTTACTCCACAACTCGAACTGGAGTTCGTGATTCCGATCTTCGACAGCGGCAAAGCCCGTCTGCGCAAGGCCGAGCTCGCTTACATGCAGGCGGCCAATCAGCTTGCGGAAAAGGCCGTCAATATTCGGTCCGAGGCGCGTTCTGGCTACACAGCCTATAGCGCGACCCATGAGATCGCGCGGCACTACGTCAACGCCGTTGTGCCGCTGCGCACCACGATCGAGGCGGAATCCCTGCTGACTTATAACGGCATGATTTCCAACACTTTCGAGCTTCTCGCCGACACCCGCGCCAAGATTGGAACCCTGATGTTGGCGATCAACGCCAAGCGCGAGTTCTGGCTGGCCGATGTCAATCTGTCCGCTGCGATCTATGGCGGCGGAACCGGTGCGGGCAGCTCAGCTGCTGCACCATCCGTTGGCGATGCTGGCGGCGGCGGCCACTAACTTTCCGGAAAGGAAAAGACCATGATGAACAGACGTCAATTACTCGGCGCAAGCGCTGCCGGAGCGGCCCTTGTCTCCTCGACCGCCTGGTCGAAAACAACGAACATGGGTCTGCCCGATGCGGTGCTTATGGAAAGCCCGCTGACCCAGGCCCCGCTGATACCGTCCACCGGACCAGACTACAATCCGGTGGTGACACTCAACGGCTGGACCTTGCCGTTCCGGATGAACAACGGTGTCAAGGAATTCCATCTGGTGGCAGAGCCGGTGGAACGGGAACTTGCGGAAGGCATGACCGCCTATCTGTGGGGCTACAATGGCCAGTCCATCGGCCCGACCATCGAGGCCGTAGAAGGCGACCGGGTCCGGATCTATGTCACCAACAAGCTTCCGGAGCACACGACGGTGCATTGGCATGGGCTGATCCTTCCGTCCGGTATGGATGGCGTGGGAGGTCTCTCGCAACCCCACATCCCTTCCGGAAAAACCTTCATCTACGAGTTCGATCTGGTGAAGTCGGGGACCTTCATGTACCACCCGCACGCCGACGAGATGGTGCAGATGGCGATGGGCATGATGGGCTTCTTCATCGTCCATCCGAAGGATCCTTCCTTCATGCCGGTCGATCGTGATTTCCTGATCATGCTCAACGCCTTCGATATCGATCCCGGCTCCTACGTGCCGAAGATCATGACGATGAACGACTTCAATCTGTGGACATGGAACAGCCGGATTTTTCCAGACATCGATCCGCTGGTGGTGTCGAAGAACGATCGCGTCCGGGTCCGCGTCGGCAACCTGACCATGACCAACCACCCGATCCACATGCATGGCTACGATTTCGAGGTAACCGGCACCGATGGCGGCTGGGTCCGGCCCGAAGCACGTTGGCCGGAAGTGTCGATCGACATTCCGGTGGGCGCGATGCGGGCCTATGAATTTGATGCCAAGTATCTGGGCGACTGGGCCATCCATTGCCACAAGTCCCATCACACCATGAACGCCATGGGACATGACGTGCCGACTTTCATCGGTGTCGACAAATCGAAACTCACCAGGAAGATCCGGACCGTGCAGCCTGAATACATGCCGATGGGAACCGCCGGCATGGCCGACATGGCGGAAATGTCGATGGAACTGCCCGACAACACCATTCCGATGATGGCCGGATGGGGCCCCTACGGACCGCTGGAAATGGGCGGCATGTTCTCGGTCGTCAAGGTCCGCGAGGGCATCTCGGCTGGCGATTACAGCGATCCCGGCTGGTACGAAAACCCTCCCGGAACCCAGGCCTATGAGTGGACCGGCGAATTGCCGGAATTCGCCAAGGCGACAGACGCAGCCACAACAATCACGCCAGCGCCGGTGAAAGCCGGCAGCAATGGCTAACCCCTTCGATCCGAAGTGTTCACGAAAGGAACAATACCCATGAAAACTCTCCTGATTGCATCCGCGTCATTCCTGGCGATGACAGCACTGGCTGGTGCCAGTGGAACCCATTCCAGCGGTCATGACAGCATGATGGCCATCGGCAACCCCGGCAAGGCATCCGAAGTCAGCCGAACAATCGAAGTGACCATGAAGGAAACCGACGACGGCGAAATGATCTTCGAACCCAAGGAAATCAACGTCGAGAAGGGCGAGACCATCCGCTTCATGGTGATGAACAGGGGCGAACTGGAGCATGAGTTCGTGCTCGATGATCATGACGGCGTGATGGAGCACAAGGGGCTGATGGAGCGGATGCCCGAGATGGAGCATGACGATCCCAATTCCGTGCGTCTCGATCCGGGCATGGATGGCGAAGTCATCTGGAGCTTCGCGAATGCGGGACCGTTCGAATTCGCATGCCTGATCCCCGGCCACTACGATTCCGGCATGAAAGGCATGCTCACTGTTACCGGCCATTAAACCGATCAAGCCAATCTCAAGACCGACAGAGGTAATCCAATGCGCAAAATCGCAACTCTCGCCCTTGCTTCGATGATCGCCATGACTGGCGTCACTGCGGCCTTCGCAACCGAATACACCAAAGGCGTCGTCAAGAAAGTCGACATGAAGGCTGGCAAGGTGACCATCATCCATGAGGAACTGGCCAATCTCGAAATGCCGGCCATGACCATGGTGTTTCGCACCGTCGACCCGGCCATGCTGGAGCGGATGAAGCCAGGAGACAATGTTGAGTTCATCGCCGACCGGGTGAAGGGCAAACTGACCGTTACAGAATTAAAGCCGTAGCCGAACCAATTTTGCGGCACCAGGTGTGGCGGGATGAGCAATCGTCCCGCCACAGGTCTTTTGTGCGTTCCTCTCAGGCAGATCCGCGATGGGCGGTTGCGTGTGAGTGGGGACAGGCTAAAACAGACCTCCGGCGCCAACAACGGCGTCAATCCTGTTGAGGTCTGCTCATGCCGCGCTTCGCCGCCAACCTGTCGATGATGTTTACCGAGCACGCGTTTGCGGATCGCTTCCAGGCCGCCGCCGATGCCGGGTTCAGCGCGGTGGAATTCCTGTTTCCCTATGATCATCCGGCCGAGACCATTGCCAGATGGTGTGAGGCGGCACAGGTCGAGCAGGTGCTGTTCAACCTGAAGCCGGGCGATATGGAAGCCGGAGATCGTGGACTGGCCGCCCTGCCGGAGCGAAAGGCCGAGTTCCGCCAATCCGTCCAGACAGCGCTCGACTATGCAAGCGTCATCGGGACGCGGCGTCTGCACATGATGGCCGGCCTTGCTGATGCGGGCGATCCGCTGCAGCGCGCGGCCTATATCGACAGCATGGCCTTTGCCGCCGATGCGGCCGCGGAGCATGGCATCTGCATCCTGATCGAACCGATCAACCGGCGTGACATGCCGGGTTATTTCCTCAATGATTTCGGGCTTGCCGCAGATCTGCTCACCGAGCTTGATCATCCCAATGCCTGGCTGCAATTTGACATCTATCACCGCCAGATCATGCATGGCGACGTGCTCAAGGGGCTTGAACAGCTGATGCCGATGATCGGTCATGTGCAGATTGCCTCGGTGTCCGACCGGCATGAACCCGGATCGGGCGAGCTTGATGATTTCCGGGTCTTCGAGGCGCTGGATGATCTGGGCTACCAGGGCTTTGTCGGCTGCGAATACAGGCCCGAAGCCGAAACACTTGACGGGCTTGGCTGGATCCGGCGGACCCGCGCCACCTGATCCGGGGCTCGCCTTCGATCAGCCCTGTGGCCGATCGGCGTGCCGCATCAGGCCGGAGAAGACCAGCGGCAGGATGACAAACACCGGCAAGGCCATGTAGATCAGCGCGAAGCCGGTGTGCTCGGCGATGAAGCCGATGACCGAGGGCGCGAACAGAATGCCCGAATAGCCCATGAAGGTGACCACCGAGATTGCCAGTCCCTGCGGAAGGCCGGGCAGGTTGCCGGCGGCCGAGAAGGCGATCGGTACGGTGTTGGCAAATCCGAGGCCGGCGAGCGCAAAGCCGAAAATCGCGGCTTCCGCCGAAGGTGCTGCCCCGGCAAGACCGAGGCCGACCATGGCAAGGATGGCCGAGACCCGAAATGTGGTGACCGCGCCGAACCTGTCGCGCACAAAATCCCCGAGAAACCGCATCAGCGCCATGGCGGCCGAAAATGCTCCGAAGGCCAGTCCTGACAGGGCAGGGCTGGCGCCCAGTTCCTGCCGCAGATACAGCGCGCCCCAATCGAGGATGGCGCCTTCCGGTGTCATCATGATCAGGCAGATGATGCCGGTCAGCCACACGGTTGCGCCGGCAGCCAGCAGGCCAGGCCGCTTGGAAGGTTGTCCATGGATATGCGCCTCCTGCGGGTGCGGCGGATCGGCGAGGGCTCTGGGCCAGGCCAGAGCCACACCCACTAGAACCAGCGCGGAGGCGGCGAGCGCGTGAATGTGCTCCCCGTAGCCGGCAATCAACAATCCGCCAAGCCCGGCGCCGGCGACGCCGCCCAGGCTCCAGAAGCCATGACAGGAGGACATGATGGCGCGGCCCTGGCGTTTTTCCACCTCCACCGCATTGGCATTCATGGCGACATCCATGCCGCCGATGACGCCGCCAAATACAAACAGTGCAATCGCCGCGACCCATATCGACGGCGCAATGGTCACGAACGGCAGGCAGGCAATCGTCGCTGCCGCCAATGCCAGCATCACACGGCGAGACCCCCGTCCTGCAATCAGCGCTCCGACAGCCGGCATGGCACAGAGCGAGCCGATGCCGAAACACATGATCATCAATCCGAGATCACTCTCATCGAGGTTCAGCCGCAGTGCAAATTCGGGAATTTTCGGCGCCCAGCTTCCCACCAGGAAGCCATTGACGAGGAACATCAGGGAGACGGCAAAGCGCTGAGGGGAGAGGAGCGGCGCAGCAGCAAGGGTGGACGTGGACATGGTTTTTCCGTACTAAATCGATTTAAACGCCTTAACCTAATTCCCGGTAGAGGTAAATTAGGCCTGTGATCACACTCAGAGTGACGATGTGACACACCGTGAATTTTTACGGGTTTGCAGAAAAAGATGCCGTTTTCGACCTTGACGTGTTAATGCCGCGCAACTGGGAGCGCAAGGCTGGGTATTCACTTAAGCCGGCAGGAAAAAACAGGAGAATACGGATGGAGACAGCATCAGCGAGGGAATGGGTTGGGCGCTTGCGGCCCTACAGGCAGCCGGATGACCGGCGTAGCGCATTTGAAACATTCCTTACCTGCGGGCTTCTGGTCTTCTTCTGGGTGTTGATGTGGTTCGCGCTTTCCATCAGCACGCTTCTGACGCTGGCGCTGTCGATCCCGGCAGCCCTGATGATGGTGCGATTGTTCATCATTCAGCATGATTGCGGCCATGGATCGATGTTTTCGTCGGCCAAGTGGAATGATCGGGTCGGCCGTGCGCTGGGCGTGATCACGCTTACGCCTTATGATTACTGGCGCCGTTCTCATGCCATGCACCACGCGGCTTCTGGGAATCTTGATCGTCGCGGCATTGGCGACATTGATACGCTGACGGTGGAAGAATATCTCGCCCTGAGCAGTTTTGGTCGTCTGAAATATCGTCTTTATCGTCACCCCATAGTGATGTTCGGTATCGGGCCAGCCTTTATCTTCCTGCTGCAGCACCGCTTGCCGGTCGTTGCGCTGAAGGACGGGGTGATGTCCTGGGCAAGCGTCATGATTACCAACCTTGCCATTTTGACCACATGGGTGGCGCTCGGATTGCTGGTCGGCTTCAAGGCATTCCTGATCATTCATCTGCCGATCATGCTGATTGGCGCTTCTGTCGGCGTCTGGATGTTCTATGTCCAGCACCAATTCGATCCAACCCATTGGGAGCGGACACCGGAGTGGGAGCGGGAATCGGCCGCTTTGCACGGCAGTTCGTTTTATGACCTGCCCAAGCCGTTGATGTGGCTGACCGGCAATATCGGTATTCATCACGTGCATCATCTTTCGAGCCGTATCCCGTTTTACAAACTGCCTCAGGTTCTCAGGGATTTCCCTGAATTGGCCGACATCGGCCGATTGAGCCTGTGGCAGAGCTTCCGCTGCGTACGTCTGACGTTGTGGGATGAGGAGCGACGGCGGCTTGTTCCGTTCCGTTCGCTTCGCAACCGGACTGCGGCTGCCGCAGCTTGAGGATGACCGGCAATTGATGCTGGGCACCAGCGTTCGGGTTGAGCCATTTGGCCTATCCGAACGCTTGATTGCGCTTTCGCTTGTGCAGGTCAAAAAAACAGTGTAAGACTGAGCCATCGATTTTTGACCGGACGACTTGGTCGCGCACCGCCACAGGCGGAGACACGCTCAACACTTCAAATAAACTCGATGACTAACGCCTGCGCCGAGCGCTTTAAAGAGCGCTTGCGCCGGAAAATGCATTCATGGACATAAAGGACTCCCCCCATGAAAACCGGTACTGTCAAATTCTACAACGACCAAAAGGGCTTCGGCTTCATCGCACCTGACGACGGCAGCAAGGATGTATTCGTACACGCCACTGCACTTGAGCGTGCTGGCATGCGCGGTCTGGCCGAAGGCCAGAAGGTGACTTTCGACACCGCTGAAGACCGTCGCACCGGCAAGACCGCCGTTTCGACAATCCAGGCTGACTGAAAAGTCTCGTCTGAGATAGGCTGGCTCAGCTGGTCGCTGTGATTTGATTGCGCCCGGGAACTACGGTTCCCGGGCGTTTTCGTGTCCGCATGGTCGTTGAGAAGGTTCTCCTCGGCTGGCGACGACAGCGCCGCGCATCCATATGTGAACGCGACATGCTTTGGTTCTGCAAACGGAAACGCGAAAAGCCGGCCCCCGAAGGGCCGGCTTTCAAGCCAAGGTATCAAACCTCAGATGGTTCTGGAAAGCTTAGACGCTTTCTTTTGGCGTCAGAACCTGGCGGCCGCGATACATGCCTGTCTTCAGGTCAATGTGGTGCGGACGGCGCAGTTCGCCGGAATTCTTGTCCTCGACATAGGTCGGTGCCTTAAGGGCGTCAGCGGAGCGGCGCATGCCGCGCTTGGACGGGGTGGTTTTACGCTTCGGAACAGCCATGACGAACTCCAGTTCAATTTTCAGGCATGTCCAACGGTCGACCCAAGGGCCGAAACGGACACATGCCGATTTCGGAAATTTGCCGGGCTTATACATGGCATTTCGGGGTTTGACCAGCGGTGCGCGCTTTTTTTTGAGTCCGGGTCTGCCATCGCGCCTCCAGCGCCGCACATCCAATTGGATGCGCAAAGACAGCCTGTAATTTCTTGAACTGACGCATGGACGGCATCGTTCAAATGAATCCATTTGAATGCGATATGCAATATCAGTTTTGAGGCCCGATGGTCAGGCTTCGTCATGTTCAACAATCCATGGCTCTGCGCGGCCTGCAGCTTCCCACTCGCGCCAGGCAGGCAGTGCTTTCATCGTTGCCATGTATTCGGCCACGACAGCGCTGGTCTGGAAGGCATACACATCGAGCCGGTTGACCACCGGGGCAAACATGGCGTCGGCAACCGAAAAGCCGCCGAACAGGAACGGTCCGCCATTTTGTTCCAGACAATCGTTCCAGAGCGTTTGAATGCGGCTTACATCCGCCAGTATGGCAGGTGAGGCCTCAATTGGCTGACGTGCGCGCCGCATGTTCATCGGGCAGGCTGATCGCAACGCCTGGAACGACGACATCATCTCGGCACTCATCGCCATTGCCCTGCTGCGATGCGCCGGGCGATCCGGCCACAAAGCGGTTTCAGGGTGCTTGCGGGCGAGGTGATCGAGGATGGCCAGTGATTCCCAGACGGTGAGGTCACCATCGACGAGAACCGGAACCTTGCCGGTGGGCGAAAACGCCTTGAACGCGGGGTTTCCGCCGGCCATGTCGAACGGCACCAGTTTTTCCTCAAAGGCAATGCCGGCGACGCGCATGCCGATCCATGGCCGGAATGACCAGGACGAGTAATTCTTGTTGCCAATATAGAGCACCGGGTCGGCCATGACGCATATCTCCTGCTGGGTGGAGATCAATGTTTCGCATGAGCAGGCAGGCTGGAAAAGCCAAATCCCTTGAACTCAGTCATAAAGGCATTTGATGTAAGCGCCGGACTGCTGTGCCCGTTTTTCGATGACGCCCGCCAGCCGGTTCATGCTGCGCGAGGGGTTGGCGGCATTGCGCTTGATCGGGTTGGGGAGGGTAACCGCCAGCAAGGCAGACTGGCGGCGTGAGAGCTTTTCAGCCGGCACGCCGAAATAGGCCTGTGACGCGGCCTCGACGCCATAAATGCCGGGCGCCCATTCGGCGATGTTAAGATAGATCTCCATCAGCCGCCGTTTTGACCAGACTATGTCCATCCACATCGCCAGGGGGATCTCCAGCGCCTTGCGCAGCACAGACCGCGTGGGTGGCAGGAACAGGTTCTTGGCAGTCTGCATCGGAATGGTGCTCGCACCGCGCGTCGCCTCGCCCTCCAGCGCGTCATCTATGACGAGATTGAGCGCTTGCCAGTCGATGCCGGAATGCGTGCAATACTGGCCATCCTCCGACATCATCACCGATTGGACCAGCACCGGAGCGATCTTGTCGAACGTGACCCATTGGCGTTGATAGGAACGGCCGGTGATGATCTCGCCCAGCATCAATGTCGATACCGGATGCATCTGCGGCAGGGCATAAAGCGGCACCAGCAGATAGGGCAGAGCTATCGCCATGAGGACGAGAGCAAGAACCCAGACCAGCATCCGCCGCACCGGAGACCGGCGCGGGCGTTTGACTGATTCCCGCTTCGGTTGCGGTTTTGGCTGATTTTTCGGTTTTGGCACCTGGCGTGTCCTGAGCGAGAGACGCCGTCGGCGCCAACTTCAGGAAACTCCTTAACGAGCTTGGCCGCGTATTGCCAGAGCCGGGGTGTCGGAAGCACAGGCCTGCAGCAGCACCGTGCCGGGCGCCTATTCAGCCTGACCGGGTTCAAATAAACCGTTGCCGCCTGCCGCGTGTCATGGCAAGAGACCCCAATGACCAGCACTCACACAGACAGTTTCGAAGCACGGCTTGATGCCACAGCCAGGGACGTGGCGGCGACGCTGGAAACACTGCTGTCGCCAATGCATCTGAAGGGCGAGATCGCCCGGCCGGACCATCTGATGGCGGCTATGCGCCATGGCGTGTTGAATGGCGGCAAACGGCTTCGTCCGTTTCTGGTGTTGGAGAGTGCAAAGCTGTTGGGTGTGCCGCACGATGCGGCCATGCGAGTGGCTGCGGCGCTTGAATGCATCCACTGCTATTCGCTGATCCATGACGATCTTCCGGCGATGGACGATGACGACCTCAGGCGCGGCCAGCCGACGGTCCACATTGCCTTCGATGAGGCAACGGCGATCCTGGCCGGCGATGCGCTTCTGACCCTGGCCTTTGATATCCTGTCGGCACCTGAGACTGAACTGCCTGCGGAGATCAAATTGGCATTGATCAATCAGCTTGCCCGGGCGGCGGGTGTCGGCGGTATGGTCGGTGGACAGGCGCTGGACCTGCAAGCCGAGCAGGCAATGCCGGATGAAGCCGGCATCTTGCAGCTGCAGGCCATGAAAACCGGCGCGCTGCTGCGCTATGCCTGCGCTGCGGGGGCCATTGCCGCTGGAGCAGACAACGAAACCCTGACCCGCATGAACAGGTTTGGCGAAGTCATCGGGCTTGCATTTCAATTGGCCGATGATTTGCTCGATGTAACCTCGAATGCCGCGACCATGGGCAAGGCGACGGGCAAGGATGCCGGTCGCGGCAAGGCAACATTGCTGTCCTTGCATGGCAATGATGCAGTTCGGCGGCGGCTGGATATGCTGGTTGAGGAAGCGGCATTGCTGCTGGATCCGTTCGGTGCCAGGGCTGAGCCGCTGAAGCAGGCTGCAAAATTCATCGCCAGCCGCAACAGGTAGCAAGCTGGATCCGGTGATGGTAGAAAATTGCCAAAACCCAACGATTTTTCATAGATGTTTATTAACCAACTGACGGCATTATCCTGCAAAATGGGTACTGCCAAAACTATGACACAAGCAGACAAAAAACAGGATGAAACGGCTGTCGCGCGGAGATCGATCATCTCCCTGCGTATCGGCTATATCGTATCGCTGGCAGCGCTCGCGATTATCTGTGCGTTCTTCTTCACCGAGCAAAACAAGCGCAACAGATCCATCCAGCAAATTGGCGAGCTGTCGGAGAGTCTGGCGAAACTCGACCTGGAAATGCGCGCCATCGCAGACCGTAGCAACCGTCTGGCGCAGACTTACAGCGAGTATCAGGCCTATCAGGACCCGAGGCTTGTCAATGCAACGCTTACGGAAAAGCGGAAAATCCGTGATGCAATGCCGGTGGACCCAGACATCCTGTCTGCGCTTTCAAGCCTGGAGTTCCGTTTCGAGAAAACCCGCACGAGCCTCGAGAACCTGAGAAGAGAATGGCTTCAGGCACCAACTGATCTGATCCATGAGATCCAGGTAAAATCGCGGTACATGACCAATAAGGATCCACTTCTGAATCATGCACAGATGCTTGGATCCGAACGCATAAAAGCGGTGCGGACGAAGAAGGATATCTATTGGGCGGGTCGGGAAATCAATGGGCTCTATGAGGAAATCATCCGGCCGACCAATCTGTATGTGCAGGAACAGTTCCGCGATTATCTGGCCAGTCTGTCACTGGCGCAGGGTGCGCTGCTTCAGCGTTACCTTCTGGCTACCATGGGGCTTTTGCTGGTGCTTGGGCTCGGCGTCTTTGTGCCGATCGATCTGATTATCCGCCAGATGATCAAGCGACTGCAGGATAAAACCCGTGAGGTCGATGCGGCTTTGACCAAGGCGCAACTGGGTGACCGCGCCAAATCCGAGTTTCTCGCCACGATGAGTCATGAAATCCGCACACCGATGAACGGGGTGCTGGGTATGGCTGAACTGTTGACCCGGACCGAACTCGATACCAGGCAACGTACATTTACAGATGTGATCCTCAAATCAGGCAATGCGCTTCTGGAGATCATCAACGACATCCTCGACTTTTCCAAGATCGATGCTGGCCAATTGGTGCTGGATCCGAAACCGTTCAATCTTGTCGACACGGCCGAGGATGTGGCGACCTTGATGTCATCGCGCGTGGTCGAGAAGGACATCGAGCTGGTGGTTCGCATCGCGCCGGGTCTGCCGGACAAGCTGATCGGGGATCCTGGCCGGATAAGGCAGGTCCTGACCAACCTTATCGGCAATGCGGTGAAGTTTACCGAGCAAGGCCATGTCATGGTCGACATCAACTGGCGCGAAGCCGAGAAGGTCGGTCGAGCGGAGCGGCTGTCGATCTCCATTGCGGTTCGCGATACCGGGATCGGGATACCGGCCGCAAAGCTTGACGCCATTTTTGACAAGTTCAGCCAGGTGGATGGATCGTCAACCCGCAAACACGAGGGCACCGGTCTTGGCCTGGCGATAGCCACCCGATTGGTGGAGCTCATGGGCGGCAGGATTGAGGTCGAAAGTGAACTCGGCGTTGGGTCCACTTTCAGCTTTACCGTCGAAATGGATGTGGACGGGGAAACCAGTGTCAAAGCGGCACCATCATACCAGGCGCCCGGCCGCCGGGTTCTGGTCATAGATGACAATGCGATCAACCGCATGATCCTGACCGAGCAGATTCGCGACTGGGGATTTGATTGCGTGGCAGTGGAAGGCGGCGAGATTGGCCTCGATCTCTTGCGGCATGCCCGATCGAATCTCGGTATCGGCATTGATCTTGTGGTGCTCGATTTCCAGATGCCGGGCATGTCGGGTGCAGAAGTCGCCAAGGCGATCCGCTCCGATCCCCATATCAGCA
This sequence comes from Hoeflea sp. IMCC20628, assembly GCF_001011155.1. Classification (NCBI taxonomy): domain Bacteria; kingdom Pseudomonadati; phylum Pseudomonadota; class Alphaproteobacteria; order Hyphomicrobiales; family Rhizobiaceae; genus Hoeflea; species Hoeflea sp. IMCC20628. The sequence goes on from NZ_CP011479.1 coordinate 4,689,652, forward strand.
ACACGCCCATTCTTGTGCTGTCCTCAGTCGACCAGGCAGATCAACTCGAGGCGCTGAAGAATCTCGATATCTTCGCGCAGTTGACCAAACCGGTCCGCACGGCGCAATTGCGCAAGACCGTGCAGACGGCTCTGCATCAACTCGACATTGAACCTGATCAGAAAAAGGCCGTGCCGGTTCGAACTCAGGAATTTCAGAATTCGACCACGCGGATTAAGACCGCTGGCGAGGCGGACCCTGCCCCGGCAAGCCGGACAGAGCCACTGGTGCTGGTGGCCGAAGACAATCCGATCAACCAGATTGTCTTTCAGCAAACGCTGGACGGTATGGGACATGTTCACAGACTGGCCGTCAACGGACGCGAAGCCGTCCGCTTGTGGAGGGAACTGCGCCCGACGCTGGTGCTGATGGATGTCTCCATGCCGGAGCTCAATGGCCTGGAGGCAACGGCGGAAATCCGTACGATCGAAGCACGTGAAGGGCTTTTGCCGACGCCGATCATTGCGGTTACGGCGCATTCGCTCAAGGGCGATGAGGACCGGTGTCTTGCCGCCGGAATGGATGATTACCTGTCCAAACCGATATCGCCGGAAAAGCTGGGCGCCATGATTGATCGCTGGCTGCCAATCGCAATGACCAACGTGAACGCCGCCTGACATCCGGCAGACTTCTTGCGCCGGTGATCGACCGATCAGCGTTTGGATAAGCGGATCATTTCGCTCTGGATGTCGTGGGTTCCATCAAGCCTGGGTGCCTTTTCCAAAGCGCTTCTCGATATAATCTGCGACCATCACCTGAAAGTCTTCTGCGATCTTGGGGCCGCGCAGGGTGGCAGCTTTCTTGCCATCGATGAAGATCGGCGCTGCCGGGCTCTCGCCGGTACCGGGTAGCGAAATGCCGATATCGGCGTGCTTGGATTCGCCTGGCCCGTTGACGATGCAACCCATGACGGCGACCTGCAGCCCCTCGACGCCGGGATATTTGTCACGCCAGACTGGCATGTTGCGCCTCAGATCATCCTCGATGGTGCGCGCCAGTTGCTGAAACACGGTCGAGGTGGTGCGACCGCAGCCTGGGCAGGCGGCGACCACCGGCACGAATTGCCGGAATCCCATGACCTGTAACAATTCCTGGGCGACGATGACCTCGCGAGTGCGGTCGCCGCCGGGCTCGGGGGTCAGCGACACACGAATGGTGTCGCCGATGCCGGCCTGCAGAATGATGCCCATGGCAGCGGAGGAGGCGACGATGCCTTTTGATCCCATTCCCGCTTCGGTGAGGCCCAGATGCAGCGCATGATCGGAGCGGCGGGCGAGTTCGGTATAGACGGCGATCAGGTCCTGCACCTGGCTGACCTTGGCCGACAGGATGATGCGATTGCGGGCGAGGCCGGTTTCCTCGGCCAGAGCGGCGGAATGCAGGGCTGACTGGATGATGGCTTCCCGCGTGACATCGCGGGCCGAGAGCGGCGAGCCGTTGGCATTGTTCTCGTCCATCAGCTTTGTCAGCAGAACCTGATCGAGCGAGCCCCAATTGACGCCGATGCGCACCGGCTTGCCATGACGGATTGCCATTTCGACAATCTCGATGAACTGACGGTCCTTCTTGTCCTTGAAGCCGACATTGCCCGGATTGATCCGGTATTTGGCCAGAGCCTCGGCGCAGGCTGGATGATTGGCGAGCAGCGTGTGGCCGATGTAGTGGAAATCGCCGATCAAGGGCACGTCGAGGCCGAGCCGTTCGAGCCGCTCGCGGATTTTTGGCACTGCCGCAGCACTCTCGTCGCGGTCAACTGTGATGCGGACGATCTCCGAACCGGCGCGATGCAAGGCTGCGACCTGAGCCACGGTGCCGTCAATGTCTGCGGTGTCGGTGTTGGTCATCGATTGCACCACCACCGGCGCACCGCCGCCAAGCAGAACGCCGCCAACATCCACCGCGACGCTCGAACGGCGGGCCTGCGGGACAATAAAGGGGGAAATGGTCATGGGCGGCCTCGTTTTGCAGTCTGCCAAAGGCTCGAAGCCTTGCGGATGGTCACTTCCTAAAACGGCAACTGGCGAATTGAAAGCGGTTTGATGGGGAGTGTCCGGTCAAACCGGGTTGAGCCGCCAGACTGCGCGATTGAGTGCGGCTGCGGTGATAACCCAGGCCGCGTAAGGCACGAACAGCAAGGCTGCCAGCGGCGAGATCAAGCTGGCCATGGCGATATAGGCGAGAATGACGATGAGCAGCAGGCAAATGTCGATGAAGGCCAGATCCATGCGGTGACGGCCGAAAAACAGCCAGGACCAGGCGCCGTTGAAGATCAGTTGCAAAATCCAGAGCGCCATGACGATGCCAATGCCCCCGGCTTGCCAGACCAGCCAGCCGGAAACGCCGATGGCAATGTAAAGGATGGTCCAGACCACCGGAAATGCCCAATTCGGCGGTGTCCAGGACGGACGGCGCAATTGCCGGTACCACGGGCCTGGTTTGAAGAAGGCGCCGCTCGATGCGGTCGCAAGCACAAGCACGGCAAACACGATGGCGGACATTTCATATTCTCCGGTCGACTGGGCGGTGGCAGGAATAGCGAAGCTGCGGCCTGTAAGTGGGATCGTCGATCATTCAAAGGTAGTGTGCCGGCGCAAATTTGCCAGAGCCACCGATGTGAGGGCGTCATGTGCAGTTGCTGCCGTTTCGCCATTCCGCCAATCCGTTGGACGTGTGTCTGCAGGGGTATCGCTTGATCAGGATCATTGTCGGAAGGCTGCCTTTTCGACACAAGCAGGGCTAGAGGTGCAGGGCAGAGAGGGAGGATGACATGACAAACACCACGTCAGGGCTGGACCGCGTGCCGCCGATTCGTGAAATTTCGCTCAGCGATGTGAGCGCCAGCCTGAAGGAAGGATGGAGCGATTTTCGCGCATATCCCGGGTTTGGCCTGTTCTTCGGCGGTATCTACATGCTCGGCGGCTGGCTGATCCTTGGTTTTCTCACCCGTATCGGCGCGCCATGGATGATCATTCCGCTGGCCATCGGCTTTCCCTTGCTCGGTCCATTCGTTGCGGTAGGACTTTATGAAATCAGCCGCCGTCGGCAGCAGGGTGAACCGGTGACCCGCAAGGGGGTTCTGGCGCAGGTGTTTCATCAGCGCGAACGTCAGCTCGGCTGGATGGCCTTTGTGGTGATGTTCATTTTCTGGATCTGGGTTTACCAGGTCCGGTTGCTGTTCGCGCTGTTTCTTGGCTTCAAGTCGTTTTCCAGCTGGGACCGTTTTGTCGATATCGTGCTGTCGACACCGGAAGGCTGGGGGTTTTTGCTGGTAGGCACGATTGTTGGCGCCTTTCTGGCATCGGTGCTGTTTTCGACAACCGTGATCGCCTTGCCGATGCTGGCCGAGCGCGAGGTGGATTTCGTCACCGCCATGATCACCAGCATTGCTGCCGTGATGAAGAACCCGCTGCCAATGTTTGCGTTCGGATTTGTGGTCGGTGTCATTACGCTTGTGGCATTGCTGCCGGCATTTGTCGGGCTGTTGGTGGCCTTGCCGGTGCTCGGCCATGCAACCTGGCATCTTTACCGCAAGGTGACGGCGCCGACGTGAAAACGGGTCAGGTACAAGAAATCTGGCGGATGACCGGTTGGCAGAGGTCAGGCTTGCCGCCGCAGCAATCCTCAAGCAGGAATCCCAGGAGGCCGCTGATACCGGAGTGATCTGCATGGTAGCGCACATTGCGGCCGTCGCGGACGCGGCGAACCAGTCCGGCCTTGAGCAAAATGCCGAGATTGGTCGACATGGTGTTCTGGCGGACGCCGAGACGGTCGCCGATTTCACCTGACGCCAGTCCTTCGGGGCCCGCGGCGACCAGAAGCCGGAACACGGCCAGCCGGGTTTCTTGGCTCAAGGCTGAAAATGCATCCAAGGCGGTTTGCTGCTCCATGACCCAATGGATATTGGATGCAGCCGGTTTGCACAAGCGGCGGCTTAAAAGCCTCGGAACGGTTCTACCGCCCCGACGGGTTGTTCCAGTGGATATCTTCAAGTGTCTGCATGCGGGTGCGGGCGCTTTCCGATTGGGCGCACGAGACGCGGTCGATCAGTGCTTCGGCCAGCGCCAGCAGTGCAATGCTTGAATCCCAGGTCCGGTTGGTGTCGACGACGCAGGGAAGCACCACCCGAGCCGAACGGGCGATAGGTGACAGCCAGGGGTCGGTGATGAGCAGGATGCGGGCCTTGCGTTCGACCATCAATTCTCCAAGCCGGACCAGATCGGCCTGATAGCGGCGGATATCGAACAACACCACGACATCGCCGGGCCGCACGTCGAGCAACTGGTCGCGCCAGGTCGAGGTTTGCCCGCCAAAGTGTTTGACGTTGGGACGGATGATCCGGAGATGTGCGGCCATGTAAGCGGCGATGGAGTCGGAGAACCTGCCGCCCAGCAGGTAGCAGGTCGACTTGTGATCCGAAAGCAAGTCGCAGGCCGCCTCGAACTCGCTTTCGGGCACGGCTCTGACGGTCGCCTCGAGATTGGCAGCGATGTTTGCAAAACTTGCCTTCAGCGCCGGGTTGTCGGTGACCGGTCCGGTGCTGCGGGCGCGCTCCAGCGGCGACATCAACTGTGCCTGAACATCGGCGCGCAGGACGCGCTGGAACTCCGGATAGGAGTTGAAGCCGAGGCGGGCGACAAAGCGCAGCACCGTCGGCGCGCTGGTGCCGGCGAGCGCTGCGAGCTCGGCGATCGTCGACAATCCGATGCTGGGATAATTGGCAAGAAACGCGTGGGCGATTTTTTTCTCGGCGCCGGGCAAGGTGCCAAGTGCAGCCTGAACCTGTTCGCGTATGGCCATTGCGGGTTCCCCGATTTCGATCTGCGGAAGGTGTAATAAAAATTACAGGATTGACAACGATGGGGCAATCCTAATCAATGTTACGAATAGAGAAATCCTGTAATCGGCTGCCGGGGATCTGTTTGCAAAATGCATGACGACGTGCTGATCCAATCACCAGAAGGGCCGGCTTTTGCTGTCCGCCGTCCCGACGGGGCAAGCGAGATTGTGCTTGTCTGCGAGCATGCCTCCAAAGCCATGCCGAAATCACTGGGAACCTTGGGGCTGGATGCTGCGGCGCTGGACAGCCACATCGCCTGGGATATAGGGGCGTTGGGTGTTGCCGAGATGCTGTCGGACGGTCTCGATGCGACGCTGGTCTCGCAACGGTTCTCGCGGCTGGCCTATGACTGCAACCGCCCGCCGGAATCGCCAGGCGCCTACCCCGAGCGCAGCGAGATTTTCGACGTGCCCGGAAATGCGGGCCTCAGTGCTGCTGAAAAAACATATCGCGCTGATGCGCTGTATCATCCGTTTCACAACGCCGTAGATGCGCTGATCGACAGCCGTTTGGCGCAGGGGCGAAATGTGGTTCTGGTGACGATTCACTCTTTCACACCGGTCTATTTCGGCAAGCTGCGCGATGGATATCTGGGTATCCTGCACGATAACGACAGCAGGCTGGCCGATGCCATGCTGGCTGCGGCCGCGTCGGCAAGGACCGACAAGGTGAGCAGGAACTATCCTTATGGTCCGGAGGACGGTGTCACCCATACGCTCAAGCGGCATGGATTGACCAGACAGATCGCCAACGTCATGCTTGAGATCCGCAACGATCTCATTTCCGACGATGCCGGCCAGACCATCTGGGCCAAGCGAATCGGGGAGCTTCTTGAAATGTCGCTTGAGCGGCTGAACGCAGAAGGGGGGCATCATCGTGCATGAATGTACCTATCCGGCCGGCCAAAGCGGCCAGTCATGCTGTGCGGGGGACGTGCAGGCATGAGATTCCTTGAAAACTACATCCGCACCGTCGACGCCTTCAACCGGCGTGTCGGGCGATTTGCGATGTACCTGATCTTCGCGCTGATGGGCGTGCTGTTCTGGTCTTCGATCTCGAAATATGCCGGCTCTCCAGCATTGTGGACGCTCGAATTGGCCCAGTTCATCATGGTTGGGTACTACCTGCTCGGCGGCGCCTATTCGATGCAGATGGGTGATCATGTGCGGATGGACCTGATCTATGGCAGCTGGTCGCCGCGCCGCAAGGCGGCGATCGATTCAGTCACGGTGTTGTTTCTGATCTTCTATCTCTGCGTGCTGCTTTATGGCGGAATCTCGAGCACGACCTATGCAATCGAGTGGGGCGAGCGGGCGCATTCTGTCTGGCGGCCTTACATGTGGCCGGTCAAGGTCGTCGCTGTCATCGGCATTCTGCTGATGCTGCTGCAGACCACGGCCGAATTGTTTCGTGACATTCTTTTCCTGCGCGGCGTCAGCGTAAACCATGCAAGTGAGGCGGGCCTTTGAGCTACGAACTTATCGCGCTGTTCATGTTTGCCTCGATGATGGCGCTGCTCCTGACCGGGCAACGGGTGTTTGGCGTTATCGGCGCGGTCGCCGTGATTGCCGCTCTGCCGCTGTGGGGTACGGGTGGTGTCGAGATCGCGTTTACGCAATCGATCAAGCTTATGAAGTGGTATCCGCTGCTGACGCTGCCGATGTTCATTTTCATGGGCTACATGCTGTCGGAAAGCCGCATTGCCGACGATCTCTACCGGATGTTTCATGTCTGGTTCGGCCCGGTTCCGGGCGGGCTCGCCATAGGCACGATTTTCCTGATGGTGGTGATTTCGGCGATGAACGGCTTGTCCGTCGCCGGTATGGCGATCGGGGCAACGATTGCCCTGCCGGAACTGCTCAGGCGCAACTACGACAAGGTGATGATCACGGGTGTGATCCAGGGCGGGTCCTCACTCGGAATTCTCATTCCGCCCTCGGTGGTGCTGGTGCTTTATGGCATGATTGCGCGCCAGCCGGTCAGTCAGCTGTGGCTTGCGGGTGTCTTCCCGGGCTTGCTGATGGCCGGGCTGTTCATCCTTTATATTTTCGTGCGCTGCCAGTTGCAGCCGCATCTCGGACCGCCGCTTCCCAAGGAAGAGCGCGACGCTATCACCTGGAAAGAGCGGATCAGTCTGCTCAGAGCGGGCATCCTGCCGTTCATGATCTTCTTCCTGATGAACGGTCTGTTCCTGATGGGATATACCAGTCTGGTGGAAAGCTCGGCGGTGGGTGCGGTGTCTTCGATGGCGGCCGCGCTGATCAAGGGCCGTCTGAACCGTGAAGTGATGGAAAACGTCATGCGCAAGACGCTCGGCATTTCCTGCATGTTCATGTGGATCATTCTGGCGGCTCTGTGTTTCGGCGCGGTGTTTGATGGTCTGGGCGCGGTGCGCGCCATCGAGAATTTCTTCCTCGGGCAGCTCGGCCTCGAGCCTTGGCATGTGCTGATCCTCATGCAGCTGAGCTTCCTGCTGATGGGAACATTCCTTGATGATACAGCGATGCTGGTGATCGTGGCGCCGCTCTATGTGCCGCTGGTCAAGATCCTTGGCTTCGATCTGGTCTGGTATGGTGTGCTCTACACGATCACTTGCCAGATCGCTTACATGACGCCACCATTCGGCTACAATCTGTTCCTGATGCGCGCGATGGCGCCACCGGAAATCAAACTGCGTCATATCTATCAGTCTGTCATTCCCTTCGTTGCGGTCATGCTGCTCACATTGGTGATCGTGATGATGTTCCCGGAAATCGCATTGTGGCTGCCGGAGCAATTCCGCGGCAAACTCCGGGGCTGAAATGAGCAAATCCGAAGAAGACAAAACGAAAAAGGAGAACAGCATGAGCAATATCAAGAGGCGTCAATTTCTCACCAAGGCCGGTGTTGTCGCTGGCGCGGCCGCCGGAACAGCACTCGCGGCTCCCGCTGCCATTGCCCAGGAACCGATCCGCTGGCGCATGCAGACCTATGCCGGTGCGACACTCGGCCAGTTCGTCACCCAGCCTTTCGTTGATGCCTTCAACAAGGCCGCCAATGGCGAAATGGTGATCGAGCTGTTCTTCGCCGACCAGATCGTGCCGACAGGCGAATTGTTCCGCGCCATGCAGGCTGGAACCATCGATGCCGTGCATTCGGATGACGATTCCATGGCGTCGCCGGTGGAAGTGGGTCTGTTCGGCGGGTACTTCCCGTTCGCAACCCGCTCGATCCTCGATGTGCCGGTCTTGTTCCAGCAGTACGGCCTGGCCGACATCTGGCGCGAAGCCTATAATGGCACAGGCGTTGTCTGGCTTTCGGCTGCTGGCCAGGACCCGTGCAACTTCAACACCAAGAAGGAAATCAAGAGCGTTGCCGATCTCGACGGCCTGAAGCTCTACACCTTCCCGACGGCCGGCCGCTTCCTCACCCAGTTCGGTGTGGTTCCGGTGTCGATTCCTTATGAAGATGCAGAAGTCGCGGTTCAGACTGGCGAGCTCGACGGCATGTCCTGGTCGGGCATCACCGAAGACTACACCGTTGGCTGGGCCGACGTGACCGACTACTTCCTGACCAACAACATCTCGGGCGCCTGGATCGGCTCCTGGTTTGCCAATGAAGACAAGTGGAACGCTCTGCCGGAACATCTCAAGGCGCTCTACATCTCCTGCATGGAAGCAACCCACACCTTCCGCAACCAGTGGTACTGGGGCGGCGAAGCCAAGCTGCGCGCCACCGGCGACAAGCTGCAGCTTCGCTCGGTTCCCGCTTCCGAGTGGAAGCAGGTCGAAGATGCCGCCGTGAAGTTCTGGGATGAAGTGGCCGCGGAAAGCGAAACCAAGGCCAAGGTGATTTCCGTCTTCAAGGACTACAACAAGGTGATTAACAGCGCCGGCTTCCCTTACGGCGAAAGCTGAGCTGACAACCGCCAAGACTACCGCCTCCCGACTTGCTTCGGGGGGCGGTTTGGCGCTACAGCGCCTCTCATATCCAAGCCCTACGGGGACGCTTATCAGGATCAGATCACATGGCTGGAAACCTTTCCTTTGACGAATTGAAATCTGCCGCCAAATCAGGCGCCATCGATACGGTGCTGGTGTGCTGTGTCGACATGCAGGGACGGCTGATGGGCAAGCGTTTTCATGTCCAGAACTTCATCAATTCCAGCCATGAAGAAACCCATTGCTGCAACTACATGCTGGCGACCGACATCGAAATGGCGACGCCAGACGGCTATGCGACGACCAGTTGGCAGGCGGGCTATGGCGATTATGTGATGAAGCCCGATCTTTCGACCATGCGCCGCGTGCCCTGGCTTGAAGGCACCGCCATGGTGCTGTGTGATCTGCTTGATCACCATACCCACAAGCCGGTACCGCAGTCGCCGCGCCAGATCCTGAAGGTGCAGATCGCCCGGCTCAAGGAGCTCGGCTATGAAGCGATGATGGCGACAGAGCTGGAGTTTTTCCTGTTCGAGCAGAGCTTCCGCGAACTGGCTCAGTCGGGTTATCGCGAGTTGACCCCGATCAGCGCCTACAATGAAGATTACCATATCCTGCAGACCACCAAGGAAGAGGGCGTCATGCGCCCGATACGCAATCACCTCTTCGCCGCAGGCATTCCGATTGAAAACTCCAAGGGCGAAGCCGAGGCCGGTCAGGAAGAGCTCAATATCCGCTATGCCGAAGCGCTCGATTGCGCTGATCACCACACCATTGCCAAGCACGCGGTCAAGGAAATTGCCTGGGCGCAGGGGCGCTCGGTGACATTCCTGCCGAAATGGAAGGCCGACAAGGTCGGCTCGTCGTCGCATGTGCATATGTCGCTTTGGCAGGGCAAGACGCCGGCGTTCCGGGATGAAAATGGCGCGCATGGGATGTCGGAGCTGATGCGTCATTTCATGGCAGGCCTGATCGAATATGCCCCCGATTACACCTGTTTCCTGGCGCCTTATGTCAACAGCTACAAGCGCTTCATGAAGGGCACATTCGCACCGACCCGCACGGTCTGGTCGGTTGACAACCGCACCGCAGGTTTTCGCCTGTGCGGTGAGGGCAGCAAGGCGGTTCGCGTCGAATGCCGCATTGGCGGCTCGGACATGAACCCCTATCTCGCCCAGGCCGCCTTGCTGGCTGCTGGTATCAAGGGAATCGAAAACAAGCTGGAACTGGCGCCGCCGACAGGCGGTGACATCTACGAGAATGCAGAGGCCAAGCACATTCCCTCGACGCTGCGCACGGCCATCGAAACATTGCGCGGCTCGAAGATGCTGCGCGAGGCGATGGGGGATGCAGTGGTTGACCACTATGTCCGCTGCGCCGAGTGGGAACAGGAAGAATTCGACAAGGCAGTGACCGATTGGGAAATCGCCCGCGGGTTCGAGCGGGCCTGACCGTAACACCAAACACAAATGATCAACGGCTGGCACTGCACGGATACGTGGCGGGGCCGCCGAAGGAGACAAGCAATGAGCAGTTTGAAACTGATTTCGCCAGTTGACGGGTCGGTCTATGCCGAACGTCCGGTTATGGGCGTCGATGACGCGGCGGCAGCTGTCGCCCGGTCGCGCAAGGCGCAGAAGGACTGGGCCCGGCGGCCGCTGGAAGAGCGCATCGCGCTGGTTCGTGCCGGTGTGGCGCGGCTCAACGAAATGAGCGACGAGGTTGTGCCGGAACTGGCCTGGATGATGGGCCGCCCGATCCGTTATGGCGGCGAGTTTGGTGGCGTCAACGAGCGAACCAATTACATGGCAGAGATCGCCCAGCGGGCGCTGGCGCCGATCGAGATTGAGAACTCGGCACAGTTTGAACGCCGCATCGAGCACGTTCCGCATGGCGTCGTTTTCGTCGTCGCGCCGTGGAACTATCCCTACATGACTGCGATCAATACGGTCGCCCCGGCGTTGATTGCCGGCAACACCGTGGTGCTCAAGCATGCAACCCAGACGCTGCTGGTCGGCGAGCGCATGGTTCGCGCCTTCACCGAAGCCGGATTGCCGGAAGACGTGTTCATCAACCTGTTCCTGGATCATCAGGGCAGCGAGAAGCTGATTTCGGCGGGAAGCTTCAACTTCATCAATTTCACCGGCTCGGTTGGCGGCGGCAAGGCGATTGAGCGCGCTGCTGCCGGCACCTTCACCGGCCTCGGCCTGGAGCTTGGCGGCAAGGATCCGGGCTATGTCATGGAAGATGCCGATCTCGACTGGGCCGTCGATACGCTGATGGACGGAGCGATGTTCAATGCCGGGCAGTGCTGCTGCGGCATCGAGCGGCTCTACATTGCGCGTCCGCTCTATGAGGCGTTCGTCGAGAAGGCAGCCGCCTGGGTCACTGCCGGACTCAAGCTTGGCAATCCGCTGGAGCAGGACACCACCATCGGTCCGATGGCCAGTGTGCGCTTTGCCAAGGAAGTCCGGGCCCAGACTGCTGAAGCCATCACCGCTGGCGCGCGCGGGCTGATCGATCCGAAACTGTATCCGGCCGATGATGGCGGCGCCTATCTGATGCCGCAGGTTCTCGTCGACGTGACCAACGACATGCGGGTGATGCGCGACGAGAGCTTTGGCCCGGTTGTCGGCATCATGCCGGTCGACAGCGACGAGCAGGCGCTTGGCCTGATGAACGACAGCCCGTTTGGTCTGACAGCTTCGCTGTGGACCAACGATACTGAGCGTGCCGCCCGACTTGGTGACGAGCTTGAGACCGGAACCGTGTTCATGAACCGGGCTGACTATCTCGACCCGGCGCTGTGCTGGACCGGCTGCAAGGCCACCGGTCGCGGTGGTTCGCTGTCGGAAATCGGCTTCCAAAACCTCACCCGTCCCAAATCCTATCACCTGAGAAAGAAATCCGCATGAGCCCGCGCGCCAACTGGTCCTACCCCACCGCAATCCGTTTTGGCGCAGGGCGCATTTCGGAACTCGCTGAAGCCTGTACTGCAGCAGGCATGAAGAAGCCGCTCCTGGTCACCGACCGGGGACTGGCCTCGCTGCCGATCACAACCAATGCGCTTGACCTGATGGAGGCCGCCGGCCTTGGCCGGGCCGTCTTCGCCGAGGTCGACCCCAACCCGAACGAGAAGAACCTTGAAGCCGGCGTTGCGGTGTTCAAGGCTGGCGGCCATGACGGCGTTATCGCCTTTGGCGGCGGTTCGGGACTTGATCTGGGCAAACTGATCGCGTTTCAGGCCGGACAAACCCGTCCTGTCTGGGATTTCGAAGATGTCGGTGATTGGTGGACTCGCGCCAATGGTGATGCCATTGCGCCGATCATCGCGGTGCCGACAACAGCGGGCACGGGCTCTGAAGTCGGACGCGCCGGTGTGCTGACCAACTCGGTCACCCACGTCAAGAAAATCATCTTCCACCCGAAGTTGCTTCCGGCTGTCACCATCTGTGACCCGGAACTGACTGTCGGCATGCCGCGGATCATCACGGTGGGCACAGGCATGGATGCGTTCGCGCATTGCCTCGAAGCCTATTCGTCACCGTTCTACCATCCGATGAGCCAGGGCATTGCGCTTGAGGGTATGCGGCTGGTCAAGGAAAACTTGCCACTGGTTGTTGCCGACGGCTCGAATATCGATGCCCGCGCCGAAATGATGAGTGCGGCTGCGATGGGCGCGGTGGCGTTCCAGAAGGGTCTCGGCGCGATCCATGCGCTGTCGCACCCGATCGGCGCGGTTTACAACACCCATCACGGCATGACCAATGCGGTGGTGATGCCTCCTGTGCTTCGGATGAACCGTCCGGCAATCGAAGACCGCATCGCGCGCGCTGCAGCCTATATGGGCATCGATGGCGGCTTCGACGGGTTTTACGAATACGTGCTGAAGCTGCGTGCCGATCTGGGTGTCCCTGACAAGCTGGCCGAGCTTGGCGTTGGCCGGGACCGGATTGATGAAATGACAGCAATGGCTCTGGAAGATCCGAGCGCCGGCGGCAATCCGGTGACGCTGACCACCGAGAACACCAAAGCGCTGTTCGAAGCCTGCATCTGAAAGGTTTGGCTGCGTCGTGCAGAAAATAACAGCGGCACGACGCAGCAGTAATCTGGTGATCTTGCGTGGCAATTCGCTTGTCATCTCCGATGCTTCAGGCAGTCGCGCTCAAGTGGATCCAATTGTCTGCTAGCGTACGCGCGCTGCCGTGAGGGGTTACACGACGCATATTGTGCGTTTTAGTAAATGATGGCGCTGCGACTTTCAGATCCAATCGGCTTTTTGATATTCTTGCACGGGACAGTTTGTGGCATTTTTGCACGGGATCTGGGTAGTGCCGGTGCCTGTGGGGGTCTTGAAAAGAGCCCATGTTGCAATTACAAAATTTGCATCCGTTCAAACAGAATAAGCCGGGTTTTCTTGTGAAAATCGTTTGTAATGAATAAAAACCAAAGGTTTAATCCCCTGCGGAGGCAACTATGGGTATGAATGCTGTTCTGCAGTTTCTGGAAAACGAAAGCAACGGAGCGGCAGATGCTGACGCCATTCGTGCGCAACTGGGTGATGTTGTCAGAAAGCTTGGCTTCGACTTTTTTACCCTTGTTCGGCAGCCGGGCCCGGAGAGCGATGCTGAGAAGATCATGCTTGCAGGTCAATGGCCCAAAGGCTGGCCCGAAATCTATGTGAAGCGGAAATATGCGGCGATCGATCCGATTGTCCGTTATCTCGGGCATAGCCAACGGGGTTATCGCTGGCGCGAACCATTGCAGGTATTCCAGGATGATCCGCATCGCAAGCGGATGGAGCGGATGATGGTTGATGCGCGGCGCCACGGGCTGGAGGACGGATATGTGTTTCCGATCCACGGACGGCGCGGACTGGTCGGCGTGCTTGCGGTGGCAGGTCAGGAAATCGATCTGTCGCCGTCCCAGATGGCGTTGATGGATGCGGTGGCGAAGAAAGTGTTCTGGGAGCTTCTGGAGGCTTTGGATCCGGGCGCCTATGAGAGGATCAGCAAACCGGTTGTGGTGCAATTGACTCGCCGTGAGATGGAGACGCTTGAATATCTCGGCTATGGCATGACCTCCAATGAGATGGGCGCCACACTCGGTTTGTCGGCGCACACGGTTGATTGGTACATGAACGGCATTCAGGAAAAGCTGCATGCCAAAAACCGGCATCACGTGGTGGCGATTGCGTTCAGGCTCGGACTGATCTCCTAACGCGCGGCGTTTCCGATCGGTTGGTGCGGTCGTGAGCCCGCGGGGCTTGGAACGTCTCACCGCCATTTCCAGCCTCGGCGATGAGGCTCGATCCTATTTGCACTGCAATAAAACAGACGCTAATGATTGGATGCGGGGTTTATCCAGCCCCGGTCCCTTCGCCCAAACCCGGGAGCCTGTCTGTGCCGATTTCCAAAATTCTTGTCGCCAACCGATCAGAAATTGCCATTCGCGTTTTTCGCGCGGCCAACGAACTCGGCATAAAAACCGTCGCCATCTGGGCTGAGGAAGACAAGCTTGCGCTGCACCGGTTCAAGGCAGACGAATCCTATCAGGTCGGTCGCGGCCCGCATCTGGCGCGCGACATGGGTCCGATCGAGAGCTATCTTTCGATTGAAGAGGTGATCCGCGTTGCCAAGCAATCAGGCGCCGATGCGATCCACCCCGGCTACGGTCTGTTGTCGGAGAGCCCCGAATTCGTAGACGCCTGCGATGAAGCCGGGATCATCTTCATCGGCCCGCGTGCCGAAACCATGCGCCGCCTTGGCAACAAGGTCGCCGCCCGCAATCTCGCCATCGAAATCGGCGTTCCGGTGGTGCCGGCAACAGAGCCGCTTCCTGACGACATGGCGGAAGTGGCGCGGATGGCCGAAACGATCGGATATCCGATCATGCTGAAGGCATCCTGGGGCGGCGGAGGTCGCGGCATGCGCGCCATCCGTGATCCCAAGGACCTGTCACGCGAGGTCATCGAAGCCAAGCGCGAAGCCATGGCTGCTTTCGGCAAGGACGAGGTCTATCTCGAAAAGCTGGTCGAACGGGCCCGCCATGTCGAAAGCCAGATTCTCGGCGATACCCATGGCAATGCTGTGCATCTTTTCGAGCGCGACTGTTCTGTGCAGCGCCGCAACCAGAAGGTCGTCGAGCGGGCACCTGCGCCCTATCTGAGCGAAGATCAGCGGCAGGAACTGGCGGCCTATTCGCTGAAGATCGCCAATGCCACCGGCTATGTCGGCGCCGGTACGGTCGAATACCTGATGGATATCGACACGGGCGCGTTCTATTTCATCGAAGTCAATCCGCGCATCCAGGTCGAGCATACGGTCACCGAGGAAGTCACCGGCATCGATATCGTCAAGGCGCAGATCCACATTCTCGATGGCGAGGTGATCGGCACGCCAGGGTCCGGTGTGCCGGCGCAGGCCGACATCCGCCTCAATGGCCACGCGCTGCAATGCCGCATAACCACCGAAGACCCGGAACAGAATTTCATTCCCGATTACGGACGTATCACGGCCTATCGCGGCGCCACCGGCTTCGGCATCCGGCTTGATGGCGGCACCGCCTATTCGGGCGCGGTGATCACCCGGTTTTATGATCCGCTTCTGGAAAAGGTCACCGCCTGGGCTCCGACGGCGGAAGAGACCATCCGTCGGATGGACCGGGCGCTCAGGGAGTTCCGGATCCGTGGCGTGGCCACCAACCTGACCTTCCTGGAAGCGATCATCACGCACCCGAGTTTTCTCGACAACACCTATACGACGCAGTTCATCGACACGACGCCGGAACTGTTCGAGCAGGTCAAGCGTCAGGACCGGGCGACAAAGCTGCTGACCTATCTTGCCGATGTCACTGTCAATGGCCACCCGGAAGCAAGAGGCCGTCCGCGGCCGTTGGAAGACGCCGCCAAACCGCGCATCCCTTACAAGGATGTGCCGATTGTCGACGGCAGCAAGCAGAAGCTCGATCAGCTTGGCCCGAAAGGTTTTGGCGCGTGGATGCGCAATGAGAATCGCGTGCTGATCACCGATACGACGATGCGTGACGGGCACCAGTCGCTGTTGGCCACCCGCATGCGCACCAACGACATTGCCCGCATCGCCGACACCTATGCCAAGGTGCTGCCGAACCTTTTGTCGCTGGAATGCTGGGGTGGCGCCACCTTCGACGTGTCGATGCGGTTCCTGACCGAGGACCCGTGGGAGCGGCTGGAGATGGTGCGCCAGGGCGCGCCGAATCTGTTGCTGCAGATGCTGCTGCGCGGCGCCAACGGCGTTGGCTACAAGAATTATCCCGACAATGTGGTCAAGCATTTCGTGCGCCAGGCTGCCAGCGGTGGCATCGACCTGTTCCGTGTGTTCGATTGCCTCAACTGGGTCGAGAACATGCGTGTGTCGATGGATGCGGTGTGCGAGGAGAGCAAGCTTTGCGAAGCCGCGATCTGTTACACCGGCGATATCCTCAGTTCGGCACGGCCGAAATATGATCTGAAATACTACACCAGCCTTGCGGCCGAACTGGAAAAGGCCGGCGCGCACATCATTGCGGTCAAGGACATGGCCGGATTGCTGAAGCCGGCGGCGGCGCGGCAGTTGTTCACCGCACTGCGCGAAGCCACAGATCTGCCGATCCACTTCCATACCCATGACACGTCGGGGATTTCGGCTGCCACAGTGCTTGCTGCGGTCGACAGCGGTGTTGACGCTATCGACGCGGCGATGGACGC
Organism: Hoeflea sp. IMCC20628; assembly: GCF_001011155.1. Classification (NCBI taxonomy): domain Bacteria; kingdom Pseudomonadati; phylum Pseudomonadota; class Alphaproteobacteria; order Hyphomicrobiales; family Rhizobiaceae; genus Hoeflea; species Hoeflea sp. IMCC20628. The sequence goes on from NZ_CP011479.1 coordinate 4,706,174, forward strand.
GTTGTCGGGCAACACCTCGCAGCCATGCCTCGGCTCGATTGTCGAGGCACTCCGTGGCCATGAGCGCGATCCCGAACTTGATCCAGAATGGATCCGCCGGATTTCGTTTTACTGGGAAGCGGTGCGCAATCAGTACGCGGCGTTTGAAAGCGACCTCAAGGGGCCGGCATCAGAAGTTTATCTGCACGAAATGCCAGGTGGTCAGTTTACCAATCTCAAGGAGCAGGCGCGTTCGCTGGGGCTGGAAACCCGCTGGCACGAGGTGGCGCAGGCCTATGCCGACGCCAACCAGATGTTCGGCGACATCGTCAAGGTGACACCATCGTCGAAGGTGGTTGGCGACATGGCGCTGATGATGGTCAGCCAGGATCTGAGCGTCGCCGACGTCGAGGATCCGGCCAAGGATGTTTCGTTCCCCGAATCGGTGGTGTCGATGATGCGCGGCGATCTGGGTCAGCCGCCGGCCGGCTGGCCGAAAGCCCTTCAGGACAAGGTGCTCAAGGGTGAGGATGCCTTCACGGCCCGTCCCGGCTCATTGCTGCCGGATGCGGATCTCGATGCCGAACGCAAGGAAATCGAGACCAAGTTGGAACGCGAAATCAGCGAAAACGAGTTCGCCTCCTATCTGATGTATCCGAAAGTGTTCACCGACTTTGCCCTGGTAAGCGAAACATACGGCCCGGTGAGCATGTTGCCGACACCTGCCTATTTCTACGGAATCCCGGTCGGTGGCGAGTTGTTCATCGAGATTGAGAAAGGCAAGACGCTTGTCGTTCAGAATCTGGCCGAAAGCGAACCCGACGACAAGGGCATGGTCACTGTGTTTTTCGAGCTCAATGGCCAGCCGCGGCGGATCAAGGTGCCGGACCGGGCGCATGGCGCATCGGGCTCGGCTGTACGTCGCAAGGCCGAACTGGGCAACGATGCCCATGTTGGAGCCCCGATGCCGGGCGTGATCTCGACTGTTTCCGTTGCTGCGGGACAGGAGGTCACCGCAGGTGATGTGCTGGTCTCAATCGAGGCAATGAAAATGGAAACCGCGATCCATGCCGAGCGCGACGGGGTGCTGGCCGAGGTTCTGGTCAAGACCGGCGACCAGATCGACGCCAAGGATCTTCTGGCTGTCTATGACTGAAGCATCCGCCCGATCCTGTGCCGGAAACAGCGCGGCGGGCTTGCGCATGACGGATTGATTTCGCATTGTCGTCCCGGATTACACTCCGGGGCGCGCATGAACACGCTGCCTGTTTATGTTATGAGGATTTCTGCCATGCTCGCCGCCATTCCGCTGATGATTGTGCCGCTGATTGTCTATAACCTGGTCATAATCGGGGTGATCGGCGGTGGTGTCGCCGGGCTTGGGTCGACCATCACATCGCTGTCGATGATGTCGGGCGCAACCTGGACCATGAGTCTGGGCGACTTGCTGATCGTTGTCTCGCTGGCGTTGTTGTTCATCGAGGTTTTGAAGGCGACACGAACCGGCCCATGGTCAGTGATTGACCACATGCTGTCGATGTTTGTCTTTGTTGCGTTCCTGGTGGAATTCCTGCTCGTTCGGGATGCCGCCACGCAGGTGTTTTTCATCCTGATGGTGATTGCATTCATCGACGTGATCGCCGGATTTTCCGTGTCGATTCGTTCGGCGGGCCGTGACGTTTCGATCGGGTTGTAACCCGGCGATCAGATGTCAGCCGGCGTCGGGCGTAAAGCCTGCGGCTTCGACGCCGGCGATTGCGGCAATCTCGTCATTGTCGGACGAATCGCCGGTGATGCCGACCGCGCCGATGATCGCGCCCTTGCGGTCCTTGACCAGCACGCCGCCGGGCACGGCAACGATCTTGCCGCCGGATACTGCTGAGAGGCCTTCAAGAAAATGCGGCCGGGTTTCGGCCTGGGTGTTGAGCCAGCGCGAGCCGACGCCGACAGCCAGCGCGCCATAGGCCTTGCCGCTGGCGATCTCGAAGCGCAGCATCGATGCGCCATCCTGTCGCTGGACAGCTTTGACATGACCGCCGGCATCGAGCACCACAACGGCCAGTGGCTTGAGACCCAGTTCCTTGCCCTTTGCGAGCGCTGCGGTGATGATCTTGAGTGCCTTGTTAAGCGTGAGGTCCGTCATGATGAATGCCTTTCAAATCAAAGTCAGAAACTGATCAGAGGCTTATAGGCACTGAACCGTGACCTGTGCCACTGATTTGGCATGATCGGGGCAGGAAATAATGCTTTTTATGGAGCGCAATCAACAGGCAACGGCCTGAGTCTCCCCGACTCCGCCGGGCTCTGAAGCAAGCCAGTCGCTGTGCAAGGCGCTGAGCCGCAGCCGGGCGATTTCAGATCAGCTGTCGATGGAGTTGATCTTGTCCTGAAGCGACTTGAGCTGGTCCTTGAGATCGTCGATGTCCTTGGAGGTGTCGGACTGTTTCGGGGTTTCCTCGGTCTTGGCCGAATGGGCGAGCGCGAAGGGCGAGAACATCTGCATCGCCTTCTGGAACATCTCGGTGTTGCGGCGAACCTGATCCTCGACTATCTGGATTGGCAGCTGGATGTTGCGGGCCACCGGATTGTCGCCAAAGGATTTGGTGATCTGTTCGCGGACCTGCTCCTGCTGTTCGGTCAAAGCTGACATGGAGTGCTCGAGATAGCTCGGCACCACCATTTGCAGTTGATCGCCGTAGATGGAAATCAACTGCCTCAGGAAGGACACCGGCAGCAGTGTGTTGCCGGTTTTGGATTCCTGCTCGAAAATGATCTGCGTGAGGACCGTGTGGGTGATGTCATCACCGCTCTTTGCGTCCAGGACGGAAAAATCTTCGCCCTTCTTGACCATGACGGCCAGATCATCAAGCGTCACATAGGTGCTGGTGCCGGTGTTGTAGAGACGGCGATTGGCATATTTCTTGATGGTGATTGGGCCACTTTTTTTCGCCATTCGTGCTCTCCTCAAAGGTCTCGCCAGACCAGAACCTCGTTTTGTCGAGCAGACTGTAGGCGAAAATGACCAGCAATGACAATTCCTTTGTGCATTGCGGCGAATGGAACCGGAAAACCTCAGACCATGGTCCTGATTTAACCGATTGCATGCGGAATTCGGCTTTCTGATATTTGACAGCGGCACTAAGCTCGGTCACGTTCAGGTCAACTACACACCACCACATGACAGGGAAAATCCATCATGAGTTCTATCGTTATCGCCAGCGCTGCCCGCACTCCCGTCGGGTCTTTCAACGGCGCACTGTCCTCCGTCCCCGCCCATGAGTTGGGCGCGGTCGCCATTCGAGCGGCGCTCGAGCGCGCAGGTGTTGCACCGGCGGAAGTCGACGAAGTCATTCTCGGTCAGATTCTGTCCGCAGGCCAGGGACAGAACCCGGCGCGTCAGGCGGCCATGGCCGCGGGTATCCCGCAGGAAGCCACCGCCTGGGGTCTCAACCAGCTCTGCGGTTCCGGCTTGCGCGCGGTTGCTCTCGGCATGCAGCAGATTGCATCGGGTGATGCAAACATCATCGTCGCCGGTGGCCAGGAATCGATGTCACTGGCGCCGCATGCCATGCATCTGCGCAACGGCGTGAAAATGGGGCCGGCCGGAATGGTCGACACCATGATGCTCGATGCACTGACCGATGCGTTTTACAATTACCTGATGGGCAACACAGCCGAGAATGTTGCCAAGCAGTGGCAGCTGACGCGCGAAGAGCAGGATACATTTGCAGTCAATTCGCAGAATAAGGCTGAAGCGGCGCAGAAGGCCGGCAAGTTCAAGGACGAGATCGCCGCAGTGACGATCAAGGGCCGGAAGGGCGATACCGTTGTCGAAGACGATGAGTACATCAAGCATGGTGTGACCATCGAGGGCATTGCCAAGCTGCGTCCGGCCTTCGACAAGGAAGGTACGGTCACCGCTGCCAACGCATCAGGCATTAATGATGGCGGCGCGGCAACGGTGCTGATGAGCGAAGCCGAGGCCTCCAAACGCGGTATCACGCCGATGGCGCGGATTGCCTCATGGGCCACTGCCGGCGTTGATCCGCAGATCATGGGCACCGGCCCGATCCCCGCTTCGCGCAAGGCGCTGGCCAAGGCCGGCTGGAGTGTCGGTGATCTCGATCTGGTGGAAGCCAATGAAGCCTTTGCCGCTCAGGCATGTGCGGTCAACAAGGAAATGGGCTGGGATCCGGCAATCGTCAACGTCAATGGCGGCGCCATTGCCATTGGTCACCCGGTCGGCGCCTCCGGCGCGCGCATTCTCAACACACTGCTGTTCGAGATGGTTCGTCGCGACGCCAAGAAGGGTCTGGCAACCCTGTGCATCGGCGGCGGCATGGGCGTGGCGCTCTGCGTCGAACGCGGCTGATCCGCCATGATGGAGTATTCCGGGCATATTGTTGGATGGTGCAAACCTCAAAGAAGATTCTCCATCCATACTGTCTGGCATACTCCGAGTTCACGAACTGACAAATACATGACGCATTGCATCCCCACTGAGACCGTTTAGCACACTGCGAAGCTGGTTTCGGTGGCGCAAGACGTTCTCGGGTCTGGAAAAAGATAAGAACCACCTTGGAGGAGGAACAACATGAGCAAAGTAGCAATTGTGACTGGAGGGTCACGTGGCATCGGAGCGGCGATTTCGGTCGCCTTGAAGGCGGCTGGTTACACGGTCGCCGCCAATTATGCCGGCAATGATGAGGCTGCGGCGAAGTTCACCGGCGAAACCGGCATCAAGACCTACAAATGGTCGGTCGCCGACTATGACGCTTGCGTTGCCGGTATTGCCCAGGTCGAAGCCGATCTCGGTCCGGTTGCCGTGCTGGTCAACAATGCCGGCATCACCCGCGACGGCATGTTTCACAAGATGACGCCGCAGATGTGGTCCGAAGTGATCAACACCAACCTCACCGGCCTGTTCAACATGACCAATCCGGTCTGGGGTGGCATGCGCGAGCGCAAATTCGGCCGCGTCATCAACATCTCCTCGATCAATGGCCAGAAGGGTCAGGCCGGCCAGGTCAATTACTCGGCCGCCAAGGCCGGTGATATCGGCTTTACGCGGGCTCTGGCTCAAGAAGGCGCGCGCGCCGGCATCACCGTCAACGCCATCTGCCCGGGCTATATCGGCACCGACATGGTCAAGGCCATTGACGAGAAGGTGCTCAAAGAGCGCATCATCCCGCAAATCCCGGTAGGCCGTCTCGGCGAGCCGGAAGAAATCGCACGGGCCGTGGTGTTTCTGGCTGCCGATGATGCAGGATTCATCACCGGATCGACGATTTCTGCCAATGGCGGCCAGTATTTCAGCTGATCGCGCCGGGTGACGGACAAGATTTGCGCCCGGCGGGAAACTGCCGGGCGCTTTCGTTGCGGGACCGGATTTTTCGGGTTTTTGGGAAGACGGATCATGGCTGACTACACGCTTTATTACTGGCCTATCCCGTTTCGCGGGCAGTTCGTCCGGGCGGTGCTGTCTTACGTTGGCGCATCATGGCAGGAAGCTGGATTTGATGAGACTGCCAGCCAAAGTGCTTTGGAGCCGAGCGCGCAACTGATCCCGCATATGGGGCCGCCGGTGCTGACCGATCACAGCTGCAATTTCCATATCTCGCAGATGCCTGCGATCCTGGCTTACCTGGGTGAAAAACACGGGCTGATGCCTGGTAATCCGGAGCACACCGCTCTCACTCACAAGGTCATCGCCGATGCCAATGATGTGCTTTACGAAATGACCCGTCACAATGGCGCGCAGATGTGGACCGACGCGTCGTGGAAGCAATTCCAGCCCCGCCTGTGTCGCTGGATGGATATTTTCGAAGATACCGGCCGCCGCAATGGTCTGACAGCCGGGTCAGGCTTCATGCTTGGCGCCGAAGCGCCCACACTGGCCGACCTGGTCACAGCCATATTGTGGGGGACGATGACTGCCAAGCTCGCGCCGCTGCGGGCCTTGCTCGACAGGCAGGCGCCAGCAATGGCCGGGCTGACTGATCGTGTCGCGGCGCTGCCTTCACTGGTGGACCTTCGAGACCGCAGCGATGCGCTTTATGGTGATGCGTGGTGCGGCGGTCAGATCGAGGCGTCGCTGCGCGCGGTGCTGTCACCGGTTTCCGCATAGGAGTGTTTGGCCGGGCAGACATCCAGGCGACTAAGGTTGTCGTCTTTTTGCTGACGGCGATGAATTCGTTAACAGATGCGACCGTGAGGCCGCCATAATGGCTGCAGTTTTCCGCTCTGGTAGAAGCTGCGGTCGGCAAATACACAAGATCTGGTAGGGAACAAAGCGGGAAATCAGCTTGAAAGCTGATACGGTTCCGGTTCGTTCCATGGCTGTTCCGGAAGTTAACAGGAATGGCCCGACCTCGATGTCTGTTAACGAAGCCTTTGGAATTGTTACTAAAATTCTAATGTTCCACTAGTGGAGCGAAACACGCACAAGATTCGCGATTACCTGAAATCAAAGGTTAACAGCGTACCGGATTCTACGCCGGACACTTCACCGACACATCTGCATCTGGTGGGCAGTTTGCCTGAAACTGGCAGATGTTGGGCAGAACAAAATGACAACACAGACAGGTCGGTGATTCGGTTCCGGTTCGTTCCGGGGCTGTTCCGAAGGTTAACGGGGTCGATCAGATATTCCAGGTTGGCTTAACGAAGTGTTTGGAATGATTAATAGACTCTCACCACTTCCGAAACCTGACAATCCGCGCCGGAGGCCGGAGAACGGGTGATTTCAAAGGTTAACGGCAGCCGCGGATTTGGCGCCAGATCCCGCACGGGCAATCTGCATCTGGTAGACGCTTGGTCTCAATCTGGCAGATATTGCGAAGAACAAAGCGCCAACACAGACAGGTCGGTGATTCGGTGCCGGTTCGTTCTGCGGCTGTTCCGAAAGTTAACAGGCTCGACGGCAGGCTTCGGCCGAAACTCATGAAGTGCTTGGAAAACCTAACAATTTCTGAACGGTTCAGGAGAAAAATTCGCACCAAAATACCGTGCAGGCAAGGCGAAACCTTCGGTTCAAAGATTAATTTCGAGAGTGAAAGCGATCGGTGACGTGTGCCAATGATGCCAAAATTAGTGGCATTGGGGCGAGAAGAAAACCACATATTGTGGTGAACAAACCGCCAACACAGATCGATCTGTGATTCGTAGCCGATTCGTTCTGCCACTGTTCCAAAAGTTAACAGCGATCATTAAAATGCGAGCTAATGCGTTCATGAACTGTTTGGAATTCTTAACAAATCAAGAACAGATCAGGGCCATGATGCGAGCCTGCGCCGAGCTCCGGCGACGGCTCGGCACAAAGGTTAACGGCAGCGGTTCAATCGCGGTCAGATGCGGTCGCGGCGATTCAGCATATGGTGGCTGGAAGGGGCTGCGTTGCAAGATGTTGCGGTGAACAAAAGCGGAATCGGGATGAGTCAGTGATTCGTCGCTGATTCGTTCCGCCACTGTTCCAAGTGTTAATTTGAATGGCACCGGACTGTTTGACATTTGCTCTGTTTACGCTGCTCTGATGTGTTAGATAACAGCCGTCTTGAGTTTGATACGGACACTTATGCCCGCTTTGCGCAGCCATCCTCCAAAACCTTTGATCCTGTCCGGGCGTGGCGTCACAGCCGTGCTGGGCCCGACCAATACCGGCAAGACCCACTATGCCATCGAGCGCATGGCGGCGCACTCTTCCGGGGTGATCGGGCTGCCACTGAGATTGCTGGCGCGCGAAGTCTATGGTCGCATGGTCGACAAGGTCGGCGTCAGCCACGTGTCGCTGGTTACCGGCGAGGAAAAGATCACGCCTCCTGGTGCGCGCTATTCGGTCTGCACGGTCGAGGCGATGCCGCAGGAAACCACTGCCGCTTTTGTTGCAATCGATGAAGTCCAGATCGCCGGCGATCTCGAGCGCGGGCATGTGTTCACCGACCGTATCCTGTCGCTGCGCGGCCGCGCGGAGACACTTCTGCTCGGCTCGGCGACGGCGCGCGGGATCCTCGAGCAATTGCTTCCTGGTATCGTTATTGTCGAACGGCCACGCTTGTCCGAGCTGCATTATGCCGGCTCGAAAAAGATCACCCGGCTGCCACGGCGTTCCGCCATCGTGGCGTTTTCGGCTGAAGAGGTCTATGCGATTGCCGAACTGGTGCGGCGTCAGCGCGGCGGCGCTGCGGTGGTGCTCGGCGCGCTTAGCCCGCGCACCCGCAATGCCCAGGTCGAGCTCTACCAGAACGGCGATGTCGATTATCTGGTGGCGACTGATGCCATCGGCATGGGGCTCAATCTCGATGTCGACCATGTTGCCTTCGCCCAGGACCGGAAATTCGACGGTCATTCGTACAGGCAACTGACCGCTTCCGAATTCGGCCAGATTGCCGGCCGGGCCGGACGACATTTGCGCGACGGGACATTCGGCGTCACCGGCCAGGTGCAGCCGTTGCCCGACGATCTTGTGCAGCGGCTTGAAAGCCATGTGTTCGAGCCGATCAAGATCCTGCAATGGCGTTCCAAGCAGCTGGATTTTTCCAGTTTGCAGATGCTGCAGGCGAGTCTGGAGCAAATTCCGGCGGTTCAGGGCCTGACCAGAGCGCTGCCGGCGGTCGACCAGAGGGCGCTTGAGCATCTGATCAATGATTTCGAGGTGCGCGATCTCGCCAGCACCCCGCAAAATGTCGCCACGCTGTGGGACGTCTGTTCGCTGCCGGATTACCGGCGGATTGCGCCGGCGCAGCACTCGGATCTGATCGCCACGATCTACCGTGATCTGATCCGCACCGGTTCGGTCAACGAAGATTTTATGGCAGAACAGGTGCGCAGAACCGATTCCACCGATGGTGAAATCGACACTTTATCGGCCCGGATTTCACAGATCCGGACCTGGACTTATGTTTCCAACAGACCTGAATGGCTTGCCGATCCGACACACTGGCAGGAAAAGACGCGCGAAATCGAAGATCGATTGTCCGATGCGTTGCATGAAAGGTTGACGAAACGCTTTGTTGACCGCAGGACATCTGTGCTCATGAAGCGCCTGAGAGAGAACGCGATGCTCGAAGCTGAAATCAGTGTAAACGGTGATGTCTTTGTTGAAGGTCACCATATTGGACAATTAGCCGGATTCCGGTTCATGGCCGATGCGTCGGCCGATGGGCCAGATGCGAAGGCGGTGATAGCCGCTGCGCAGAAAGCGCTGGGGCTGGAATTTGAAGCGCGGGCTGCCCGACTGCATGCGTCGGGCAATTCCGACTTCGCTATCGGGTCGGACGGCACGGTGCGCTGGATGGGTGATCCTGTGGCGCGTCTGGTCGCCGGCGATCATATCCTCAAGCCGCGATCGATCCTGCTTGCCGACGAGCAACTGGCCGGCGGCGCCCGCGATTTTGTCGCTGCGCGCATCGACCGCTTCGTCAATCACCACATCGCCACCGTGCTCAAGCCGCTCGATGATCTGACCCGCGCCGAGGACCTGGATGGGTTGTCACGTGGACTGGCATTCCGCCTGGCCGAAAGTCTGGGTGTTCTGTTCCGCCGCGATGTCTCCGAGATGATTAAGGATCTTGACCAGGGCGCGCGCGCCAGCCTGCGCAAATACGGTATCCGTTTTGGCGCCTACCACATTTTCATGCCTGCGCTGCTCAAGCCTGCGCCAGCCGAGCTGGTGACGCTGTTGTGGGCGCTGGTCAATGACGGCTTTACCAAGCCTGGTTATGGCGACGTGACGCCGCTCCTGGCAGCCGGCCGCACCTCGGTGGCGACCGATCCGGAGATTGATCGGGAATTCTACCGTCTCGCCGGTTTCCGTTTTTTGGGCAAACGCGCTGTGCGCATCGACATTCTCGAGCGGTTGGCCGACCTGATCCGTCCAGCGCTGCAATGGAAACCGGGCGCTCAGGGCGCGCGGCCGGAAGCGGCCTATGATGGCCGCCGCTTCATCACCACCACGGGTATGCTGTCGATCCTCGGGGCGACACAGGACGATATCGAGGAAATTCTCAAGGGGCTGGGCTATCGTGCCGATGCTGTGCCCGCCGAGGAGGCGCAGACCTATATGGCCGGACTTGATGCCGCACAGGTGGAAACCGGCGCTGCGACTGGCACCGGACCTGTGGTGGAAGTCGTGGTCTCACGCACTGCCGCTGACCGTCCGCACAAGCTGACGGCGCCTGCTGCCAAGGACGATGCCGCACAGGCAGAGACGGCATCGCCGGTTGAAGCGACTGCTGCTGATACTTCAAACGAGGTTGCTGCTCAGACAGCTGCACCTGAAGAAACGGCTGAGCCGTCCACGCAAATGGCCGTGGAAGCCCCGGCTGAAGTTTCTGAAACGGCAGCTGCTGATGCGGCTCCGGCTGCAGCGACAGCGGCTGAAGAGCCGAAAGCCGAGGCAGCCGCAGAGACCGGCGCAGAAGTCGAAGCGCCGCGTCCGGTGCTGTTGTGGCGGCCAGGTGGCCGGCAGGACGGCCAGCGCGGTCCACGTCAGGCTCCCGGCGAAGGCCGTGGCCGGCGTGAAGGTGGCAATCGCAATCCCCGCTCCGACACCAAGCCGGTCGGCGAGGCCGGTGCGGAGGCTGACGCGCGGCCCAAAAAGGGCCGTCGCGGCAAGCCGGATCATTCCGGCAAGCCGCCACATGGCAAGGGTGGCCAGGGCAAGGGCGGTCCCGGCAGAGGCGACGACGCCAATCGTGGCAACCGGACGGAACGGCCACCGCAGCGCAAGGAGCGGCCGATTGACCCCGATTCTCCGTTCGCAGCCTTGGCGGCGTTGCGCGACAAACTCAAGAAATAGGCATTACTCTGGTGGATCAGCCGGCGCGACAGCGGATAGACAAATGGCTGTTTTTCGCGCGCGTCGTCAAATCCCGAACCCTGGCGGGCAAGTTTGTCGGCAGCGGCAATGTCAGGGTCAACCGGGAAAAGATCGATCAGGCCAGTTTCCTGGTCAAGCCGGATGATGTGCTGACAATTTCACTGGACCGGCGCATTGTGGTTCTGAAAATTCTGGGCTGTGGCCTTCGTCGCGGCCCGGCACCGGAAGCGCAACTTCTGTATGAGGATGTTACCCCCAAACCCGCCGACCCCGGTCAGGCGCCAACGGTTCCTGCACAGCGAGAGCCTGGCGCGGGTCGGCCGACCAAGCGGGACCGGCGAAAAATAGATCAATTCAACAACCCGGATTCTGACGCATAATTTTGTCTTGACCGGCGCCTGTTTGGGCAAAGTCATGCGCAAATAGGTCCGGCTGCCGCGAGCTTCGTCCCTGATCAACCAGGTGCGGCGCCATGGCGAAACCAGATGTCTTGCAAAGTGCTGGCAAAGCCGGTACCTCACCGCCGTTGTTTGCAGCCGTGTAGCGAGTCTGTCCTGACCCGCTCGGTCGGCTTCAACGCTCGAAAATGACGCATGCGTTTCGGCCAGAATGAAACCGCCCGCCGCGCCATGCATGAAGCTTCAGGAGAGACGTATGACCTATGTGGTGACTGACAATTGCATTCGCTGCAAATACATGGATTGCGTTGAGGTCTGCCCCGTGGATTGCTTCTACGAGGGTGACAACATGCTGGTCATTCATCCTGATGAATGCATCGACTGCGGTGTTTGCGAGCCCGAATGCCCGGCGGAGGCGATCAAGCCGGATACCGAGCCGGGTCTGGAAAAATGGCTCGAGGTCAACACCGAGTATGCCGACAAATGGCCCAATATCACCATCAAGCGTGAGGCCCCGGAAGACGCGAAGAAGTTCGACGGAGAGGCAGGCAAGTTCGAGAAGTACTTCTCGGAGGCTCCCGGCGAAGGCGATTAATCACTACTGCATGTCGCGTTGAAATGAATTCATCTGAACGATAACGCACATGCATTGATTGAGAGCGTTACAGCGGCCTTTGCGCATCCAATTATAGGTGCGGCGCTGGAGCGCGTGCCGATGCCGCAGCAGTTGAGTTTAGCCGGATGACAGGTACGTGCGCATTAATGAACAAGCGTGGTGACTTGCGGACGCCGGATGGAACCCACGGCGTTGCAATGGAAATTGGTGTCGCATCGCAGCAATATGGTGGTTGCGCTGCCGCATGGATCAGCGAGCCATGACGGAGTTTTGCCGCAGGTTCTGCAGCCTCTCGCGCAAATCATTGATTTACCCCATATTTTGTGGTACACATCTTATTACTGACATCTTCAAGGCGCCGTCCGGGCGAAACAAGAAGCAAAAACGGAAGCAAACGTCCCTTACAGCGGTTTCCCTTTCCTTGCAGCGCAACGCTGCCGGATGACCTTAATTCCGCGCGGTGTTCGCCTCTGAAATTTGCCTCGTATTGTTTGAACGGCGTAGTCAGTGCGATTGCCTTCCGGCCTTCGCAGGACCTGTCCGGACAACCCATGTCCGGCTGCCAGTGTCCGTTTCCGTAACAGGGAGTTTTGAAAACGCATGACAACCCAGCAGAAAAAGCCTTCACAGAGACAGGGTTTCAAGACCGGTGAATCGATTGTCTATCCCGCCCACGGCGTCGGACAGATTGTTGCCATCGAAGAGCAGGAAGTTGCGGGCCACAAACTTGAGTTGTTTGTGATTGATTTCGAAAAAGACAAGATGCGCCTCAAGGTGCCGGTCGCCAAGGCGTCAGTCATCGGCATGCGCAAATTGTCCGAAACGGATTTCGTCGAACGCGCGCTGAAAGTGGTTCAGGGCCGCGCCCGGGTCAAGCGGACCATGTGGTCCCGCCGTGCACAGGAATATGATGCGAAGATCAATTCCGGCGATCTGATTTCGATCGCGGAAGTGGTTCGGGATCTGTATCGCGCCGAGAACCAGCCTGAGCAGTCCTATTCGGAGCGTCAGCTTTATGAGGCCGCACTCGACCGGATGGCGCGCGAACTCGCCGCCGTCAACAAGATGTCGGACACCGAGTCGGTGCGCTTGATCGAGGTAAACCTGAACAAGGGTCCCAAGCGCGGCAAAGCCGGTGAAGAAGAAGGCGCGCAGGAAGAAGCCGCCTGATTTCCAATACCCGCTAAGATCTGATCAAGCCCGGGCCGCCTAGCGTGCCCGGGCTTTTTTGCGTTTTTTTTTGCCAGATGCAGGGGTATTTTCAGTGAGGTTCGGTGCTGTGGTCATGGCTGTTCGATTTGTGCGTGCACATGGATCACAGCAAATTTATCCGTCTTGATGAACCAATTGGCGTCTTGGTGCGTAGAGTCAGTGAACACAGCAACAATCTCAGGAGGGTGTCATGGTCACGAAAGCTATCACAGCAAATCGGCAAATGGTTCGTGCCGCCATGGCTGCCCCTTATCTTGAACGCGACCAAGAGCATGATCTGGCTGTGCGCTGGAAAGACAACAAGGACCAGGAGGCGCTCCACCAGATCACCATGGCGCATATGCGGCTGGTGATTTCGATGGCGGCAAAATTCCGCAACTACGGTTTGCCGATGAGCGATCTGATCCAGGAAGGCCATGTAGGACTGCTGGAGGCGGCCGCCAGGTTCGACCCCGAGCGCGAGGTCCGCTTCTCCACCTACGCCACCTGGTGGATCAGGGCATCGGTTCAGGATTATGTCTTGCGCAACTGGTCGATCGTGCGTGGAGGCACCAGTTCTGCGCAGAAGTCGCTGTTTTTCAATTTACGCCGGTTGCGGATGCGGCTGGCGCAAGACGATCCCGATATGACAGAGAGTGCGATCCATACCAAGATCGCCGATACACTTGGCGTTCGCGCCAAGGATGTGGCGGTAATGGACGCGCGGCTGTCCGGGTCGGATTCATCGCTGAACGCACCAATGTCAAACGGCGAGTCGGGCGGGTCCTCGGACCGGATGGACTTTCTCAAAAGCGACGAACCTTTGCCCGATGAGCAGGTTTCAACGATGATTGACGAGGAACGTCGTCATCTCTGGCTCAGCGATGCGCTCGACACCCTCAATCCGCGTGAATTGCGCATCATTCGAGAGCGCCGACTGGCCGAAGATGGAGCGACGCTTGAATCGCTCGGCGCGGTTCTGGGTATTTCCAAGGAGCGGGTGCGCCAGATCGAGAATCGGGCGCTTGAAAAATTGCGGATGGTGCTGACAACACGGACCCCGGAAATCGCCAGTCTCTGATCTGACAGACCTTACTGGTCAGTGATGATCTTGACCTTCTCGCCTGGGGTGAGGTTCGCCCCCTGTGCGATGGCGTTGAGCAACATGAACAGCTCGACCTTGCGTTCAACGCCCCTCATCTGTCCCGCCAATGAGGTGACCGTGTCGCCCTGTTTGATGGTGACGATACGGACGCGCAGGGGCTGAAGCGCCTTGATGTCACGCGCCGACATTTTCTTGAAACTGGCCCGAACGACCGCCGCAGTGGCGTCAAGGTCGGCGCTGTTGCGTGGCGCGGCAGTCAGAAACCGGTAAATCCGGTCTTTCAGGCGAATGACGGTGATGTCGAAGTCCCATTCGTCGGCGCTGGCCCGGGCTGTTACCGCGGGCAGGCCGTTGATGCGGGTTTCCCGGATCGAGTTGGCGTCGAGTCCGGTGACCCAGCCGCTTGCCATGTACTGTTCCAACGACCGGCGGCTATTGTCCGTCACCCCGTCAAAGCGGATCGCCAGGTCATTCGGGCCGGTTGCGACCACTGCTTCGGCAGTGTTGTCTATCCGGAAGCCCTCAGGCACCGAAAAGCGGACGCCCAGCACCGGATGAAGAAATTCGGTGCCGCGGACATATCCTTCATTGGGACTGTCGCCAAACAGCAAGCCGTCGATGCCGTCGAGATAATAGTCGCGGCCGCGGTTTCCGACACCCTCCTGCCCGAACGCCCGGGCATGACTTCTGGCGAGGTCGATCCGCTGCGGCGGATTGGGGTGACTTGCAAGGAAGTCGAGGCTGACATCCGCGCCGGGATCGATCGCGCCAAAGCGCTGGTTGGCATTCATCGATTCGAGGAACCGCGGCGCGGCATAGGGGTCATAGCCGGCTTCACCCAGCATCCGGACACCGATCACGTCGGCCTGAAGCTCCTGGTTGCGGGAGAATGCCGCGAGCGACAATTTGTTGCGCGCGACCGCCTGGCGTCCGGCGATGGAATTGGCAAACAGTTCCTCCGCCACCTGGCCGGCAATCTCGACCTCTTTCTCGCGGCGCTGCCGTTCAAGACCGTGATTGGCGGTGACGTGCGCCATTTCATGCGACAGAACCGCGGCAACCTCGGAGGCGTCATTGGCCAGCGCCAACAGGCCGCGGGTCACATAGAGATAGCCACCGGGCAAGGCAAAGGCGTTGACCGCAGGCGAATTGAGCACTGTGATGCGATAGGCTTGGCTCGGATTTTCCGAGACCAGCGTCAGGGCGCCGACGATGCGGGCCACCAGCCGTTCGGTCTTGGCGTCACGAAATTCACCACCATAACTTGCGATGATGCGCGGGTGCTCATTTGCGCCGATCCGCGTGCGTGGATCGGATGCGCCGGCTTTTTCGGCGGTTTGCGGTGAATTCGAAGGGCTGACGCTTGGCTCATAGACATCGACACCCAGTGTCTGACAGCCGGACAGCACCAAAACGCCACCCAAAACCGCCATGGCGATCGGGAGCATTATCTTGCCTGAGGCTGTCTTTCGGGAATGGGGCGCTGCAATCTTGGCCATGGTCCGGTTATATGCTCGATGGTTATCATGCCGGTACGAAGGCTTGGTGTTTCGCAAGCCGGGCGAAGGCTCACGGTCTATCTGACTTTGCGGCGGTTCTCCAGTGCCAAAAGCTCGCGTCGAAATTGTGGCAAGGCTTCAGTCGCCGGACGTTTTGCCGAGATAGGTCACGAGTTCGGGCAAGTCGAGTCGCTCGAAAAATCCCACCGCCGGCGCGTCAGCGGCGATTCGGCCCCTGGAGATGAACAGGATTTCACCGGCTGCAGCACGAGCCTCGTCGGGGTCGTGGGTAACCATCAGCACAGTTGCGCCGACGTCAGCGCTTATCTCGAGCATCAGGCTCAGCATGTCTGCGGCGAGGCCAGGTCCGAGGCCATCGAAGGGCTCGTCCAGCAGCAGCAATGGCTGGCGGCGGACAAAGGCGCGGGCCAGAGCCACACGCTGCCGCTCACCACCTGACAGCGAACCGGGCATGCGTCGGCCCAACCCGGCGAGGCCGACCCGTTCGAGCGCGGCCTCGACCCTGGTCCAGTCGGAGGCGGAGAGCCGCAAAGCGGGATTGAGCCCCAGTCCGATATTGGTGCGGATGTCGAGATGGGCAAACAGGTTGTTGTCCTGAAAGACCATCGAGACGCCGCGCTCGGAGGGCGGCAGTTGGTTCATCAGCTTGCCGTTGAGCAGGATCTGGCCGCTGCGTGGGGCGAGGAACCCGGCGGCGAGATTGAGCAGGGTCGATTTGCCCGCACCCGACGCGCCAAGAATGGCGGTCACGCTTCCGGCCTGGCGGCTGAAGGTGAATTCGGCGCTGAGTTCGCCGATCCCGTAGGCGACGGCTTCTAAGGCGATTGCGGGCTGTTGTGTCATCGCTGCTGGTTTCCGTTCCAATTGCCGAGCCGGTCGGCGGCAAGCATCAGCCCCATGGTAATTCCGCCCAGAAGCAGAGCCAGTCCGGCGGCATCATCGGTCCGGTAACTGCCCAGTTTTTGATACAGCAACCAAGGCAGGGTGATGATGCGGTCACTGCCAAACAGCGCGATGGCGCCAAGATCGCCCAGAGACAGGGCGATGGCAAAGACAAAACCTGTGGTCAGCGGCAGAGCCATGGCGGGAATGTCGATCTGCCGGAGACGGGAAATACCGGTGATGCCCAGTGAAAGGGCGAGGCGGGAATTGCGCTCCATGGCGCTGCGGTGCGCAGGCTCGATCACCCGCATGACAAAGGGCAGCGCCATCAGCGCATTGACCGTGACAATGACGCACAGCGGCGCCAACAATTGTCCGACACCACCGCCGAGCATCAGGAACCAGCCGGCGCCAAGCACGACGGGGGGAACCAGAAGGGTCAGCGACCCGGCGGCACCCGACAGGCCCGACAACAGGCCCAATGCCGGCGAAGCGAGAACGTTGTCTGCGGAATAGCGCGCCCGGACCAACACGCCGGCCAGCAACACGGCGAGCATTGCCGCTGAAACACCGATCAGCAGACTGGTCGTCGCTGCCCGCCAGAACAGTGGATCGGCAAGAAGGCGGCTCAGGTCGGCTCCAAGTCCGGAGGCAACCACAGCCACCATAGGCGTGCAGACAAACAGGCCCACCAATCCGATCAGAATAGCGTCAGGCAAGGCCCGGAGACCGCCGGGGGCATCGGGGCGGCTGGTGCGGCCGCCGCTGGTGCTCCCAGCCTCGGAGGGCGCAGAGATCAGTTTGAGCCCCAGCATCACCGCGAGGGTCAGGCCGATCTGGATCGCCGCCAGCAACACCGCGCGGCCGGGATCGAAATCGAACCGCAGCGCCTGGTAGATGGCCACTTCCAGGGTGGTGGCGGCCGGACCGCCGCCGAGCACCAGGACGAGGGTGAATGAAGTGGCGCAGAGCATGAACACCAGCCCGGCGGCGCCTGCCGCAGAACGCCGCATGGCCGGCCATTCGATCAGCCGGAACAGGCTGAGACCGCCCATGCCGAGATTGGCGGCGGTCTTCCAGTATTCCGATGGCAACCGCTCGAGCGCCGGCAGAATGAATCGCACAGCCAGCGGCAGATTGAAAAACACATGGGCGAGCAGAATGCCGCTGAGGCCGTAAATCGAGAACGGGGTCTGGACTCCCAAAAACTCCAGACCCTTGTTGACCACGCCATTGCGGCCCCAGACCTCGATCAGACCCAGCGCTGCGACCAGCGGCGGCAGGCCAAGCGGAACAGCAAACAGGCTGACAAGCCAGCGCCGCCCGAGAAATGCGGGGCGGCGGGCCAGGGCCCGGGCCAGCGGGATCGCAATCAGCAGGCTCAGCAAAGTCGACAGGCCGGCCTGCATCAGGGTGAAGCGGGTGATCCGCAC
Source organism: Hoeflea sp. IMCC20628 (assembly GCF_001011155.1). NCBI lineage: Bacteria > Pseudomonadati > Pseudomonadota > Alphaproteobacteria > Hyphomicrobiales > Rhizobiaceae > Hoeflea > Hoeflea sp. IMCC20628. The sequence goes on from NZ_CP011479.1 coordinate 4,724,114, forward strand.
CAGATAGTCAGTTTGCGTGGAGGATAGGCCCGTCGCCGCGCCGTGCAGCAAAAGCACGGACACGGGGACGGCCAGGGCCAGGCCGACTGCGAGCAAGGCGGCAAAGCCGCTTGCCCGTGCGGCGCGATGTTCGGCCCTGGTCAGCATCAGGTCAGGTTCACCGGCTCATGGCGCCGAGCCATTCCTCGATCCAGGCGGCGCGATTTTCAGCCACTTCGTCGGAGCTGTAGAGGAATGTCTTTTCAGGCGAGACCAGCTTCGAGAACGCCTCCGGCAGATCCATGCTGACGGGGGCTGCCGGCATCATCCAGTTGTTGGTCGGGATCTCGTTCTGGAAGGCCGGCGTCATCATGAAACTCAAGAATTGGCGTGCCAGATCCTTGTCAGGCGCATTGGCCAGCAAGCCAGCGACCTCGATTTGCAGATAATGGCCTTCGGCAAATTCGGCGGCCTGATAGCGGTCTGTCTCCTCAGCCACCATGTGATAGGCCGGAGATGTTGTGTAGGACAGAACCATTGGCGCTTCGCCCGAGGTGAACAGGCCATAGGATTCCGACCAGCCCGGGGTGACGGTCAGAACCCGCTTGCCCAGCTTCTCCCAGGCTGCCGCGGCATCATCGCCATAGACGGATTTCATCCACAACAGCAGCCCCAGACCAGGGGTCGAGGTGCGTGGGTCCTGAATGACGATCTTTTGTTTGGGATCGCCCTCAACCAGATCATTGAGGCTTTTTGGCGGATTGCTGATTGTCTCGGTGTCGTAGATCACGGCGAAATGGCCGTAATCATAGGGTATGAACACGTCATCGCTATAGCCGCCGGGAACCGAGACGGCGTCCGTGTCTAGGCCATGGGCCTCGAACAGGCCAGTGGCCTTGGCTTCAGTGACCAGATTGGTGTCGAGGCCAAGCACGATGCCGGCTTCGGCGTTTTTGCCCTCGAGCTTGAGGCGGTTTAAAAGTGCAACGCCATCGGCGACGCCGACCCATTTGAGATCGCAATCACAATTGGCTTCAAACGCCGCTTCGATCTTGGGGCCGGGGCCCCATTCGGAGGTGAAGCTGTCATAGGTGTAGATGGTCAGTGTCTTGTCGGCACTGGCTGCAGCATTGGGTAAAAAGGGGAGAATGGCTGCCAGGGCAACGGGAAGATAACGAGATATGCGCATTGTTCGCGCCTCCTTTTGGTCAAAAAAACAGGAATAGGCGCGATGTGCACGTCTAATCCCTCCGCCGGTACAAACCGGATCAGGTTCTTCGGGTTGGCCATCTGGCCTCTCAGCCCGGCGAAAACGCCAGGCACCCCGTTAGAGCGAGACAAGACATAGAATTTCTTCCAGACGCTGGCAAGTGGGCGCAAAGCTGCTATTGGCATGCGCCATGACATCTATTCCAACATTTGCAATCCTGCTTGGCGGGGCGCTCGAAATTGATGACCGCGTCCGCGCGCTGATCAAGGACGCGCGCGCCATCGCAGCTGATGGCGGCATGGCGCATGCCCGGGCGTTGGGGATCACGCCCGAATTGTGGGTCGGCGATTTCGATTCCACTTCGCCCGAGCTGACGGAGGCCTTTGCCGCCACGCCGCGGTTGCCGTTCCCTGCGGAGAAGAATTTCACCGATGGTGAACTTGCCATTGAGCAGGCGATCGAGCGCGGGGCCCGACGGCTGGTGCTGGTCGGCGCTTTTGGCGGTGAGCGCACCGACCATGCGCTGTCTCATTTGCTGCAGGCCGTCACGCTTGCCGAGCGTGGTCTGGATGTGGTGCTGACCTCCGGCATTGAAGAAGCGGTGCCGCTTCTGCCGGGCTCGCTCGACTTCGATCTGCCGGCCGGATCGCTGTTTTCGGTGATCGCGTTCACGGCGCTCAGCGGGCTCAGCCTGACCGGTGTCAAATATCCGCTTGATGCCGCCGACATTGCGTTCGGCGCGTCACGCACCATTTCGAATGTGGCTGAGGGTCGAATGACCGTCAGCCTCCTCTCTGGGCGCGCGCTTGTCGTCGCCCGTCCTCATGATTTTTCCGGAGCCTGACCATGGCGCCTCCCATTCTGAAACTTGACGATATCGCACTCTCCTTTGGTGGAGCGCCGCTGCTTGACGGCGTCCAGATGCAGGTTGAACCGGGAGACAGGATCTGTCTTGTCGGCCGCAATGGCTCGGGCAAATCGACCTTGCTGAAGATTGCCGCTGGCCAGGTCGAGCCGCAATCGGGCGAGATCTTCCGGCATCCGTCCTCGACCATCCGCTATCTGCCGCAGGCGCCGGATTTCGAGGGTTTTACCACCGTTCAGGCCTATGCCGAGGCAGGACTTGGTCCCAATGACGATGTGCACCGGGTCAATTACCTGCTCGAGCATCTCGGTCTTGATGGCGAAGCCGATCCGCAGACATTGTCGGGCGGCGAGGCGCGGCGCGCCGCGCTGGCACGTGTGCTGGCGCCGGAGCCCGACATTCTGCTTCTTGATGAGCCGACCAACCATCTTGACCTGCCGACGATCGAATGGCTGGAAGAAGAACTGTCACGCAGCCGCGGCGCGCTTCTGGTGATCTCGCATGACCGGCGGTTTCTCGAGCGGGTCAGCCGGGCGACGATGTGGCTGGACCGGGGGAAATCGCTGAGGCTCGACCGCGGGTTCGAGCATTTCGAGGCATGGCGCGACCAGACGCTGGAAGCCGAAGAGATCGAGCAGCACAAGCTTGGACGGCAGATCGAGCGGGAAGAACACTGGCTGCGCTATGGCGTCACGGCGCGCCGCAAGCGCAATATGCGGCGGCTGTCCGAGCTCAATACCATGCGCGCCGATCACCGCAGCCACAAGGGTGCGCAAGGCCGGATCAATGCCCAGGTTGCCGAAGGCCGCGATTCGGGCAAGCTGGTGATCGAGGCCGAAGGGATCAGCAAGACCTATGGCGACACGCCGGTGGTGCGCGACTTCTCGATGCGCATCAACCGCGGCGACTGCATCGGCATCGTCGGCCCCAACGGCGCCGGCAAGACCACGCTGCTGAAAATGCTGATCGGCGAGCTGGAGACTGACACCGGCTTTGTGCGGCACGGGTCAAAACTCGACATAGCCGTGCTCGACCAGCGCCGCGAAGTGCTTAACCCGGAGGAAACGCTGGCGCATTACCTCACCGATGGTCGCGGCGACAGCCTGATCATTAATGGCGAGGCCAAGCATGTCACCGGCTACATGAAGGATTTCCTGTTCCAGCCGGAACAGGCGCGAACGCCGATACGCAACCTCTCGGGCGGTGAAAAGGCCCGGCTGGTGCTGGCCCGCATCCTGTCGCAGCCGTCCAATCTACTGATTCTTGATGAGCCGACGAACGACCTCGACATGGAGACGCTGGACCTGTTGCAGGAAGTCGTGACGTCCTATCCCGGTACAGTGATCCTGGTCAGCCATGACCGCGATTTCCTCGACCGCACTGTCACCTCGACACTGGCGCCGGCCAATCCCAAGGATCCCGATGGGCGCTGGATTGCCTATGCCGGAGGCTATTCCGACATGTTGACCCAGCGCAGTGCAGAGGCGCGCGAGAAGAAGGCACGATCAGCCCAGGAAGCGGCAAACCGTCCGGCATCGGCTCCGAAGTCGCAGCCAGCCAACAAGGTTTCCGCAGCCAAGCTCTCCTTCAAGCAGAAATTCGCGCTGGAAACGCTGCCGGTGAAGATCGAGGAAGCGCAAGCCAAGCTGGCGGAAATCGAGGCGGAGATGGCCGATCCGGCGATGTTTGCGAAAAACCCCGACGGCTTCGCCGCCCGCGCCAAGGCCCATGACGCACTCAAGGCCGAGATTGCGAAGATGGAAGGCGAATGGCTGGAGCTCGAGATGCTGCGCGAGGGCATCGAGGGCAGCTGAAGCAGGTATGCGGCTTGAATATGCGTGTTGCGCTCAGATGGTAACATCCGAGCGCAACATCGATCAAATCAAGGCGCTGTTGCTTCAATCTGCCTTTGTCACTGACGCGATGACGAAAGTGTGCAGTTCGTCAGCGCCGTGGTCGCGGACCGAGATGTATTCGCCGGTCTTGAAGATGTGATTGGAAAGCCGGTAGCCGGTCTCGTCGTCAGCCTCGTCGGTGGGATCATAGTCAAAGGCCCAGCCGCCTTTTGGATGGTGGATCAGATAGCCCAGTTCGGAGCGCTCGCCGTCCCAGAAACGCACCACGGTCGATGAAGAAGGTGATTTCTCCCAGGCTGCCTTGTCCAGATGGCCATCTGCGTCGAGCGGCGCATGGATATCGTAGCCACGGTTGACGTTGCCCTCGGGAAATTCCTTGTTGCGGGCCATGACAAGATGGATGTGATATAGCGTCATAATTATCTCCGATTGATGCGACGGGCAATTTCATGTGCATTCTGGCCCGTGAGGGGTGCTAACGCCTTGATCTGACGCAAACCGTCCCGCCCTTGTGGGTTGCGTCCCGGGCCGGATTATGGTGTTGAGAATAATATCGAACCAAGCCGCCGGAATTGCGGCACGTGGAGGGCATATGCAGTTTGAAGGCACGTCGACCTATGTGGCGGAAAAGGATCTCACCGTCGCAGTCAATGCGGCAATCCGGCTTGAACGGCCGTTGCTGGTCAAGGGTGAGCCGGGTACCGGCAAAACCGAACTGGCCCACCAGATTGCCGAATCACTTGGGCTTGATCTGATTGAATGGTCAGTGAAATCGACGACGAAGGCACAGCAGGGCCTTTACGAATATGATGCGGTGAGCCGATTGCGCGACAGCCAGCTCGGCGATGAGCGCGTCAATGACGTGGCCAATTACATTCGTCGCGGCAAGTTGTGGGAAGCCTTTGCGGCCGACAAGAAAACGGTGCTGCTGATTGACGAGATCGACAAGGCGGATATCGAGTTTCCCAACGATCTGCTGCAGGAACTCGATCGTATGGAGTTCTTTGTCTACGAGACTGGCGAAACCATTCAGGCCCGACAGCGGCCAATCGTTATCATCACGTCCAACAATGAGAAGGAGCTGCCCGACGCGTTCCTGCGCCGCTGTTTCTTCCACTATATCCGCTTTCCCGAAATGGCGACCTTGCAGCGTATTGTCGATGTGCATTATCCCGGCATCAAGCAGGCGTTGGTGCGCGAGGCCCTGACCCAGTTTTACGCCATCCGTGAAACAACAGGCCTGAAGAAAAAGCCTTCGACCTCGGAAGCTCTCGACTGGATCAGGCTGCTGGTGTCCGACGATGTCGAGCCGGATACCCTGCGTGGTGACGCCAAAAACGCGTTGCCGAAACTGCATGGAGCGCTGTTGAAAAACGAACAGGATGTGCATCTTTTCGAGCGGCTGGCATTTCTGGCGCGGCAACGCGGTAACTGATGCTGCTGGTAAGCAATTGGCCACCTTTTGCTGCCATATTGCGTTGCATCAACAATGCACAGGGCGTCGGTTTTTGATTTTTCCCAATCTGACATATCAATGGCTCGGGCCAACGATTATCGTGACCGCCGGCGTCGCGTTCTTGTCGCTGTTTTTCTATGATCGCAAGCAATTGCCAGCGCTCAGACTGGCCGGCGCATATTTCTTTGCCGCAATCGGGTATACCCTGATCATGTTGGCCGAGGGCGATTTGCCTCCGGCCTACCGAGCATCAATCCAGCTCTCTTTGTTCACCAGTCATTTTCTGCTGATCTGGGGCGTGGCCTCGCTGTATGGCGTGAAATTTCCACGATTGGCTTTTGGGCTGACCGCCGGCGTCGCGTTCGGCATTATCATCTACACCTATTCGGACCCCTCGCTGTTCTGGCTGCGGTTTACCGCAACCAGCGGATTCGTCGTCCTTGTCGACATTTTTTGCGGTTTGCTGGTCTGGCGGGCCAGAAAATATCGCGTTGACATGACCATTGCCGCGATTCTGATCGCCCAGGCGTCGTTGACGTTCTACCGGATCATCGAGATCAATCTGTCCGGACCCAAGCCGCTGACACTGGATGCCTTCAATGGATCGCAGTTTGCGTCGTCCATGCAGACAGAGAATGCGATTTTTGCGGTTGTTATAGGTGTCGCGCTGTTTGCCCGTTACTCGGTCAAGCTGGTGACGCGTCTGATCCGCCTGGCGGAAACAGATCCATTGACAGGTCTGCTCAATCGCCGCGCCTTCGAGACCAGGGTGCAGCGGTTGCGGGCCGCATCGGCACCGTTTCCGACAGGCCTGATCCTCTGTGATATCGACCACTTCAAGCGGGTCAATGACACCCATGGTCATGACGCCGGGGATGTTGCCTTGAAAGCCGTGGCACAGCTTTTGATGGATGTGTCAGGCGAGACATGTGTCTGCGCACGGCTCGGGGGTGAAGAGTTCTGCATTGTGCTGCCGGAAGCCAACGAAGAAATGACCCGGCTGGCGGCGACAAGACTACGGATCTCGGTCGAATCGCAGCAAATTCCATCCACCGGCGACGATCTGAGACTAACGGCGAGTTTCGGCTACTGCGTGCTCGCGCCCGGTGATGATTTCGGTGTTGCCATGGCTGGAGTGGATGCGGCTGTCTATCAGTCCAAGAATGATGGTCGCAACCGTGTGCGTTTGGCGGAAGCAGGAAAGCCGGATCGGGCGCTTTATGTTGACCAGGCCGAGGCAACCGGGTAAATTCCAGCCATTGTGGTGATTTGGCCGGCCGGCTTGCAGCCACGTTAAACAACTTGCTAAATGGCCGACGGGATTGCTTCCCACCGGACCGGCAGCGTTGTTTTCGCGGCCGGTTTTTTGTTGGAGGTCAGTGCGTCATGCCGATCCGTATCCCCGATGGTCTTCCTGCCCGAAACGCGCTGGTGCGCGAAGGTGTGCAAATCCTCGATGAATCGATTGCCGTGCGGCAGGATATTCGCCCGTTGCACATCGGGCTTTTGAACCTGATGCCCAACAAGATCGCTACGGAAACACAGATTGCCCGACTCATCGGGGCGTCGCCGTTGCAGGTGGAATTGACGTTGGTGCGGATCGGGTCGCACGTCGCCAAAAACACTTCCGAAGAGCATCTGATCAATTTCTATCATACCTGGGACGAGGTGAAGCACCGCAAGTTCGACGGCTTCATCATCACCGGTGCGCCGATCGAAACCCTGCCATTTGAAGATGTGACCTATTGGCCTGAAATGCAGCAAATCCTCGATTGGACAACCACCCATGTGCATTCGAGTTTCTTCGTCTGTTGGGGGGCGATGGCTGCGGCGTGGCATTTTCATCAGGTTCCCAAACAGCCACTGCTGGAGAAGGCCTTCGGGGTCTATCGCCACCGCAATCTCAATCCGGCCTCGCCTTACCTTATGGGGTTCTCCGATGATTTCCAGGTTTCGGTCTCGCGCTGGACCGAGGTGCGGCGGGAAGACCTGACACCGCATTTTGAGGTGCTGATGGAAAGCGAACAGACCGGATTGTGTTTGCTGCACGAGGCTTTCGCCAACCGGCTCTATATCTTTAATCACATCGAATATGATTCAGGCACTCTCGCGGAAGAGTATTTTCGCGACGTGAAGGCAGGAACGCCGGTTGCTCCGCCGCAGAATTACTTTCCCGACAACAATCCGGAGAACAAACCGTCAAATCGCTGGCGCAGCCATGCTTTTTTGTTGTTTGGTAACTGGATCAATCAGGTCTACCAGACCACGCCGTTTGACATTGAGGACATTGGCGAGGATCGGTTGGAGACAAGGGGAGAAAACGGATGAGTGGCACTGTCGAAATCCGGCCGATCACGGCTGCCGATGAACCCGAATGGCGCCGGCTCTGGACGCTTTATCTGGAGTTCTACGAAGCGACTGTCCCCGAAGAAGTCTACCAGACCACGCTGGGCCGCATTGTTGGCGAACATGTTGCCGGGGAGGCGTCATTTTATGAACCGCGCGGATTGCTGGCTCTCAGCGATGGCAAGCCGGTCGGTCTGGTGCACTATATATACCATCGGCATGGCTGGAAGGTGGAATCGGTGTGCTACCTTCAGGATCTCTACGCCGCGCCCGAAGTTCGTGGCACCGGCGTTGGCAGGGCTCTGATCGAGGCTGTCTATGCGCAGGCCGATGCGGATGGCTGTCCTGCGGTTTACTGGATGACGCAGGAGTTCAACGCCGAGGCGCGCAAGCTCTATGACCGGATCGCCACGCTGACGCCATTCGTCAAATACAGCCGTTAGCCAAGATCGTCGCCGGATATTGACCAGATGAGCCAAACTGGCTGTTTTGTCCAAAATGTCCAATTGTGGTTTTGACCATGAGGAGAGCGGCGATGAAAGTCATGTAGGCGAGCGAAGCCAAGAACCGGTTCGGCGAATTGCTGGAAGCGTCGGGCAATGAGCCTGTTGCCATCCGCAAAAATGGTCGTGATATCAGGGTCGTTCTCTCGACTGAAGAGTATGAACGGCTCACCGGCGGCAGTTCGGTCGACCCGAAGGTTCAGACCTCGTTGGAGCGCAGTATGAAGCACTGGAACAGGGTGTACGAAGCATTGGCCAGGTAAGATCATGCGCTATGTAACCCTGCAAGAGGCGCTCCATATCCACGCCGTGTTGTTCAAGGTCTATGGCGGCGCGGCCGGCATTCACGATCGCGGACTTATCGCGGCGGCGCTATTGCGGCCGCAGACGGGCTACTACACAGACTTGATGGAGGAGGCGTCAGCGCTCTGGGAGAGTCTCGCTATGAATCAAGGCTTTGTTGATGGCAACAAGCGCGTGGCATTTGCCTGCATTTTCCTGGATCTCAATGGTTTCGAGCTTACTGCAGGCGAGGAGGAAACGATTAAGTTCATCTGTGGCCGGCTTGAATCCGGAAGCTTCACAAAAGACACGCTTGACGCATGGCTTCGTGCCAATACGGCTCCCTCCTGAACCGGCGATAAAACGAGCCTCCTGTGCCCGGCAAGTGACCGGAGAGCGGCATTCAAATCAATCTGGCGTGTTGGCTGAGAATGTGAGAAAATCCCGTCTCAGGGACAGGATCGGTCAACGGCTTGAAAGCTGCGGGCATGGCTGTACGCGAAGACAGGATATTCGAAAAAGTGGTCGCTGCGGCCGTGGCCGTGGCGATGGTGTTGTTCGGGATCGGGTGGGTGACGCGCGATGATCCGGCGGAAAAGCCCTATATCAAAATCGCCGGCGGCGGCTTCATTTTCAATTACCGCGAGGCGGACGTGTTTTATGGCTTCACCGCGCATGTCCTCAAACCAGTTCCAATCTGGGCCTGGCTGATTGCCGAGTTCGAAGATCCCGGCGGCGGGCCACCGCTCACCGTCGAAACCCGATTGCACGCGCGCAGCGTTCGCTACGGGGTTCGTTCGCCTAGCCTTCGCGGGGTGAAAGCAGGCAAGCCCTATCGGGTCTCCATCCGACTGTATGACCGAACCCGCACAGAGTTATTCTGGAGCGGTGAGCGGGAGTATACAAGCCAGATCGACGATACGGTGGTGCCAGACAAGCCCTTGACCATCGGGCCGGGTTATTTCCCCAATCCGGCATTGAAAGGAAGCTAGAGCGGTTGGCAACCGGTGCACATTGCGTCTAATGTCGGCGCATGTTTCTACCATTTTTTCTAGAACTCAAAGCCGCCAAAGTACCGGTGACGCTGCGCGAATTCCTCACCCTGATCGAAGGGCTTGAGGCCGGGCTGGCGCGCTATGACGTCGAGGCATTCTATTATCTCGCCAGATCTGCTCTGGTGAAGGACGAACGTCATATCGACCGCTTTGATCAGGTGTTTGCGCATCACTTTCGCGGCGTTGAGGCGATTGCCGGCGAGGGTGGTGTGGATGTCCGCAATCTGCCTGAAGAGTGGCTGCGGCGTATGGCCGAGAAACACCTGAGCGCGGACGAGAAAAAGCTGATCGAAAGTCTCGGTGGTTTCGAGAAGCTGATTGAAACGCTCAAGCAGCGGCTTGAGGAGCAGCAGGACCGGCATCAGGGGGGCTCGAAATGGATCGGGACAGCGGGAACATCGCCTTTCGGCGCCTATGGCTACAATCCGGAAGGCGTGCGGATCGGACAGGATGAAAGCCGCCATCGCCGGGCGGTCAAGGTCTGGGACAAGCGTGAGTTCAAGAACCTCGACGACACGGTCGAGCTTGGCACACGCAACATCAAGGTGGCGCTGAGGCGGCTGAGGCGCTGGGTGCGTGAGGGTGCGGCGGAGGAATTCGACCTTCCTGGAACCATTCAGGCAACTGCGGAACATGGCTGGCTGGACGTCAAGACCAGGCCAGAGCGGCGAAATGCTGTCAAGCTGCTGATGTTCTTCGATGTTGGCGGCTCGATGGATGATCACATCAAGGTGGTGGAAGAGCTGTTTTCCGCCGCCCGGGCCGAGTTCAGGCACATGGAGTATTTTTATTTCCACAACTGCCTCTATGAAGGCGTCTGGCGCGACAATCGCCGTCGCCGTCAGGAACTGCTGCCGACCGAGGAGGTCTTGCGTACCTATGGCTCGGACTACCGGGTGATTTTTGTTGGTGATGCGGCCATGAGCCCCTACGAGATTGTCACTGCAGGCGGCTCGGTCGAGCATTGGAATGACGAGCCGGGCCAGGTCTGGCTGTCGCGGATGCTGGATCATTTTCACAAGATTGCCTGGCTCAATCCGACGCCCGAGGCCTACTGGTCACACACCCATTCCACCGCGCTGATCCAGCAATTGTTTGCCGACCGGATGTTTCCGATGACGCTTGCGGGCCTTGAAGCCGCGACGCGGCAACTGACTCGGTAATGTGGGGCCGCACCGCATGGCGACCGGGGCAGGCGCTGTTTCTGGAGCAGACCAATCTTTTGACGGGAGATATGCATGGCAATTGAAGCTTTCGGCCAGACTGCAGATGGCGAGACCGTGCACAGGGTGACTCTTGAGGCTGGCGGACTTACGGCAAGGATCATGACCTGGGGTGCGACGCTGCAGGATCTCAGGCTGGAAGGCTACGCGCAGCCGTTGACACTGGGATTCTCTGATTTTGCGAGTTATCCCGCCTCTCCCTATTTTGGTCAGACAGTCGGCCGGCATGCAAACCGGATTGCCGGCGGGCGGTTCACGCTGGACAATGTCAGCCATCAGCTTGAATGCAACGAGGGCGGAATCACCCACCTGCATGGCGGCAGCGCCGGCATTGCCAAGCGAATCTGGACGCTCGACAGTCATGACACGGATCATGCGATTTTCTCGATTGTCGATCCGGATGGCCAGTCAGGTTACCCGGGCACCGTGAAAATCGAAGCTCGCTATGAGCTGCGTCCCGGAGGCTGCATGGCCATCACCTATACCAGCGTCACCGACCGGCCAACGCTCGCCAACATTGCCCATCACAGCTATTTCAATCTCGATGGCTCCGACAGCATTCTCGACCACGATATGATGATCGCAGCCGATTACTATCTGCCGGTTGATGCAAGGCTGATCCCGACCGGTGAAATCAGGGCGGTCGAAGGCACGGATTATGACTTCCGCGAGCTGCGGCCGATCCGGCGTGAGGGGCCGGACGGGCAAGTGCCCTACGACCATAATTTTTGCATCTCGCCGCAACGTGAGGCTGTCCGCACGATTGCGCTGGTGCGCTCGATGCAGTCAGGTGTCGCCATGGAGCTGCGCTCGACCGAGCCGGGTTTGCAATTCTACAGTGGTTTCAAGATCAACCCGTCGGGGCCCGGGCTGACAGGCAAACCCTATTCAGCCAACGCCGGGTTCTGTCTTGAAACCCAGAGTTGGCCTGACAGCCTGAACCATGAAGGCTTCACCGGCGCCGTGCTTCGGCCCGGCGAGAAACTGGTTCAGCATACCGAACATGTGTTCATGCGCAGCTGAGCGCGAACCAGGGTGGATCGAAGGCTTCAGTCCAGCAACAAACGGTTGATGACGCGCGGTTTGTCGCCCGGGGCCAACCCCGGAGCGATGATCACTGCCTCGCCCTCGCGCGGAATGGTGCCGGAAATGGCGAGGATCAGCGCAGGATGCGTGACCATCAGCAGATTGCCGACTCCGTAAAATTGCTCGATTTCGGTGATCAGTTCCGCTGGGATCTCATTGGGATCGGCGCCGCCGACAATTGAATTGAGGTAGGCTTTGGTCTCGACATCCCTGCGTCCGAAAGCCAGCGTCGCGGTCTCCACTGCACGGCAGAATTCGCCGGAATAGATCGCATCAATGGAGACGGCCCGTGCGGCAAACCGCATGCCGATGCGGCGCGCCTCCTGAATGCCGCGGTCGGTCAGGCTTTTGCGTTTGTCGCAATCACCCATATCCGGTCTGAGCGGTTCGCCGCCGCCGGGTGTGCGCGAATATCCCAGCAGGATCGTATATCCGCCTTGCGCCAGTCGCGCCCAGGCTGCTTCCGTCGCAAAGCTTTTGGTGGGCAGGGCAAGGGCAATGATGGCCAATGCAAGAACTAGGGCCACTGGCCAATCATTTTTGATCAATTTCATCCCTGCAATCTAGTGGTTTTGGCGAGTGATGTAAGGGGGCATCGCAATGTCGGGTGAAACTCTCATGATCGGAATGCTGGCGCTCGGACGTTCGAGCCACGTTATTGCCTTCGGACCCGGAGGCTCCGCGCGAATCGGGCTGATGGCAGACACTGAAGGCTGAGCAGCTTGCCGGACGCAGGCGTCGGCAGATCCACAGCGATTATCTCAAAGACGAAATTTTCGCGGACGGCAATCTGGCCTAATCAATCCGCGCCATCGGCACATGAGCCGTGCCGTGCCTGCCGGATTTCAATCTGGAAGACGTCAATAAAGCAGCCTGACGGCGACCAGGGTGATGGCCGGGAACATGGTCAGGATGGCGACCCGGACAATGTCTGTCAGCACGAAGGGGAAGACGCCGCGATAGGTTGCCGACAGCGGCGTGTCCTTGGCCATGGAATTGATGACGAACAGGTTCATGCCCACCGGTGGTGTTATCAATCCAACCTCCACGACGATCAGCACGATGATGCCGAACCAGAGCGCGAATTCTTCGGGCGTCAGGCCGAAATCCAGCGCCGACATGATCGGGAAGAAGATCGGAACGGTCAGAAGGATCATCGACAGCGAGTCCATGATGCAGCCGAAAATTAGATAGAGCAGCAGCACCGCAATCATCACCAGCCAGGGATTGAAGCCTTGGCTGCCGACATAGGCGGCAGCGGTTTGCGGCAATTGGCTGAGCGCCAGAAAGGCATTGTAAACGCCGGCGCCGAAAACGATGAGGAAGATCATCCCGGTGGCGCTGGCGGTTGCCAGGATCGATGTTTTCAAGGTGGCGCGGCTCAAGCCGCCATTGGCAAAGGCGATCACGCCTGTGCCGAAGGCGCCGACAGCTGCGGCCTCGGTGGGGGTGAAAATGCCGCCATAGATGCCGCCGACCACGGCGATGAAGACAATCAGCACCGGCCACACCGCAATCAGGCTCTTGAAGCGTTCGGAATAGGGCGCACGCTCGCGGTGGCCGGCCGATTCAGGTTTGAGCCGGACATAGATGGCGATGGCGATCATATAGCCAATGGCTGCGAGAATGCCGGGAATGAAGGCGGCAACAAACAGTTTGGCGATGTTCTGCTCGGTCAGGATGGCGTAGATGACGAGGATCACCGAGGGCGGGATCAGAATACCGAGCGTGCCGCCGGCCGCCAGCGCGCCTGTCGCCAGTTCGCCGGAATAGCCGTAGCGCTTGAGTTCGGGCAGGGCGACCTGGCCCATGGTGGCGGCAGTGGCCAGAGACGAGCCGCAAATGGCGCCAAATCCGGCACAAGCGCCGACGGCTGCCATGGCGACGCCGCCTTTCTTGTGCCCCATCCAGGTTTCAGCTGCCTTGAAGAGGGCCTGCGACATGCCCCCCAGGGTGGCGAACTGACCCATCAGCAGGAACAGCGGGATGATCGACAGCGAGTAGCTGGAAAACGTGCCCCAGGTCAGGTTCTTGAGTTGCGCGAAAATCATCAGGAAAGAGCCATTGATGAAATAGCTGCCGCCAATGCCGGCGATCAACATCGCGAGCCCGATCGGGATCCGCAGAAAAATCAGGATCAGCAGCACCGGAAAGGATATCAGCGCGATGTCGATATTGCTCAATGCATGAACTCCCCGTGCGCCTGATCCTGCCCGGTCATAAGCGCCCGAGCGCTCAGGATCACGCACCAGAAACTTATCAAGACAAACCCAAACGCACCGAGCAGGCCTGACGCATAGGCCCACCAGATCGGATACTGGATGATGAAGGTGGTTTCGCCATAGGCCAGCTTGTCCAGCGTTCCGGCCCAGTGCTTCCACGCCAGCAACACGGCAATGGACAACATCAGCAGATCGGCAATCATGTCGATCACCCGGTTGATCCGGTCGCCCATATGCATGGTCAGAATTTCCACCGATGCATGCTGGCGGTTGATCTGCACCCAGGGCAGGAAGGCAAACACTGCGAAGCCGGTGCCGAGTTCGACCAGCTCGAAATCCCCGCGGATCGGCGAAAGCCCGAAGGCCAGCAAAGCCCGGCCGGAGACCGACATCACGGTGGCGAGTATCACCGCAATCAGCGCCAGGCCGCCTAAAATTGCAAGAAAGGCGGCCAGCGTCCGCATCAAGCGGTCAATCCGGTCAAACATGAAAAACCTCCCCGGCGGGGCCGCGAAAAACCCGCAGCAAACATCAATGGCGGGCTTGAAGCGATCTTGCAGAAGCTTTGGTCAGCACCTCGGATAAAGCCGCAGTCCCGTTCCCGGCTCAGTCTAACCGGACCGGCGGTCTGGCGACAGGGCGAATCCAAGCCTATTCCTGCAAGATCAGGACGAGCAAAAAGATGTGATCATCCACGACACCAGAACATGGAGCCGGCGGGGAGAGCCGTTTGGCAGGCCCCGCCGGCAGCTAAAAGCCAGTCGATTTACATCGTGTTCTTGGCAATCAGATCCTTGGCCTTGCCGTAAAGGGCTTCTCCGTCGATGCCCTTTTCCTTCATTTCGGCAAACCAGTTGTCGCGCACCTTCTCGGCGACCGTGCCCCAGCGCGCCACTTCTTCGGCATCCAGAACAACAATCTCGTTGTCGGTGGCTTCGGCGATCTTGCGGCCCGGAGCGTCAAACGAAGCCTGGGTCTTGCCGGCGAAGGCCGAGAAGTCTGCCCCGGTGTTGTCGTCGAGGACCTTCTTGAGGTCATCGGGAAGGCTGTCGTATTTGGCCTGGTTCATGGCCAGTACGAAGGCCGCGGTGTAGAGCGCATGGTCACCGGAGAACTCGGTATGGGTATTGACCAGTTCGGCGATCTTCAGCGCCGGTGTGACTTCCCACGGAATGACGGTGCCGTCGATGACGCCCTTGGACAGGGCTTCCGGGATTGCCGGAACCGGCATACCGACCGGCTCGGCGCCGAGTTCGGAAAGCAGCCCGTTGATGACGCGGGTCGGGCCACGCAGTTTCTTGTTCTGCATGTCTTCGAGCTTGCGGACACCTTCGCCCTTGGCGTGAATGACGCCGGGGCCGTGCACCCAGGTGGCAAGGATCTTGATGCCCTGGAATTCCTGGGCTTCCATGTCGGATTTGAACAAGTCCCAATAGGCGCGCGAGGTGGCCTCGGCATTGGTCATCATGAAGGGAAGTTCGAACACTTCGGCGCGCGGGAAGCGGCCAGGCGTATAGCCGGGAAGGGTCCAGACGATGTCCACCACGCCATCGCGGGCCTGATCCATCAATTGCGGCGGCGTGCCGCCAAGTGACATGGATGAAAAGACTTCGATCTTGATCCGGCCGCCGGATTCGGTGCCGACTTTTTCGGCCCATGGAATCAGCAACTCAGCCGGTACATTTGCCTGCGCGGGCAGGAACTGGTGCATGCGCAGAGTGACTTCCTGTGCGGCGGCGCTGAGCGACGTCGCGCCAACGGCGGACAGTGCAAGAGCTGCCACTGCGGCGGACTTCAGGAAATTGCGTTTTTTCATTGTATCCTCCCAGATAGATTTTTGCGGGTTCGATACCGCGGGTCCCCATGAAACTAGGGGTATTTTTTGTAACTGCCTAGGACCGTTGCGGATCATTGCGCGGATGCGGTCACTAGGGCTCTCCCAAACGGTCTTCAAGGTGTATTCACAAATTAACCGACCGCCCGGTCACTTAATAATTGGAAAAGCCCGGCCCGACAACTGTTTTCTTGCTGGATAAACGAAGGTTGAATGGGCAGCCGGCATCTGATTGCGCGACAAGTGCAAGCAGACTGTGACAATGCGCAGCACCATTCGAGCCAACGACCGCAGGGTGGCGCGCATTTCGTCAGAAATCTCCGCGCCGGATCACTCGCGTTGACGGGCAGCCTGCACTCGCTGGCGCATTATTCAAAGTTTCACAGTTGATCCTTTTGCAAAAAAAGAAAATGATGCGGCGGGGCAGGAGAAGGTATTGCACCCCAGGGAGGTATTTATGACGAATGTTTCGATGACCGTGAACGGGCGATCCGTTTCCGGCCAATGCGAGGACCGGATGCTTCTGGTCCAGTTCATCCGCGAAAATCTCGGTCTGACCGGAACCCATGTCGGGTGCGACACGTCCCAATGCGGCGCCTGCGTCGTTCATGTGGACGGCAAGGCGGTCAAATCCTGCACCATGCTTGCCGCGCAAGCCGATGGATCAGAGGTGTTGACAATTGAAGGTCTGGCATCCGGTGGCGAGTTGCATCCCGTACAGGCGGCGTTTCGTGAGCATCACGGCCTGCAGTGCGGATTTTGTACGCCCGGCATGATCATGTCGGCAGTCGACATGATTTCGCGCCATGGCGGCAAACTCGATGAGAAGACGGTTCGGGCAGAGCTGGAAGGCAATATCTGCCGCTGTACCGGCTACCACAACATCGTCAAGGCCATTCTCGATGCCGCGTCCAAAATGGACGACGGGGCGAGGGTCGCAGCTCAATAGGCATGCCTGAACAGGCAATGGCGAAAGGCGGCGGACTTTGAACAGGCAGACACGGTGTCGGTGATCGGGACGGCGAGGCGGGATGAAAAATCCGGCGTTTCCAGACCTTCGATTTCAGACAACAGCGATCCTGCCCAAACATTTCCCACCGGCTTTTCTCCACACTCAACCGGAGGAGTTTGAGACATGGGATTGGAAGGCATCGGCGCCAGCGTGGCGCGCAAGGAAGACAAGCGGTTTATCACCGGCAAGGGGCGCTACACCGACGACATGGTGGTTCCGGGCATGAAACATGCTCATTTCGTCCGCTCGCCGCATGCGCATGCGAATATCAGGGGGATCGACACATCGGCCGCTATGAAGATGCCGGGGGTCATCGGTATTCTGGCTGGTGACGAACTTGCCACGGACGGCATTGGGTCGCTGATCTGCGGCTGGATGATCCATTCCAAGGACGGCTCGCCGATGAACATGGGTGACTGGCGTCCATTGGCGCAGACCAAGGTGCGCTATGTCGGTGATGCGGTGGCAGTGGTTGTTGCCGACACCAAGGCCCAGGCACGCGACGCTGCCGAGGCGGTGGTTATCGATTACGAAGTGTTGCCAGCGGTCACTGAAGCTGTCGATGCGCTGAAGCCCGGCGCGCCGCTGATCCATGACAATGCGCCTGGAAACCTGATTTACGATTGGGAGATTGGTGACGGCGCCGCAGTCGATGCAGCTATCGCCGGGGCTGCCCATGTGACCCGGCTCGACCTCGTCAACAACCGCCTCGTGCCCAATGCCATGGAGCCGCGCGCTGCGCTTGGTCACTATGACGAGGGTGAAGACCATTACACCTGCTGGACCACATCGCAGAACCCGCATGTGGCGCGGCTGGTGATGAGCGCTTTTTACAATGTTGCGCCGGAAAACAAGCTGCGGGTGATTGCGCCCGATGTCGGCGGCGGTTTCGGCTCGAAGATCTATATCTATCCGGAAGAAATTGTCTGTCTGTGGGCATCCAAAAAAACCGGCGTACCGGTCAAGTGGGTTGCCGACCGGACCGAGAGCTTTCTCACCGACGCGCATGGCCGCGACCATGTGACGACCATCCAGATGGCGTTTGACGCGAACAACAAGATGCTTGCGGTGAAAGCCGACACGGTCGCCAATCTGGGTGCTTACATGTCGCTGTTTTCGTCGGTGGTTCCGACCTTCCTGCATGCGATCCTGTATTCCGGGCAATATGTCATTCCGGCGATCCACTGCAACATGCGCACCGTCTACACCAACACCGCGCCAGTCGATGCCTATCGTGGCGCCGGGCGGCCAGAAACAACCTATGCACTGGAACGGGTTGTGGAGACTGCGGCGCGGGAACTGGGTGTGTCTCCGGCTGAATTGCGCCGTCAAAACTACATCCGCGAGTTCCCCTACCAGACGCCGGTGATCCTTTGCTATGATTCCGGCGACTACGAAGCCTCGCTGGATGCGGCGATGGCTGCCGCGGATTACAACGGCTTTCCCGGCCGCAAGGCGGAAGCCGAAGCGCGCGGCATGAAGCGCGGTATCGGTATAAGCAGTTATATCGAGGCCTGCGGTATCGCGCCGTCGGCAGCGGTGGGATCGCTTGGCGCCGGAGTGGGGCTTTGGGAATCTGCGGAAGTCCGGGTCAATGCGGTCGGAACGATCGAAGTGCTGACCGGGTCGCACAGCCATGGCCAGGGCCATGAAACAACCTTCGCCCAGCTCGTTGCAGAGCGTTTCGGCGTCGGCATCGACAGCGTCTCCATCGTCCATGGTGATACCGACAAGGTGCAGATGGGCATGGGCACCTACGGCTCACGTTCTGGTGCCGTCGGCATGTCGGCGGTGGTCAAGGCGCTCGACAAGGTCGAAGCCAAGGCCAAGAAGATCGCCGCGCATCTGATGGAGGCTGATGAAGCCGACATCGTCATAGAAGGCGGTCAGGTCAAGGTTGCGGGCACCGACAAGTCGCTCGGTTGGCACGAAGTGTCGCTCAGCGCCTACACCGCTCACAACCTGCCGGAGGGCATGGAACCGGGGCTGAAGGAAGGTGCTTTCTTCGATCCGACCAACTTCTCGTTCCCGGCCGGCTGCCACATCTGCGAGGTCGAGGTCGATCCGGAAACGGGCAAGACGGAAATCGTCCAGTTTGTTGCCGCCGATGATTTCGGCAACATCATCAACCCGATGGTTGTCGAGGGGCAGGTGCATGGCGGCGTTGCGCAGGGCATCGGCCAGGCGCTGCTTGAAGGCACGCATTACGATCCGGAAACGGGGCAGTTGCTGACGGCGAGCTACATGGATTACACCATGCCGCGGGCCGACGATCTGCCGGGTTACACCGTCTCCAATACGGTGACGCCTGCGACGTCGAACCCGCTCGGGATCAAGGGCTGCGGCGAGGCAGGCGCCATCGGCGCGCCTCCGGCGGTGATCAACGCCATCACTGACGCAATCGGCAACAATGACCTGACAATGCCTGCGACCCCCGAGCGGGTCTGGGCAGCGCTCCGGTCGGCACAATAGGAAAGGGAGGCAGACATCATGTATGCAACCAATTATCACCGCGCCTCCTCGGTCGAGGACGCAGTCAATCTGGTTTCGGCAAATGACGAAGCCAAGTTCCTGTCGGGAGGGCAGACGCTGCTTCCGACCATGAAGCAACGGCTTGCAGCCCCCTCGGATCTGGTGGATCTCAGGCATGTCGCAGGGATGAAAGGCATCTCGGTGAATGGCAGTTCGATCCGGATCGGCGCTGCAACGACCCACGCGGAAGTGGCGGGCTCTTCGGAGATTGCTGCAGCCTGTCCAGGGCTCAGCCATCTCGCCGCCCATATCGGCGATCCGCATGTGCGGCACATGGGCACCATTGGCGGCTCGATCGCCAACAATGACCCGGCGGCGGATTATCCGGCGGGCTTGCTTGCGCTCAACGCCACAATCGTCACCAACACGCGCTCGATCAGCGCCGATGATTTCTTCACCGGCATGTTCGATACCGCGCTGGACGATGGCGAATTGATCGTTGCGGTCGAAATCACCGCGCCGGCCAAATGCGGTTACGCCAAATTCCCCAACCCGGCCTCGCGCTATGCGATGACCGGCGTCTTTGTCGCCAGACAGGGTGACGGGTCGGTACGGGTGGCTGTCACCGGCGCCGGTTCGGACGGGGTGTTCCGGGAGGCGGACATGGAACAGGCGCTGGCTTCGAACTTTTCGGCAGGGGCGCTTGATGGCGTCACCGTGGACCCCTCCGACCTGATGGCGGATATCCATGCCTCGTCGGTCTACCGCGCCAATCTGGTCAAGGTGATGGCCAAGCGGGCAGTTACCGCGGCGGGCTGACCGGTTCGGTCCCTGTGACGTGAATAGTCATACTGAAAACAGAAAGGGCGGTTCTTCGGATCCGCCCTTGTTTCATTGGCGGATCAGGCCGATTTGCGCAGCAGCGATGCCGCCACTGCCCGGGCGTCTTTATCCGCCGCATAGACGTCTTCGATGGATTGTGCCACGCGGCCGTCATCGAGCCGATCCATCGTGGCGGCGACGATATCGGCCATGCCGAGAAAACCGATCTGCCCGGCGATGAAGGCTTCAAGGGCTGCTTCCTTTGCACCGTTGAGGACTGCACCCTGCAGGCCGCCGCGCTGCATGGCGGTGCGGGCCAGCGTCAGGGCCGGAAAACGCTCCTCATCCGGCGCACTGAAATCGAGCCGGGCGAGTGCTGCGAAATCAAGCCGTTCGACGGGAAGATTGGCGCGGCGGGGATGGGAAATGGCATAGCCGATGGCGTGACGCATATCCGGAACGCCGAGTTGGGCCAGAACCGAACCATCACAATAACCGACCATGGAATGGATGATGGATTGCGGATGAACGATGACTTCGATCTGTTCCGGCTCTATGCCGAACAGGTGACGCGCCTCGATCATCTCCAGAGCCTTGTTGAACATCGATGCGCTGTCGATCGAGATTTTGAGACCCATGGAATAGTTCGGGTGGGCGGCTGCAATTTCGGGCGTTACCGCAGCCATCTGGGCGCGGGTGTAGTTGCGGAAAGGGCCGCCGGATGCGGTCAGAATGATGCGCTGGATGGCGTGGCGCTGGTTTTCCTCAAGTACCTGAAAAATGGCATTGTGCTCGCTGTCGACCGGTAGCAGCTTGCCGCCACCTTTGGTGATTGCAGCGGTAAACAGATCTCCGGCGGAGACCAGGCATTCCTTGTTGGCCAGTCCGATGTCGGCGCCACGCGCCACAGCGGCCAGAGTCGGCGCCAATCCGGCAATGCCGACGATGCCCGCCATCACCAGGTCGGTGTCGCGCTCGCCCGCCTCAACAAGTGCTGCGGGACCGGCACCGACTTCAATGCCAGTTCCGGCAAGCGCCGATTTCAGTTCGTGATAGCGATCGGGATCTGCGGTCACGGCAAAGCCCGCGCCGGTCTGCCGGGCCTGCTGGGCCAGAAGGCCGATATTGCCCATCCCGGTAATGGCGGGCACAGCAAAGGCCTCGCGGCCGCCGAGATGCGACATCACTTCGAGCGTGTTGCAGCCAATGGAGCCGGTAGCGCCGAGAATGGAGATGCGGCGCCGTTCCGTCTGGGGGGGCGATACTGGGAGCGATGCGGGGGCATGGGTCATGGCGACACCTTCATGGGCTCGGGCTGTGCGGTCAAGCTGCGTTCAAAGCCCGGTGCGGCCATTGAGATCAAGGAGTTCGATGAAAAGCGCCGAATGATCAAGATTGCCGCCGTCCAGATCGTCCTGTAGCCGGACGAAGCGGTCGCGAATGGCCTGAACCAGCGGCAGTTGGATACCAAGCTCCTGCGCTTCGGAGAGCACGTTGTTGAGGTCCTTGATCTGTACGGAGACGCGCCCGCGCGACTCGAAGTCACCATTTTGCATGCGTTCGCCATGCAGTTGAAGAATTGTTGAATCGGCGAAGCCGCCGCTCAGTGCTGTCCGGAATGCCGCCAGATCACCGCCACCCGCAGACACCAGAAGCGTGGCCTCCGAGACTGCGCCAATGGCAATGCCGACAATGGCCTGATTGGCGAGCTTGGCGAGTTGACCCGAACCGGAGGGACCGACGCGAACCGGACGTCCCATCGCCTTGAACAGATCAACCGCGTCGTCAAACACCTGCTGGTCACCACCGGCCATGATTGCCAGTGTCCCGGCCTCAGCACCCTTGGTGCCGCCGCTGACCGGCGCGTCGAGGTGGCGGATGCCAAGTTTGGAAAGCCGTGCAGCGTGTGAACGGGCCTCGGACGGACGGATCGAGCTCATGTCGATGAGCGTTGCGCCAGGGCTGATGGCCTTTGCCGCGCCGGTGGTGAACAGAACGTGCTCCACAGTCGCGCCATCGGTCAGCATGGTGATGATGTGAGTTGCGCCGGCAACTGCGTCGGCGGCGCTGCCGGCAATCCTTGCACTTTCGTTAGCCAACGGGGCTGATTTTGATGGATCGCGATTCCAGACCGTGAGCTTGAACCCGGCGCCAAGCAGCCGCCGCGCCATCGGCAGTCCCATAAGTCCGACACCAAGCAATGCAATCGAGGTGGTCATGTCCGGTTTTCTCCCGCGTTCCGATGCCCGGTGCGAAGCCTTACAGAAGCGGAAAGAAAATCGCAATTTTGTGTGATCAGCCTACAGGTAGCAGACCCATGAATTCGTCCTGGTGCCGCTGCAGAGCAGCGCCGCGCATCCAATCGGATGGCGGCGCCGCAACACTCTATAGAATCAGGATTTGCGCAGGCCTGCCTGGTGCAGCAGCGATGTCCAGCTGTTCATCGAAGCGAGGTGGCAGTAGATCGTCGCCAAGGCGTCGGCCTTGCGCAGCTTGAGGAAGTCCTCATCGCTCATGGACAGCAGCTTGGCTTCATCGACCAGATGAAACCCGGTGATGTTGAAACTCTGGCCATCGCCAAGAGTGATCTTGCTGGTTCGCTCGGCCAGAAGGCCACTTTCGGCAATCACCTTCATGATTTGCCGGGTTTTGACAAACATGCCCTGATACTGCTCGCAAAATGCCAGGGCGCTGGTGATGACCTCACCCTGCTTGCCGTCTTCGAACAAAGGTTTGACGTCCGGCTTGGCCTTGGCGCCCAGGCTGACCAGCCGGGCGGGATCATTTTCGATGCACAAGGTGAGCCGTTCGTCGGTTTCGCCGCCCGCAAGAATAAAGGGGTAACGCCTGACATAGGCAGGCACATAATGTGGCTCGGCCCATTTTCCTTTGGCATCTATAAACAGGTTTTCGCCTTCCTTGATTCCGGTCACCACCATGGGCATGAAATCGGGTCCGGAAAACACGATCGGGTAAGAGCGCATTGCCGCCGGCATTTCGGCAGCCATCAAGGGGATGACGATTGCGTTCGCGGCAAAGCCGTAGTCACCGGTCAGCGCAAGTCCGTTCTTGCCGTGGCGTTCCGGACTGACCGCTTCGGGAGCCTTGTAGAAAAGTGGCAGCGTGTTTGGTGAGTTATCCGTTGAACCAGCCAATGATGTGTCCCCTCGCGTGTATCTTTGTTGCGACAGATTTTTGGCGCGTGTGGAAATGTTTTACAAGTGCAATCTGTCCTAATCTTTAATACTGGCGGGGGTAACGCCAAGTCATCACCGGAACGGACAATGCCAAGCCGGCGGCATCTGCCTTAAACCGCTATACTTCTTCTGCAGCCGTCAATAACGTGGCCCGATGTGTGAGTCTGATATCCTTGATAGCCGTTATTCGTGGATGCGGCTTGCCGCAACACTGGCGATCGCGGTTCTTGGCAATGTCGGAATGTGGGCGATCATCGTCATCATGCCGGCGGTGCAGAGCGAGTTCGGAATTGACCGGGCTGATGCCTCCTTGCCCTATACCTTGACCATGGTCGGTTTTGCGCTGGGCAATCTGGTGATCGGCCGTGCCGTTGACCGCTACGGGGTCACCGTGGCGCTGATCGGGTCAGCAATCGCCATGGCCACAGGCTTTGCGCTTGCCGCAGTCAGCAACTCTATTGTGATGCTGTCGGCGATGCAGTTTATCATCGGTTTCGGCTCGGCGGCGGGGTTTGGACCGCTGATTGCGGATATCTCGCACTGGTTTCACCGTCGACGGGGTATTGCCGTGGCGATCACGGCCAGCGGCAACTATTTGTCGGGGGCGATATGGCCGCTCTTGTTGAGCGGGGTGCTGACGGATTATGGCTGGCGCACCGCCTATGTGATTCTGGCGATTGTGCCAGTCGCGCTGATCATTCCGCTGACCTTCCTGCTCAGGCGCCGGGTTCCCGACGATGCCACGGCCCACGCCAACCGATTGTCGCTCGCCAATGCGCAGTCGGTCAGTTTTTCGCCAACTTCGCTGCAATGGATGCTGGTGCTGGCCGGCATCGGATGTTGCGTGGCGATGTCGATGCCGCAGGTGCACATCGTTTCCTATTGCACCGATCTTGGCTATGGCCCGACGGTCGGTGCCGAAATGCTGTCACTGATGCTGATGGGTGGCGTGGTTTCGCGGCTGATCTCCGGGTTGATCGCCGACCGGCTGGGTGGTGTCAAAACCCTGCTGATCGGATCCACCCTGCAATGCATTGCGCTGTTTTTGTATCTGCCCTTTGACGCCATGGTGCCGCTCTATGTCGTCAGTCTGATCTTTGGTCTGTCGCAGGGCGGGATTGTTCCGAGCTATGCCCTGATCGTGCGCGAATATCTGCCGGCCAGGGAAGCCGGGGCCCGGGTCGGCTTCGTCATCATGGCGACCATCATCGGCATGGCGCTGGGTGGCTGGATGTCAGGCTGGATTTACGATTTGACCGGATCCTACCGTGCCGCATTCCTCAACGGCATCGCCTGGAACTTTCTCAACATCGCAATCATGGTGCTGCTTTTGTTCAAGTCGCGGGCACGGCGCGGGCAAGCTGTGCCAGCGTAACGCCAATGTGGACAATTTTCAGAAAGTTGAGCGTCGCCACATAAGTTCGGATTCGGCTTCGTTGATTTCATTGGCAAAAATCGGCGTCGCCACTTTTCGTATTCGGACTCGTCGCCACACAAGTTCGGATTCAGGGTGGCCATCGCCACATGAGTTCGGACTCATAAAAATCGCTCTTGGTGGACGCGCATTCTTACGAGGTTTTTCCTGTACTATTTCGTAACGGCCCAGTTGTCCTGTCAAACAGTGTCCACTTGAAAATGTAGCCTCGGTTCGGATACTAATTTTGCGTGTTCAACCCATCGAGTATGAGCGTGACGGAGGACGGCAGAGACGAACTCGCGCGACGACTATCACGCCTCGCTGAAATCGACGAGGAGCGGAACCGATTAGCTTGCGAAATTGCCGCCCTGTCGGAGCATCGGCCGAGCAAGCCCTATCCCACAGAGTTACAAGGTCTGCCATTGTTTAGCCCGCTGGCAAAACAACGGCCCTGGGTAACACAGCACTCTGATTCATCCGACAAGATCGATCTCTTCCTCGATTTGTTTACAGGAAGGCGTGACGTCTATGCGGTACGATGGGAGAACTCCGACGGTAGTAGGAAGGGATACTCGTTCCACTGTGCCAACTTCTGGAAAAATGGCTGCCAGAAGAAGACAAAGGGAGGCAAATGCAAAGGCTGTCAAATGAGGGAATATATCCCATTCGACGGCCATACCGTACGTAATCATCTGCGCGGGACAGAGAACGACCACCGCGACAAAGAGTTCGTCGCGGGAGCGTACGCGCTACTCATGGATGAGACCTGCAGGTTCGTAGTCGCCGACTTCGACAAAGCGGATTACAAGGAAGATGCCAAGGCTTTCAAAGTGGCATGCACCGCATCTGGTATTCCCACTTATCTCGAACGATCCCGATCAGGGAACGGATGTCATGTGTGGGTATTCTTCACTTCTCCCGTTCCAGCGCGCCACGCCCGACGCATGATGCTGGCAACGCTTACGAAGACCATGGAAGCTAGGCCTGATATCGGGTTCGACTCTTACGACAGATTGATCCCAAACCAGGACAAGATGCCCAAAGGAGGACTGGGCAATCTGATTGGCCTTCCCCTCCAGCAAAGATCGCGCGTCGACGGGAACAGCGTTTTCGTGGATGACGAATGGCAACCGTATGACGACCAATGGGCCATCCTTTCTGGCATCAGAAGGATGACACCGTCTGAGGTAGAGGCGTTGTCAGAGGAAGGTACCGGCGCTGGAGCGGTTTTGGGGTTACAGGTTCCTCAGTCAGAGGAGCATGCCGACGAGCCTTGGAAGATGAAGCCATCGAGGCCTATTACCTCTCCGAGCGCCGTGGGTCTTACTGGCAAAACCATAAAAATGAAGCTTGGCAACCAGCTATACATTGAGCGCAAGGACCTTCCGTCTCCCGCTGCCGCGCAGTTCGCAAGGATAGGGGCATTCCAGAATCCCAAGTTTTACAGCGCTCAGGCAATGGGGCTGTGGACTGGGGAAATCCCTCGGGTCATATCCGCCGCCGAGATTTTTCCCGAGCACATCGGATTACCGCGCGGTTGCTTAGAGGAAGCCCGCGACCTGGCCAAGCTCTACAACGCCGAGATCGACTTTGAGGATTGAATAGCCCCTAGATTTGTAGACGCCTTCTTCCCTAAATTTGAGGCAAGGAGGCCATCATGAGCACAGCCAAATTCAGTGACGATTTTAAACGCGATGCTGTTCATCAGATCGTTGAGCGCGGTTATCCAGTTGCGGAGGTTTCACAGCGGCTGGGCGTCAGCCCGCATTCGCTCTACGCGTGGAAGAAGAGGTTCTCACAGCCATCGGGCGGCGACGACAAAGATGCCGAGATCAGACGGCTGAAACGCGAACTGACCAGGGTCATCGAGGAGCGCGACATCCTAAAAAAAGCCACCGCGTATTTCGCCAGGGATGCAAAGTGAGATACGCGTTCGTGGCCGAGCATCGCCCGCTGTTCTCTGTGCGGGCGATGTGCCGGTGTCTGCGCATCCAACCTAGCGGCTTCTATGCCTGGCTGAAGCACCCGTTGAGCAAACGGGCTCGCGAAGACGTGCGCCAGACCGAGCTCATTCACAAAGCATGGAAGGACAGCGGCAAGGTTTATGGCTATCGCAAACTCCACGATGATCTGCTGGATCAGGGCGAAACGTGCTGTCCGAACCGCGTTGCACGTCTGGCCACACTGGCGGGCATCACAGCGCAGATCGGTTACAAGCGTAGGCCGGGCAGCTACGGCGGCAAACCGTCATTGGTGGTGGACAACACGCTAGACCGGCAGTTCGACGTGGACGTGCCAGACAGGGCCTGGGTCACTGACATCACCTACATCCGTACTCAAGAAGGTTTCGCCTACCTCGCCGTCGTTATCGATCTCTACTCCCGCCGTGTCGTCGGCTGGTCGATGCAAAGCCGCCAGACAACGGATGTTGTCCTGCAAGCATTGCTCATGGCCGTTTGGCGAAGGAAGCCGAAGAACAGGGTGCTGATCCATTCGGACCAGGGCTCGCAGTTCACCAGCATGGACTGGGCTGCGTTTCTGCGCGCCCATAATCTTGAGCACTCAATGAGCCGGCGCGGCAACTGTCACGACAACGCTGTTGCCGAGAGCTTCTTCAACTTGCTCAAGCGCGAGCGGATACGACGACGGACTTACAAAACCCGAACCGAAGCGAGGCAGGATGTGTTCGACTACATCGAGATGTTCTACAATCCCACGCGCAAGCATGTGAGGAACGGGATGCTGTCACCCGTCGAGTTCGAACGGCAGCAGAGAACGAAGACAGAGGGTGTCTAGAAAACTCGGGGCTATTCACTGCTCTCTACTCTTACGTACCCGATATACGTCATTGCTGGCTTTTCAAAGGACTGGAACTTCTTTTCAGAAGAACCGTAGCTGTTAAAAAAGCTTCGAGTACCAGCAGCGCTTACAAACGGGATTGCGACTATTTTGTCATCGCTCCTTGCGTTCACGGCAGCAGCAGCGATCTTTTTTCCTTCGGTGGAATTGATCCAAATTTTTGCGAAAAAGAGCGCTACGAACGAAAGTCCAAAAGTTGGTATCGCGGTAACTACAGCGACGATGAATAGGATACCAAACAGAGACAAGATGTAACCCCAAGAATTTTTGCGCTCACCACACGGATAGGAGGTCTTATTAAGTTAGGCAATACTACTTGCAAAAATCAAAGTTTTTGCAACGGTTTTTCACGGCTTATGATTTCAAGGGCTTGGCTGTCGCAAAATCTTGTCGCAAAATGATTGCCAGATTTCTAGTGATTGGGTGACCACTGGATCGACTAAAGACTTTAAGTTCTCGTGAGCCGAGAGAAATAATCTTATTGAATTAGATGGAGAACCCAGTATGGCGCGCCGTTTGACAACAGATTCCCAAATAGATCAATTCATTTCTAGAGTAATTGGCGAAGCCAACCACCATGCACCTCAAGTTGTAACTGTCATTAAGCCACTCTCGGACGCAGTGCGAAGGCGGCTTAATCTGTTGATTGATCGTGTGGAAGTGTATGAACGAAACGGAAAGCTGGCCCGCACCTGCTGGGTGACAGTTGAGGGAAACCGCTATGTTTTTAGATACGATTATTAAACCTTCAAAATTGAATTGAAGGTTAAAAGCACGCAGGGCGCGGTTAGGTACCAATTCGACAACAACACAACGCAGCCTAACAACCCGCAACAGGTTGCGCTGCTAAAAATACGTTTTGAGCGGTAATCATGAGAAGCGACAGCCATCTCTCAAAAGACTGTTGAAAAAAAGGATGGTTTTTGCGACTCTCAATGGCGAATGAACAGATATTTCTGCTCTTGCCTATATATGCTGTTAATGCAATTTTTGCAGATGTCTGTGGCAGGGGGATGGTGCAATGAATTTAAATTTCGCAGTTGTTGATGTTGAGACTGCCAACGAGAATTTTTCTTCTATATGTTCTATTGGGGTGGCCAAGTTTAGAGCAGGAAAATTGGTTGATGAGCATTATACGCTCGTGAATCCAGAGACTTATTTCTCAAACACTTACATTCATGGCATTGACATCTCGCATGTCGAAGACGCGCCAAAATTGGCCGAAGGTTTGACTATGCTTAGCGCTTGGCTATCAGACGATTACGCACGAACAGTCTGCCACATGCCATTTGATAAGACGGCCACTACGAGAGCGGCAGATAAAGTCAGTATGAATTGGGATCATATAAATTGGCATGACAGCGCGAGAGCGGTAAAGCTTGCTTGGCCAGAGTATAGACAAAGTGGGTATGGTCTCAAAAAAATTGCCAAAGTTCTGGGTATAGAATTTGAGCATCATAATGCGCTTGCCGATGCAAAGGCCGCTGGTGAAGTGTTGCTAGCGGCCGCGAAGATAATAGATGAAAGCAAGGCCAGCCTTTGGGAGCAAATATCGCAGGACAAAGCCACGCGCGCGCGCCTGAATTACCTAAAAAATGTGACTGATAAACCGATTGCAAATCCAGAGGGTGAGTTCTTCGGACAGGGCGTTTGCTTTACTGGCACTCTACCAAATATGACGCGAAAAGAAGCCTCTGCCTTCGCCGCTGCGTTCGGTTTTGATATTCAAGGGTCGGTCAACTCGAAATGTAATATTTTGGTAATTGGTGCAATAGATGAGAGCAAACTTTCTGAAGGAGCAACCAAAACAGGCAAATGGGCAAAGGCAGAAGCGCGAATAGAAAAAGGCGAAGAATTGCGGATAATGAGCCCTAAAGACTTTGAAGCGTTATTTGCCTAGCCAAAATGACGGCTGCCCCACCCGCTACATGTATTCAAAATTTGCTCCAACACTAAGTCGCATAATCGGATTACTGGAACTTGTCGCAAAACCCGTCGATTTTGCAAGCTTTATATGGGCAAGTGATTTCATAGGCTTGGCTATCGCAAAACCTTGTCGCAAATGTCTTTAACATATCTGTTTAGAGACCAAGCTGCCATTCGCTGTAATCATCGTCTAGGTCAGCAATGGGCCGGAAGTGCCAATCATGACCTGGCAACTTCGGGCGGAAAGGCGACATTGGTGGCAGTAGCCAAAACACGGTTTAGCAAATCCCTTATAAATACTCTGTGATGATGGGCTTAGAATTTGGAAGGT
Source organism: Hoeflea sp. IMCC20628 (assembly GCF_001011155.1). Taxonomy (NCBI): domain Bacteria; kingdom Pseudomonadati; phylum Pseudomonadota; class Alphaproteobacteria; order Hyphomicrobiales; family Rhizobiaceae; genus Hoeflea; species Hoeflea sp. IMCC20628. Next base: position 4,754,067 of record NZ_CP011479.1, read on the forward strand.
CGGTGCGCATGCTACGATGCGATCAGTTTCAGTTTTGCAGCTGGTTCATCATTGATTTACACTGCCATCAACACCTTCTCGGAAAAGGCAGAGAAATCAATGTGGAATACAAATTTGAAAAATGGTGTCATCGACAGTATTCCGCTGATTTACTTTTTTCAAATATTTACGCCAAAGTGTGAACGGCGGTACATCGGCATCGCAACAAGCAAGGTTCGACTGTACCAAGCCTACCGGAACAACGTCCAACGTATTTTTGAGGGTAAGCAAAAGCGAGGGAATGGACCTCTTACGAGAGACGGGCGGCCGCAGAAGCGTAGCAATCTTGAGTATAGGCGTGTGCACTTATTTCTGGCAGTTGCGGTCGAGAACAAGTGGCCAATTATTCATACTGCGATTGAAAATGGTACAAAGGATGAAGTCAAAGCGCGTGAACTTGTCCTCATTGAAGAGCTTAACTCCGACCTCAATTCTAGATTTGGTCAACCACGCCAGGGGTGGTTGATTGAGGAGTATGCCGATTTGAAATCAAAGGTGATTGCGGGGGAGATTTAGGGTAATTACCCACCCCCTTGCCATGCACCACAATGTCTGAATCCATGATGATATGGATCGGACTGATTTGCAGCAGCTGAGCAAGGACGAATTGATCGAGATGGTGCTTCGGCTCCAACGGCCTGCCAAGGATTCTCGGACGTCTTCCAAGCCGCCCTCTACGGACAAGAAAGAGAAACGCGTCAACTCACGACCGGGTGGAGCCAAGCCCGGGCATGAACCCCACAATAGGGTGCTGGCGGATTTTGCCGACATGTTTCGCGATCATGAACCGACCGCCTGCAAGAGATGCGGCCATGCGTTTTCCGGTGATGATACGATGGTGCTGGCCGGGGCCTATGACGAGATCGATATTCCTGCGATCCGTCCTCATGTCACCCGGCATCGGCGTTTTTCCTGTCATTGCCCGCAATGCGGCACGACGACAAAAGCCACCGCACCTGCCGTGGCAACCGCAACGCCGTTCGGGCCAGGCATTCACGCGCTGGCGATCTACCTCAAGAGTTTCCATGCATTGTCTTACGAACGCCTGAGCGGTGTGTTCATGGATATCTTCGGCCTCCATGCGAGCGAGGGCGCGATCATGAACATGTTTGCCCGCTCCCGTCCGAGCTTCCAGGCCACAGCACAGGCCGCCAAGGCCAGCCTTCGAGCCGCCCGCGTTGTCGCCAGCGACGAAACCGGTGTGCGTATTGAGGGCACAAATGCCCAACACTGGGTTTTTCATTGCAAGGATGCCGTTGTCCACCAGCCCGATTACTCCCGTGCAGCACGGGTCGTTCACGAGACCATGGGCGGCCATGTCCCCGAGGTATGGATATCTGATCGGTATTCAGCCCAGCAATCTCACGGCCATCGACATCAAACCTGCCTTGCACATTTGGCGCGTGATACAGCCTTTGCGCTGGAACATGGCGAGGATGATCTCCCTCTTCGCTTCCAGCTTTGGTTTGGCCGTGTGTTTGATTTCGCCAGAGCCATAAGCACATTCGCTGCGTCTACCGTCGCAAGCAAGAAGCGCAAATTCGATAAACAGCTTGCCGGGCTTCTATGCGCCCCGACTTCATGCGACCTGGCCCAAAAGCTCCAGGCCAAGATCGGGCGGGCCCGCGATCAGCTGCTGACGTTTTGCGACTATCCCGGAGAAGTCGATGTCACCAACAACACATCTGAGCGAAAGCTCCGTCCATGGGTCATTCAGAGAAAGGTGACAAACGGATATCGCGCCATGTGGGCCGCCCAAGCCGAGGCGGATGTACGCACAACCGTCGATACCGCCCGCCTTAAAGGCGCAAATCCCTTCCAGGTTATCGCATCCGTCTTGGCGTAGGCCGACATCAAGGCCCGAAATCATAAATTCAGGGGTGGGTAATTACGATTTAGGTGGGACCTTTATTGCGGCGTCGGCAAAATCGAGAAAGTTCCGCAAATCTGCATCAAGGGGCTGTTACGAAGTTTGAACTGCCCCCGGAAAAACTGGGCAGAAGACGGTGGGAATCTTCTGATGTTTCTAGACCATGATAAAGCCTGAAAAACCGATCAAAGTTTGCTTTGACGGGGTGCAATATAGCGTCCAAAATGGGGGCCACCAAGATCGGCTTTGGGCCGGAAGTGCCAATCATGACCTGGCAACTTCGGGCGGGGAGCGGTCGTTCGCTGTGGTGCCCACCAAGGTCTGCAATGTGGATATTTTTGCAGCTCAGATTTTGCCGCAATCGGTCCGAAGTTCCAGATATCCGATTATGCGACTTTAACAGCGAATGACGGCTTGAAGAGCTTTGCGATTCGTGACTCTTTCTTGCGCATCTTTTAGGATGAACGGTATATTTTGCATATTTCGGTGAAACGAATCGACTCTTTTAGACATTGTCATTTCTTGAAGCGCACCCTTGCCATGCTTTTTTTCAGCTAGCTCCGAGAAAATCTTATAAGCTTCATTTATAATCGGATCAGAAAAAACCATTTTACTTGTTAATTCTAGAGGGTCTGCAGAGTAACCCAAGAACGTATACTCTGCTGGCGAGGTTTTTCGAAACAGAAGCGGCATATTTTCGTCGCGTTTGTCAGTGCCCTCTGAATACGGGTCAATCGCTGAGTAGACAGTTTCGCGTTCCGCTTTATTGTTGATTTTTATACCATCAACAATTTCGTCAATTCGCGCAGTTTTATGATTTCCACTCTGATAATACTCCACAATCTGTGTAATGTAACTGGCCAAGGACAAGCGAATATCTTCTAGAGTTGGGACACAAACTGGTTCTTGCTCTGACATAATTCGCCCTTTTGACAAATAAAATTCTAGCTTGAGACCCTAAATTCTAAGTCGAAAAACTAATTATCTCAATGGCGGTTTTGTCCGCACAGCCTCCATTGAAAGTCGCAAAAAACATGGTTTTTGCACCAAGACGCCGCCGTTCTCCGTCGCATCAAAGGCGGATAATCTACCGCTGAAAAAAATCTTTCCGAATATCACTCAGAACTAGGCGTGCCTGTTCCGAGATGTAGGAATCCCCAATCGTTCGAGGGACGCAATAAACATGCTGGCGACCCCTCAATTGCGTATCAACTATAGAGCCAGCTTTTTTGCCCAATGCAATAACTGCTCTTGGCGATATGATTTTTAGTGTTGGCGCAACAATGTATTCCCAAGCAGTTTTACGGACCAGACTTGGTGGAAATTTGTCATCACGGGTGCGGTATGGAACGATATTCATGTATGCAACATCGTCGATCGTTGCGCCTGCTGCGCTTAGAGTTGGCTCTAATATTCTCCAAAGATTCCAACCCTTTACAATTGTAGCAAATTCTTTGTTTATTAATTCGAAATCATCTAAAGCTGATTTTTCAGAACTTCCTCTAAAATCTTTTAGGAGAGGATAGAACAATTCGTCTTCTAATGAGCGCTTCTCATAAGCATCTCCGCCACCTCCTGGGTTAATTCCCAAAAGCAAAATTCCTTTGTTAACCTCATATCCGCTACCAACATATCCAGAGAACATTATAGCGCTATCGGATGTCAGATTTATTGGCCTTAACTGAGCGTCTGTATCACCAAATATTTCGCTGCGAGTGATTTGAGTTAGGTCATGGAAATGTCTCGCCAATGAGCACCTTGAATCAGAAAAATCATTAACAGCATTGTTCATCAATTTCTCTCACACACGTGTTGCATAATACGTCAACTAGAACCGTCTTCAAACGGGGGGGCAATTCCATAAATGTCGGAATTTGTACCCTGACCATCCCTAAAATTTGGTCGCATAATCGGATATCTGGGACTTCGGATCGATTTCGACGAAATATGAGCTGCATAATAATTCCGCATTGCAGCTACCCGCCCAAACTGCCAATCGGGACCCTGGTGCTTTCAGCCCTTTGCGGACTGTGGTGGTCTTCGCGACAAGAGTCTGCTTGGAGCCCTAGTCGGACGTTGCTTCGAGTTTTACGACGACTATTTGTGACACCCAAACAGCCGGTTTAGTTGGGTGCTGATCGACTTCGTAAAAGGTTGACTCTTGACTGCAACAGAATTCTCAAATTTATTTCAGCATGACGCGATATTGTTAGTGACTTGACTTATGTTATCCTACTCATATTATACCCGATAATACAATAAAACGCATTTTATCTGAATATATATTTAGTGTAACATTGATCAATTGAAAATCTGATCACGGTCATAAGAAAGAAAATTATGGTATCTGATGTTTTCATTCAATCTGGCGAGCGTAGAAAAATCAACGCCCGACGACACGAGATAAACAATCTCATTATTGAACCCGGCGGTGAGTTGTATGTTCCAGTAAAGTCAAGGGGATGGCTCCTTCTTAACATTTCAGGCAATGTTCAAATCGGTGGGACGATCACATTTCGTGGATGCATCGCCACCAATGGCGGGCGCTCGATAACTCTGCCTGATGGAAGCGAAGCAACATTCGCGCATCCGCAGACTGCACTAGGGGGGTATGGCGGAGATGGAGGAATCGGCGGCTTTGGGGGTGCAGTTACTGGTGGAAAAGGCGCTGCCGGCACGGTGAATTATGGTGGCGGTGGTGGTGGTGGTGCGTATGCTAGCCATGGCAATCCACCGGCCGCAATAAGTGGAGACAATGCGGTAGAATATCGTGCTGGTAGAAAGCACTCCCCTGGCGGCAATGGAGGGCGCAACAACGCATCTGTACACGGAGGTATGATCTACATCTACGCGCCAACTGGGAATCTCGATGGCAGTGGTGGTCGAATCGACCTTCGTGGCTTCGACGGCGCAAACGGAATAAATGCACCTCAGACTACTGGACAGCAGGGCGGTGGAGGGGGCGGAGCCCCGGGGGGGCACGGCGGCTATTTGATTATCAGAACAGCGACGATTCTGGTTGAACCAGAGTTGCTGCTGGAGCCAGGAAAGGGTGGGCACAATGGCCTGAGAGGCGGCCTTCACCGAGCCAACGGAACAGATGGATATCGCGGCGATGACGGCGAGCAGGGCTTGGTTGACTATTATTAAAAGCACCTAGCTAAATTGCCTTGATAGGAGATTTTGTCGGAGCAGACCTTCGGTGCCGCGCATTTGAATGTATGGAATTTCTAGCTTTTTTCAGCCAACAGCCCAATGTCTGTAAGGTCCGCAGAGCAGACGTCGGGTCTTCGTGCAGCGAACTTCCGCTTCCCGCCCGAACCTACCACGCCTACGCTGGTGATTTCGGCCCATAGCTGCCATCGGTGGAAATCACGTCCAACGGCCGCTCTGAGTCCGTTGCAGATATTTGTTGTGGCTTTAGATGCCTCCGATGCAATCTTCGCACTGGGCGGCAACCGCTAATTGAGCGCACCCGAGTGTCGGCACACGAAGAATTCGGTTATTTTTTTAGAGTGTTGACGCCTGTTTGAAGGGCTAGAATCCATATAGTAAATGCAAGTGAGAGCCACACCGATGGTCGCTTTGAAAGTAGGTAACCCAATGATAGGCTGGACATCTGAAAAGCAGGTGTCCTAGTTTCGATTAGTTCTACAAAGGCGTTGTGAATGTCAGAAACATCAGCAATCCTAACACTCAGTCTAAATACATTTATTCGCTATTATTCATTGGACCCTTCTAAGTTAGTTGGAGAAATCAGCAGAAGGATGCAGAAATCCGGCGGATATGACTTCTACGGAATGCTCTCTGATGCCATCCGCGCAAAAATTCGAGGTGCTACGGAAGATGAAATACAATTCATTTTAGGTCGCTCCAATAACCCGAGTGAGGTTAGCTATAACCGCACCGCTTTTGATGTTTTCATGTCAAAGTTTGGTAAAAAGAGAGGGCTGGCAATATTCGAAAAAAAAGGGAGGATTAAGCTTTGTGATGGTGAGCTAATAATACTTGCGTCTCCACTTTTTTCAATTGAGTCATCATCTGGATTTTCAGTGTACAATGTTTGGGCAACACAAAACCCCGCGCTGGATCGAGTGAGGGCTGGAGTAGGTGTTCATTTGTTGAACAAGGCATTTCAAAAGAGTGCACCTAACTATGACTATAAGATGTTTGATGCCGTTGAAGGTAAGGTATTTTCTACGGTTGGGAATACTATTCCACGTGCAATAGATACTGTCGCTAAAACTATTATCGATCATGCCAAGAATGGTTGAAGGTCGAAAATGAGGAAGACATATATATTTGGCAATGGCCTGGGTATGGCCATTTCTCCTGATGCGTATAACCTCACATCTGCAATGTCCAAGGCATGGGACGAAGGTGCGCTTGCACCCGAGCAGAAAGAGCTTATTTCTGCATGCCTTCCAGATGGCGACACCTGCCCAACGTCTGAAGAACAGCTAGCAACGTTACAGGATACGGTTAGCGCATGCGAAGTGTTGCTTTCCGTTCGGGATACAGGAGCGGGACATTGGCTATCTAGTCAGGGAAGACAGTTTCCAGAGGCCGTCCATAAATTTGCTTATCTGGTGGCGCGCCAAATGTACCTAGCTCAACATTCCACAGGTCAGGAGGAAGGAAATAGATGTGTTTTGCCCGAAGATTTCCTGGACCCTTTGGCCGCCGAAATTAAGAGTAGTCAGTCTCATGTAGCGACATTGAATTATGATGGTCTATTGTCCAGCGCATTAAGAAATAAAAAGATATTAGGTGGTGACGAACCAATTTTATTTGACGGTTTTGTTGATAAAAAATTTGACCGCCAAAATCTGTTTAGAAACAAACGTTTTGGCGCATGGTATCTACATTTACATGGTGGACCGCTATTTGCAGGCAAAGCCAAAGCTAAACCATTTAAGTTGACAGAAGTAACACTTTCAAAAAATCCGAAAACGCTAAAAAACGTTGGTCGACACATCGTGTTGACGCATTACACACACAAACCAAAAATCATTGATTCCTCGGAGGTTCTGAGTATTTATTGGGAGTTCTTAGAAATGGCCGTGGATGAAAGTTTGGAAGTTGTTCTATTCGGCTATTCGGGGAATGATATTCACTTAAATCGGCTAATTTCTCAACTCCGTGGAACGAAGGTCGTAAGGGTTGTTGATTGGCTCGGTGCTGGTAATAAGGCAAGTCGAACAAAGTTCTGGAATGAGCAGCTAGGTGGGGATGTTGAATTACATCTTTTGGAGGATGTCCTGACATTCACAGAATGGTGAAGCTCCCTTATTCGTTTTATGGAGTTGGGGAATCCCAAATACCCATCGCTATGCTTCTTGCAAAGAACGAAGATCGAAACTCTGCAAGGTCATCACAACTGCGCTCAGCCGACGTTTGTACTATATTGGGCAAATGTCCTCTTTCCGCCCTCTGATGACCAATTTACATCTGCCACGCTCGACTAGTCGTTTCAAGGTTCTTCGTTTCAGCCGCTTGATCCGCAATATTGCTGTTCATTAGGCTCGCTCGGACTTGTGCTCCCCACTCCAGGCGACATTCAAGCGTAGGTACGAAGCGTTGAATTTTCACCACTAGCTGCGCTGTTTCTCGTCCAGGATAAGTGTGCCAACAGGCACATTGACGATGGCACACCCAAGAATCATGAGCCACGAATGTAAAGACAACGCCTGATTTGTTGGCTTTTATGATTCTCAGTGAACCTAAAGGGCTTTAAGTTCACATAAAAGGTATGCGTTTTAAGGTCTTGAATTAAAAAACGTTGTTAAAAGTTGTGGCAGAGTTGTGACAACCAGATTTCAAATTTACGATATTAACCATCAAGTCCTTTATAAAGTGGTGATCCCGGAAGGATTCGAACCTTCGACCCCAGGATTAGGAATCCTGTGCTCTATCCCCTGAGCTACGGGACCACGCAAAAGTGTGCATACAGACAATCGGGCGGTTCTTCAACAACAAGAACCGCCCGATTGTGATGTGTTGATGCATTGTGGTGACTTAAGCCGCCAGCGCCTTTTCAGCCAGATTAACCCAATAGGAGATGCCGACCGGAATGGCGTCGTCGTTGAAGTCATAGGCCGGGTGGTGCAGGCCGGCGGTGTCGCCATTGCCCATGAAGATGAAGGCGCCGGGGCGGGCTTCAAGCATGAAGGAGAAATCTTCGCCGCCCATGGTCGGCGGCTGTTTGCGTTCGACCATTCCCGGACCGGCAACGCTTTCGGCGATATCGGCAGCGAAATCGGTTTCGTCGGAATGGTTGAAGGTCACCGGATAGTTTCTCAGATAATTGACCGTGCCTTCCACGCCATGGGCAGCAGCTACGCCCTGGACAATCTCGTTGATCCGGGTTTCAGCCATGTCGCGCATTTCAGCCGACAGCGTGCGCACGGTGCCAGCCAGCTCGACGGTCTCGGGAATGATGTTGTAGGCTGATCCGCCGATGAATTTTGTCACCGAAACCACCACCGCTTCCAGTGGATTGGCGTTGCGCGAGGCAATCGACTGCAGCGAGGAGACAATGGCCGAAGCCGCGACAATCGGATCGATGGTCTGGTGCGGCATCGCGGCATGACCGCCGCGGCCCTTGATGGTGACGTCGAAAATATCGGTCGCCGCCATGATCGGACCCTTGCAGATGGCAAACTGACCCACCGGCAGGCCTGGCAGATTGTGCATGCCAAACACCTTTGTGATGCCAAAGCGCTCCATCATGCCGTCTTCGACCATTTCGCGGCCGCCGGCACCGCCCTCTTCGGCAGGCTGGAAAATCACTGCCACCGAGCCGGTGAAGTTGCGGGTTGCGGCAAGGTGGCGCGCAGCACCGAGCAACATGGCGGTGTGACCATCATGACCGCAGGCGTGCATCTTGCCAGGTGTCTTCGAGGCCCAGGGAGCGCCGGTGATCTCATGGATCGGCAGCGCATCCATGTCGGCGCGCAGGCCGATGGCCGGGCCATTGCCGCCCGGGCGTCCGTGAATGATTCCGACAACGCCGGTGCGGCCGATGCCGGTGACAACTTCATCGCAGCCGAAGGATTTGAGCTTGTCGGCGACGAAGGCTGCCGTGTTGTGCACGTCGTAGAGCAATTCCGGATCAGCGTGAAGTGTGCGGCGCCATGTGGCGACCTCGTCTTTCATGGAAACAACATCGGCGACCAGTTGCATTTTCAACCCCTATGGCTTCGATCTCTTGATATCCGGCAGAGGCATCCATGTGGATATCGCCTTTGCCATCTCTCTGCCATATAGGCTAAGTAGGCGATGATGACGAGGAAAAAGCGTTGTTTCACGCATTGCGAGAATAGGTCTGATCGCCCTCTTGGCGGCGAAAAACTGCTAAAAATACTGGAAAACGGATGTCCGGAATGAGCTTTTTGTTACAGATGCGCAGGATCGGTGCGGCATTTGCCGTTTTGGCGGTGACGCTGCCGTGGGCTGTCGCGGCGATGGCCAATCCCAGCATTGCAGTTGATGCCAGTTCCGGACGTGTGATCGAACATGAGCAGGCCTTCCAACGCTGGTATCCGGCCTCGGTCACGAAAATCATGACGGCCTATCTGGTTTTCTCGGCACTTAGATCCGGTCAGATGACCATGGAAACACCGGTGACCATGTCAGTGCATGCGGCAAAAGAACCGGCGAGCAAGATGTATTTCAAGCCGGGAACGCGGTTCCCTCTGGATTCGGCGCTTAAATATCTGCTGGTCAAATCCGCCAATGATGTGGCCATGGCGATCGCCGAGGCGGTGTCAGGCAGCGAGGAGGCATTTGTCAGAGAGATGAACGCCACCGCGCTCAAGCTCGGGATGACTTCGACGCGCTTTATCAACCCCAATGGCCTGCCCGGCAGCGGGCAATATACAACGGTGCGCGACATGGCGCTGCTGGCCGTTGCGGTTCGCCGCGAGTTTCCGGAATATGCGCATTATTTCGGCTATGAGGGCTTTGTCGCGGGCACGAAGGCCCAGACCAACTACAATTTGCTGATCGGCCGGTTTCCGGGTGCTGATGGCATGAAGACCGGCTTTATCTGTGCGTCCGGATTCAATCAGGTGTCGACAGCAACCCGCAATGGCAAGACAGTGGTCAGTGTCGTGTTCGGTGCGCCATCGCAAGAGTTCAGAGCCGAGGAATCGGCGCGTCTGCTGCACAAGGCACTGACAACGACGGCATGGGGTGGTTCTACGCTGACAAGTCTGACGCCTTATGGGGAAGGGCGCAATGTCGTGGCCGACATCTCGGGCAACATCTGTACCAAGGAAGCCAGGGAGGCGCGCTATGAGGGTAGGGACGTGGAAGGCAAAATGGTGCTCAACTCGCCCTATATTGTTCCCATGACCCGCGAACCACGTTTGGTGCAGGCCCTGACAGGCCTTCCGGCTGGAAGCACAGAGATCGCCTTGTCGCGCATACCGGTTCCCGTTCCACGGCCGGCCCGCGCCAGCGACGAAATCGTCAAGCCGACCATCGCATCCGCTTTCGCCGCACCGGCCAATGCTGCCGAAGCCATGCCGTTGCGCAGCACGGTGCCGATCCCGATACCGCGCCCTGATATCTGATTTTCGAGAGAGCCCGCTGATGACTGAAGAGCCAAACCCCGTGCGGGACTGGAAGGCGCCACAGGGTATTCCCGTGTCGATTCTGACCGGATTCCTCGGGGCCGGGAAAACCACCCTGCTCAACCGTCTCATCGGCGACCCCTGGCTCAGTGACGCGGCCTTGATCATCAATGAATTCGGCGATGTCGGAATTGATCACCTTCTGGTCGAGAGCTCCAGCGACGGGGTGATCGAATTGTCGGACGGATGCCTGTGCTGCACCGTGCGCGGCGAACTGGTCGATACGCTGGCCGATCTGATGGACCGGATGCAGACCGGGCGGATCAGACCGTTTTCCCGGGTCGTCATCGAAACCACCGGCCTGGCCGATCCTGTGCCGGTAATGCAGTCGGTGATCGGCCATCCGGCGCTCGGACAGTCCTACCGGCTTGAAGGCGTCGTCAGCGTGGTCGACGCGGTCAACGGCCTTGCCACGCTGGAGGCGCATGAGGAGGCGCGGCGCCAGGTGGCGGTGGCTGATACTCTTGTGTTGTCCAAGGCCGAGCTCGCGGGTTCCTGCGATGCGCTGCTGGCCCGGCTTGAAGCGCTCAATCCGCTGGCGCGGATCGTCGATGCCGGCGATGCGGAGGTGACTGCAAAAAGCCTGTTCGATACCGGCGCCTATGATCCGGTAGCCCATAGCATCGATGTGGCGCGGTGGATGAGTTCGGCGAGCGAAGATCATGGCCATCACCATCACGGGCATCATCATCACAATGTGAACCGGCATGATGCGCATATCCGCTCGGATTCGCTGGTGTTTGAAAAACCCATCTCGCCGCAATCATTGGCGATGTTTCTCGACCTGTTGCGCTCGGCGCACGGACCCAGCCTGTTGCGGATGAAGGGCATTGTCCGGCTGTCAGACGACCCCACGCGTCCGCTTGTGCTGCATGCGGTGCAAAGCCTGATGTCGGAGCCGGTGCGCTTGCCGGCCTGGCCCAAAGGCGCAGCTCAGGAGACCAGACTGGTGATCATAGCCAAGGACATGCCGGAAGGTTTTATCGCCGAGCTGTTTGGCGCCTTCATCAATGAACCGGGAATCGGCCGCCCGGACCGGGAAGCGCTGACGGAGAACCCGCTGGTTATTCCGGGGATGCCTTCACAGCGATAGATAGATTTTTGCGGCTGAGCGAATCAGGCTTTTTCGATGACAAAGGCGTGGCCGCCGTCGACCGCTTCGTTGCTGATCAGCGGATGGCCGGCTTCCTGGCAGAAATGGGGAATATCGATCACTGCCAGCGGATCCGTGGTCTCGATGCGAATTTTTGCGCCGCTGGCCAGGTCGCGCAGGTGCTTGCGCAGACGCAACACCGGCAACGGGCATTTCAGACCGCGCAGATCGAGCGTATCTCCGTCGCTCAATTCTTGCTCCAGATTTTCCAGAACGGCTTGTTGGGCTGCTCCGCCTGGCTGGGTGTTGCCGCGTTGGCCACTTCTCCAGAGGCTGACGGATTTGGCACCGGGACCGGAATACCGCCGAGAGTTGCTTCTGGCGCAGCTTCTACGGCCGCCGTCTGGGCTGCGGCCTCCGGGGCTGGCGCAGTCAGGGCGGCGACCGGGCCAGGACCTGCGGTCAGAGCCTTGAGCGGATTGCCTGTCGCAAACAGGCTGAGAACCGGAGCAGGGGATTGACCGCCATTGGCGGCGATCCTGGACTGTTTTTCGGCTTCGCGCTCGGCGCGTCGGGCCTCGGCCTCCGCCTTGGCCTCGGTGGCGGCGATCTGCTTGGCTTCAAGACTGTCAAATTTTGCGACCGCCTTGGCAAAGGACTGGTTCCAGTTCTTCTCATAGGCGTTGTAGGCGGACGCGAGCGTGGCCGGCACACGGGCTGGCGGGCAAGCCGCATTTGCCATGAATGCCGCGTTCTCGATTTCCGGCACCTGGTTGAAGACGTACTGACGATCGCACACTTCCACCTTGGGCGGCTGTTTTGTCAGTTCGAAATGGTCGTAGCCCGTTTTCAGCATTTTCCAGAATTCAAAATGCTCGCTGTCGCGGTGTCGCGCCATGTTTTCAGCCGTCATCCGGAACGGCAACGCCTCGACCGTGAAATATTGCTGTCCGCCCTTGAAGGCGTCCCGGGCGAAGCCGTAAATCTCCAGGACCTGCTCGTCGGTCATCGAATAGCAGCCGGCGGACGAGCAGGCGCCATGCACCATCAGATTGGAGCCGGTGCGATTGAACGAGCGGTCATAGCTGTTGGGGTAGCCCATGTTGAAGGACAGATAATAGCTCGAATTCGGGTTCATCTGCGCCGGATAGATCCGGTAGTAACCTTCAGGCGCCTGCCGGTCGCCTTCCCTGAATTTGGGACCGAGTTTGCCGGACCATTTGCAGATTTCGTATGAGGCGATGATATCGAAGCGCCCATTGCCCTTCTGCTTCCAGACCTCGAGAATGCCCTCTTCCTTGAAAATCCGCATCATGATCGGCGACCGCGTGCTCATGTCGTGCGCCTTCATCTTGTTGACAAGCTTGGCAGGCAGCGGATGTTCGACCTTGTTGGAGACGGAATCCAGCGCGTCCTGACAACCGGTCAGGCCCAAAAGCAGGATAGGAAGGAATCGGAGCGTTCGCATCGGTGTCATGGGGTCTCTTAGACTTCGCAATTGCACGTTACCGGGGGTCTCTGGCACTTTCAAGGTGGCATCGGGCCGGGCATTTCAACGCAATATTACTCCAAACACGGTTCATGAAGCCTTAACTATCCTGCCTGTTTGGCCGCAGGAATCTGCTTTGGCGGCTTCTGGTGCATTTGTTCTTTCGAGCGGCGAACATGCACCGTGCCTGAGAGTCACACAAATCCGGACGAAAAACACCTGTGTTTGCGCCGCGGATTTTCCCTATTGGCGTCGGAAATGTGGCCCGAGTACGGCAGCGGCTAACCGATTTGGCGTCCGATCTTGAGGAATTTCTTGCGCCGGTCTGCCCGCAACTCGTCACCGGAGAGGCCTGACATCTCTTCAAGGGCGGCAGCGATGGTGTCTCCGGCCCGGGCAATGGCGCTGGCGTGGTCGCGGTGTGCACCGCCCACCGGTTCGGGAATGATGCCATCGATGATGCCCAATCCACTGAGATCTTCAGCGGTGATTTTCATCGACGTGGCGGCATCGCGCGCCCGTGTCGGATCACGCCACAAAATCGAGGCGGCGCCTTCTGGCGAGATCACCGAATAGATCGAATGCTCAAGCATGTAGACCCGGTTGCCTGTGGCAATCGCGATGGCCCCGCCGGAACCGCCTTCGCCGATGATCACCGAAACAAGCGGAGCGCGCAGATTGAGGCAGGTTTCCGTCGACCGTGCGATGGCTTCGGCCTGGCCACGCTCTTCAGCTCCCACGCCAGGATAGGCGCCGGCGGTGTCGACCAGGGTGATGACCGGGATTTCGAACCGGTCGGCCAGTTCCATGATCCGGATGGCCTTGCGGTAGCCTTCCGGCCGGGCCGAGCCAAAATTATGTTTGATGCGGGTCTTGGTGTCGTGGCCCTTTTCCTGACCGATGACGACGACCGGTTCGCCACGAAAGCGGGCGAATCCGGCCTGAATGGCGGCGTCCTCGGCGAATTTCCGGTCACCGGCAAGCGGTGTGAATTCGTCGAACAGGGTCTTGGCGTAATCGTTGAAATGCGGCCGGTCGGGATGTCTGGCGACCTGGGTTTTCTGCCACGGGTTCAGGCGGCCATAGATTTCAGCCATGGCATCGCGGGCCCTGGTTTCGAGCCGGGCGATCTCATCGCCGGTGTCGATGCTCTCGTCCTCGGTGGCAAGCTTCCTCAATTCAAGGATTTTGCCCTCCAGGTCGGAGATCGGTTTTTCGAAATCAAGGTAATGATGCATTGATTTTGTTTCCACGCCAGCTTCCGCACATTGTGTTGCCGAATTCAGCCAAGTGCGGTCTGTGAGTGTATCACGCATTGGTTTGGTTGGTTTCGGCCCGGCTTAATCGCGACTTTTTGTGGCTTTTGCAAGAGGGTGATGCTGATTGACAAGTTGTCGCAGGCGCTCATCAAGCACATGGGTGTAGATTTGGGTGGTCGAAATGTCGGCGTGTCCGAGCAACTCCTGAACCGCGCGAAGGTCGGCGCCGCCGGCCAGCAAATGGCTGGCAAAGGCGTGGCGCAGCACATGCGGAGATACTTTTGCGACCGGAATGCCGGCCCGACCGGCGACCTCTTTCAACTCACGGGCGAACACCTGGCGCGAGAGATGGCCTTCGGCTGAATTCGCCGGAAACAGATAGCCCGCCTCTTCGGCCGTCTCGCCGATTTCCTGTAACCAGATTTCGAGTGCTGCGCGGGCCGGGCGGGACATCGGAACCATCCGTTCCTTAGCGCCCTTGCCGCGGACAATCAGGAAGCGACCCTCGTCAGCCAGCACACGGTAGGGCAGACCGACTAGTTCGCTGACGCGCATTCCGGTGGCGTAGAGCAATTCCAGAAGCGCGCGAAACCGGATGCGCTGCAGTGTCTCGGCCTTGTCCTGCGCCATTGCAATGTCGGTTTCAGCCTGGGCAAGCAGCCGCGAGACGTCGTCGATGCTGAGCACCTTGGGCAGTGAGCGGCTTTTGCGCGGCGAATCAATCACGCCGGTCGGATCGTCGTCGCGCAGACCTTCGGCATGGAGGAACTTGTAGAATTGTCGCAATGCAGAAAGCCGTCGGGCCTGAGAGGCGGGTGAAAAACCGCGCGCATTGAGATCCCCGAGCAGGCCGCGGATGTCATTGGCCTGAGCTTGTGCCAGCGATGTCCCCAGCGCCTTGAGAACCGAGGACGCGTCATCGAGATCCCGGCGATAGGCGTCCAGCGTGTTGTCGGCGGCGCCGCGCTCCGCGCTCATCATTTCGAGGAAGGCCTCGGCATTGGCGGCGCTCAGATCACGCATGAGCTCAAAGGCTCCTGTCAATTGTTGAGTTTGTCAGTCGGAACGCGCACGGTTACTTCGCGATCGACCGGTTCTACATACAGCACCAATGCGAACATGGCGCCGTATACGATGCCAACGAGCACTGCGCACAGGAACAGGAACCGAAACAGGGATGGCATGAGCACTCCGGTGAACTGGTGAAGGTGCTGTTATGCGGCAGGGCGAACATTGTTTCAAGGTGGATACCGACAGCCGTGTATGCTTGACGCGCCGCCGGACATGGCCAATAGAAGGCCCGGACCATTGGCCTGAGGGCGGGGGAGACAATTGACGGGACCGCAGGCAAGCGCGCAGGAACTGGATATCACGAGAGCGCAGCGTGTGCTCGGCCACCGCAATCTGGTGTTTGTCGGCCTTATGGGGGCTGGCAAATCGGCCATTGGCCGGCTGGTTGCACAGATGCTCGAGATCCCGTTCGTCGATTCGGACCACGAAATCGAGCGGGTGTCACGGATGACAATCCCCGAACTCTTTGAAATTTATGGCGAGCCGGAATTCAGGGCGCTGGAAGCGCGGGTGATCAGGCGTTTACTCAAGACCGGGCCGCGGGTTCTGTCGACCGGCGGAGGAGCGTTCATGAATGAATCGATCCGTGCCAACGTGCTTGCCAATGGCCTGTCGGTCTGGCTGAAGGCGGATCTCGACGTGCTGTGGATGCGGGTCAACAAACGTGGCAGCCGCCCGCTGCTGAAAACCGCCAATCCCAGACAGACGCTCTCGGATCTGCTTGATCAACGCTATCCGGTGTATGAGTTGGCCGACGTGACAGTCCAGTCACGAGACGTTGACAAGGAAACAATCGCCACCGAAACAGTTGCTGCAATTGCCAGCCTGGATGGTGGTCAGGAAACGGTGCCAAACTGATGATCCAAACTCAACCCCGTGAAACCGTGCGTGTCGATCTTGGCGAGCGCAGCTACGACATTGTCATCGGTCCCGGCTTGATAGCCCAGGCCGGAGCAGAAATCGCGGCGCGCAACCCAGGCGTACGCTGCGCGGTGATTACGGATCGCAACGTCGCTGCCACGCATCTTGATGCGCTGCTTGCGAGTTTGGCCGCTGGCGGGGTAGAGGCGGTGCCGCTGGTTCTGGAGCCTGGTGAGAAAACCAAGCGCTTCGAAGAGCTGATTCGCGTCTGTGATCATGTGCTGGGTGCGCGTCTCGAACGCGGCGACGCGGTGGTGGCCCTGGGCGGCGGAGTGATTGGCGATCTCTCCGGTTTTGCGGCGGGCATCGTGCGGCGTGGCATGGGCTTCATTCAGATCCCGACCAGCCTGCTCGCCCAGGTCGATTCCTCTGTGGGTGGCAAGACCGGGATCAACGCCTCGCAAGGAAAGAACCTGATCGGGGTTTTCCATCAACCGGATCTGGTGCTGGCCGACAGCGATGTTCTCGACACGCTGCCGATTCGCGAGTTCCGCGCCGGCTATGCCGAGGTGGCGAAATATGGGCTGATCGACCGTCCGGAGTTTTTTGCCTGGCTTGAGAAAAACTGGCGTGAAGTGTTTTCCGGCGGGCCGGCGCGCATTCAAGCCATCGCCACGGCGTGTCAGGCAAAAGCCGAAGTGGTGGCTGCCGATGAACGAGAGCACGGCGCGCGGGCGCTGCTCAATCTCGGCCACACATTCGGTCATGCGCTGGAAGCAGCGACCGAGTATGATGGCCGGCGTCTGGTGCATGGCGAGGGCGTGGCCATCGGCATGGTGCTGGCGTATGAATTCTCGGCCCGGATGAATCTCGCCAGTCCTGATGATGCGGAGCGGGTCCGGCGCCATTTGGACGAAGTGGGGTTGCCGACCCGGATGTCAGACATTGAAGGTGGGCTGCCGGCAACCGATATACTGATGAAGGCCATTGCGCAGGACAAGAAAGTCAGGCGCGGTGATCTGACCTTCATACTGACGCGTGGAATCGGCCAATCCTTTATTGCCGACAATGTGCCGGTGAATGAAGTGTTCCGATTTCTTGAGGACAAGCGGGCATCATGATGCTGGAAACTATCGTCGCAACAGTGACCGAACACGGCCTCACCATCCTGGCGATCCTGGTGCTGATCGGGCTGTCGGGTTTCTTCTCGGGTTCCGAGACCGCGCTGACCGCGGCATCGCGGGCGCGGATGCATTCGCTCGAGACCAGCGGCGATGAGCGTGCTGCCACGGTCAATACATTGATCCAGCGCAAGGATCGGCTGATCGGAGCGCTGCTGATCGGCAACAATCTGGTCAACATCCTGGCTTCGGCCCTGGCGACGAGCGTGCTTTTGTCTATTTTTGGCGATTCCGGTGTCGCCGTGGCGACATTGACCATGACCCTGCTGCTGGTGATCTTTGCCGAAGTGCTGCCCAAGAGCTGGGCGATCTCGACGCCGGACAGGTTCGCTATGGTCGTGGCGCCGGTGGTCAAGGCTTTCGTTGTTGTCGTCGGCCCGATGTCGAGCTTCATCAACTGGATCGTACGCCACATCATGTCGCTGTTCGGAATCACCTTTGCTTCCGAAACCTCGATGCTCTCGGCGCATGAGGAAATCCGCGGCGCGGTGGACCTGCTTCACCGCGAGGGATCGGTGATCAAGGCGGACCGCGACCGGCTTGGCGGGTTGCTGGACCTGGGTGAACTGGAAGTTTCCGACGTGATGATCCACCGCACTTCTATGCGGATGCTCAATGCCGACGACACGCCAGAGGTCAATGTCCGGGCGGTTCTTGAAAGCCATTATACAAGAATGCCGATCTGGCGAGGGACGACAGACAACATCATCGGCATCATTCATGCCAAGGACGTGTTGCGCGTGCTGGCCGACGTCGCCAACGAACCGCAGCGCATGGACGTCGTCAAGATCGCCCAGAAGCCCTGGTTCGTGCCTGACACCACCAGCGTGCCGGATCAGCTTAACGCGTTTTTGCGCCGCAAGGCCCACATTGCCATCGTGGTGGACGAGTATGGTGAAGTGGAGGGGCTGGTGACGCTTGAGGACATTCTCGAGGAGATTGTCGGTGATATCGCCGATGAGCACGACGCCGAGGTTCAGGGAGTCTGGCAGGAGGCCGACGGCTCGATCGTTGTCGACGGATCAGTGCCAATTCGCGACCTCAACCGGGCGCTGGACTGGTCTCTGCCCGATGACGAGGCGACCACAGTGGCTGGTCTGGTGATTCACGAATCACAGACAATCCCCGAGGAAAAGCAGGCCTTCACTTTTCATGGCAAACGCTTTGTCGTGATGAAACGGGAACGCAACAGAATCACCCGGCTCAGGATAAGGCCGGCGGACAAGGTGTAGCTGCTTCAGCTGTGCTGAATGGTTAAGCCGGCAGGACTACCAGCGGGTTGGTTCGCCCGGCGCGGAGGCTTCGACCGCCATGGCGTGCAATCCGCTGTCAAGTTCATCCTTGAGCAATTCGTTGACGGCGCGATGGCGCTGGATGCGGGACAGGCCGGAAAAGGCCGGTGCGACAATGCGGATCCGGAAATGGGTTTCGCCGGTGCCATCAAAGGACCCGTGCGCGTCGCTATCGGAATTGTGATGGCCGGCATGCAGGTGACTTTCATTGATCACCACGAGCCGTTCGGGTTGAAAACGTGTCGTCAGGGCTGTTTCAATGCGGTTCTGGCGGGACATGAAGGCGCTCCTGGGGGTTCTGTGTCTGTCAGGCATCCACAAAGGGAGACTCGACAGACCATAATCCGGTCACAAAAACCGGCTGTCACGATATGCGTGGTGGCATTCGAAGCCGAGACGGAGTACTCAGCTTGAATCTTTCTTGTCAATCCTTGTTCGTTAAGTGCGGAGCATCATTATCGTCGATATGAAACTGGATTCCAAATATTTTGACAGCATTCGCGTCCGCCGCAAGGGCGCGAAAAAGGCTGAGCCCACCGTGCCTGAGTGTCAGTGGGATGGCTGCGCCAAACCCGGCGCGCATCGCGCCCCCGTGGGCCGCGATGCGGAGGGGCAGTACTTCATGTTCTGCGTCGACCACGCGCGGGAGTACAACAAGGGCTACAATTATTTCTCCGGCCTGTCCGATGGCGAGATCGCCCGTTATCAGAAAGAGGCGCTGACCGGAAACCGGCCAACCTGGAAAATGGGCGTAGACCGGTCGGCCGAAAGCGGCCCGACCCAGTCGACCGCCAAATCGGGATCAGCCAGTTCTCAAGCACGGATGCGCGACCCGCACGGTTTCATCAACGAAACCCGGCCGCACCGGCCGGTGCGTGCACGCAAGGTCAAAACGCTGGAGGCAAAGGCGTTCGATACGCTCAGTCTGGCCGCGAATGCGACATCGACGGAGATCAAGGCGCGCTACAAGGATCTGGTCAAACAACACCACCCGGATGCCAATGGCGGCGACCGCGGCTCAGAGGACAGATTCCGTGCCGTCATCCAGGCCTACCAATTGTTAAAGCAGTCTGGTTTCTGCTAAGCGAACAGTCTAAGCAGGATCGGACAGGAGAGACGGCCCGCGAGCTTTATAGCCAGGCCTTGGAGACATGATGAGCAAGATCGACCTCGACATAACCAACCTCCCAGATACCACCGTCAATGTGCGTGAGGTGTTTGGCATTGATTCGGACATCTCTGTCCCGGCCTACAAGGAGCGCGACTCCTATGTGCCGGACCTCGATCCCGACTATCTGTTTGACCGCGACACCACGCTCGCCATCCTCGCAGGCTTTGCCCACAACCGCCGCGTGATGGTCTCCGGTTATCACGGAACCGGCAAATCGACCCATATCGAGCAGGTTGCGGCGCGGCTCAACTGGCCCTGCGTGCGCGTCAATCTCGACAGCCATGTCAGCCGAATCGATCTCGTCGGCAAGGACGCGATCGTTGTCCGCGACGGGATGCAGATCACCGAATTCAAGGATGGCATTCTGCCCTGGGCGTACCAGCATAATGTTGCGCTGGTGTTTGATGAATATGATGCCGGCCGTCCGGACGTGATGTTCGTGATCCAGCGGGTGCTTGAATCTTCGGGCCGCCTGACGCTGCTTGACCAGAGCCGCGTCATCAGGCCGCATCCGGCGTTCCGCCTGTTCGCCACCGCCAACACGGTTGGCCTTGGCGATACCACCGGGCTTTATCACGGCACCCAGCAGATCAACCAGGCGCAGATGGACCGCTGGTCGATCGTGACCACGCTGAATTACCTGCCGCATGATCATGAGGTCGATATTGTCGCCTCCAAGGTCAAGGATTTCGCCAAGGGCGATGGCCGCGAAACAATTTCGCGCATGGTACGGGTGGCAGACATGACCCGGTCTTCCTTCATCAATGGTGATCTTTCGACGGTGATGAGCCCGCGCACGGTGATCATGTGGGCTGAAAACGCCGTGATCTTTGGCGATGTGGCGATGGCCTTTCGCCTGACCTTCCTCAACAAGTGCGATGAACTGGAACGATCGCTGGTGGCTGAACACTATCAACGGGCGTTTGGCGTCGAGTTGAAGGAAAGTGCCGCCAATATCGTTCTCAGCGCAACCGCCTGACGGATCCTGCCATGGCCGGACGCGGCGACAACACTCGACCAAAGCCAAATGGCACCGTAGACGCTGAGCCGTTCCGCCGGGCGCTGACGGGATGTGTGCGGGCGATTGCCGGCGACCATGAGCTGGAAGTGGTGTTCGGCAATGACAAGCCGGGGATGTCCGGCGACCGGGTTCGGCTTCCGGACCTGCCCAAACGCCCGACCAGCACTGATTTTGCGGTCACTCGCGGTCTTGGTGATTCGATGGCGCTGCGCAAAGCCTGTCACGATGATGCGGTTCATAACCGCATGGCGCCGGAAGGTCCGGATGCCCGTGCCGTCTATGATGCCGTCGAGCAGGCTCGGGTGGAGGCAATTGGTGCACGGCGTATGACCGGCGTTGGCGACAATCTCGCCTCGATGCTCGAAGACAAATACCAGCGGGCCAACTATCAGGGGATTCTGAGCCGCGAGGATGCGCCGCTTGAGGAAGCCGTTGCGTTGATGGTGCGCGAGAAGCTCACCGGCCGCGCCCCGCCAGCATCCTCTGGTCAGGTGGTCGAGCTCTGGCGCGACTTCATCGAGGGCAAGGCCGGCAACGTGCTGGACTCGCTTGAGGGCACGGTAGAGGATCAGCAATCCTTCGCCCGCGTGGTCCGGGAAATGTTGTCGGCCATGGAGATGGCCGAGGATTACGGCGATGACGACAGCGAGCAGGATGATCAGGACGAGGTTTCGGACGAGGATCAGCCGCGCAGCGAGGAAGAGAACGACCAGTCCTCTCAGGAGGATGCCGGCTCAGACGCAGCACCTGCGGATGAAAGCGAAACCTCTGACGAGCAGATGGATACCGGCGAGATGGACGGCGCCGAAGCTGGCGACGATGACACCATCGATGACAGCGACGATGACGCCGACACACCTGGCGAAACCCGCAAGTCGAGCGACCCTTTCGACGATCTGAATGCAAAAATCGACTACAGGGTGTTCACCACCGAGTTCGACGAGGAAATAGCCGCCGAGGAACTGTGCGATGAAGCTGAGCTCGAGCGGCTGCGCGCCTTTCTCGACAAACAGCTGGCGCATTTGCAGGGCGTGGTCGGACGGCTGGCCAACCGGCTGCAGCGCCGGCTGATGGCGCAGCAGAACCGGGCCTGGGATTTCGATCTCGAGGAAGGTTATCTCGACAGCGCACGGCTGACCCGGATGATAATTGATCCGATGCAGCCGCTGTCGTTCAAGATGGAGCGCGACACCAGTTTCCGCGACACCGTGGTGACGTTGCTGATCGACAACTCAGGCTCGATGCGTGGCCGGCCGATCACTGTGGCAGCGACTTGCGCCGACATTCTGGCGCGGACACTCGAGCGCTGTGGCGTCAAGGTGGAATTGCTGGGCTTTACCACCAAGGCCTGGAAGGGCGGTCAGAGCCGCGAAAAATGGCTGACCGGCGGCAAGCCGGCAACGCCGGGCCGACTCAATGATCTGCGCCATATCATCTACAAATCCGCTGATGCGCCCTGGCGCAGGGCGCGGCGCAATCTCGGCCTGATGATGCGCGAAGGCCTGCTCAAGGAAAACATCGACGGCGAAGCGCTGATGTGGGCGCATACGCGGCTGACGCGACGGCCGGAACAGCGCAAGATCCTGATGATGATTTCCGATGGCGCGCCGGTTGATGATTCAACCCTTTCGGTCAATCCGGGCAATTATCTGGAGCGTCATCTGCGCGCGGTGATCGAAGAGATCGAGACCCGCTCGCCGGTTGAACTGCTGGCCATCGGCATTGGCCACGATGTCACGCGCTACTACCGCCGTGCCGTGACGATTGTCGATGCCGAGGAACTGGCCGGCGCGATGACCGAACAACTGGCGAGTTTGTTTGCGGATGAAGGCGGCGATCCCAAATCCCGCGGCGGGCGCAAACGGACGTGACCCTCGCCTGGAGCATGGCCCGGTTCGGGGTGATCGCGGGCACTGTTGCCCTGTTGATAGCATCCACAGTGCTGCCGATTCACGCCGATGATGAAACGCTGCAGATCAGATCACGGTTGATCCCCAATTTCAGGGTCGGGTCCGATCTGACACGATTTGGCGACTTCGAATATGTTGGCGGCATCGAATTGAGTTCATCGAGCCAGTCGCTGGGGGCGATGTCCGCGATCCGGCTGGCTGACGACAGGAGCCGTTTTCTCGGCGTCATGGATACCGGCTTTTGGTATGCCGGACGATTCGAGCGTGACGCAAACGGCGTGTTGATCGGAGTCACGGATTTTTCGGTCTCGCCGATCCTTGGCGCAGACGGTGCCGGGTCCGATGACAAATGGAAGTTTGACGCCGAGGGGCTCGCCCTGCGTGGCGATGAAGCGCTGGTGAGTTTCGAACGGTTAAGCCGGGTGGATATCTATCCGGCCAAGGCTCCGGCTGGTTCCGGACCACTGGGTTCCCTGCCGCTGCAAATTCCGCTTCAAGAGTTTCGCAGCAATCGCGGACTGGAGGCGATCACGGTTGCGCCGGAAGCTTCGCCGCTGGCCGGCTCTGTCATCGCCGTGTCCGAGAAAAGTCTCAACGCCAGCGGTGACATTTATGCGGCGATTCTGAGCGGGCCATCCAAGGGTGTGTTCTTCGTCAAGCGTCATCCGCCCTATGACATCACCGATGGAGATTTTTTGCCCAATGGCGATCTGCTGCTGCTGGAGCGCCGTTTTTCGATTGCCGAAGGCATCGGTATGCGAATTCGCAGGATTGACGGCAGCCGGTTGGGTGTTGGCAATCTGGTTGATGGCCCGGTCATTCTGGAGGCCGATTTCGGCGACCAGATTGATAATATGGAAGGGCTGGATGTGACAACCAATGCCCAGGGCCAGATCTTCGTCACGTTGGTGTCGGACGACAATCATTCGATCCTGCAGCGGAACCTGGTTCTGGAGTTCCGCTACATGGGTGAGACGAAGTAAGTCGATATATCTGAATCAGGCGCGTCGCTGCGGGGCCAGAACAGGCATGAGTGCTCCATAGGGCGCGAGCATGGCCAGTCCGACGATCATCTTGACCCCGAGATCACCCAGAGCCCAAGACAGCCAGCGTGGCGCCTCCACGGCGAACAGGCCAAGCAGCGGCGCAGCTTCGCTGGCGAAGGCGTCGCCGGGGCCGATGATGCCGGCAGCTTGCGAGAAAGCCAGGCTGAAAAAGATGACTGTGTCGAGGCTGGAGCCGATGACGGTGGAGACCAGCGGAGGCAACCACCAGACCCGGTTGCGCAACCGGTCGAAGATCGACACGTCGAGAAGCTGGGCTATCAGGAATGCGGAGCCGGATGCCACTGCAATACGCGGCGTGGCGAGCCAGACCGACAGGGCGACGGCGATGATGAAGCCGGAAAACACCACGATGCGTGCTGTCTGTGGGCCAAACCGGCGGTTTGCCAGGTCGGTCACCAGAAAGGCAATCGGATAGGTGAAGGCGCCCCAGGTCAGCAGGTCGGCCAGATTGAGCCCGCCGAGCGTGAAATCAACCGGGAACTGAACCAGGAAGTTTGACGCGACGACGACAGCGCCCATGATCGCCATGAACGGTATTATGGAAGAGAGCATACGCATTTTTTTATCCTGGGTTGATGCCACCAGTGGAAAACGACGAAGGCGGGCTCAAGGCCCGCCATCATATCCGAGACGCTTTCAGCCTTGATTAGGCCGCAGCTTTTTCTTCGATCTTCTTGGCGATCTGACGCTTGAGCAGACGTGCGCGCATCGACAGTTCAGCATCCTTGGCCTTGACCAGGAATGCGTCGAGGCCGCCACGATGTTCAACCGTGCGCAGAGCGTATGCAGTAATGCGCAAGCGGTAACGCTGGCCGAGAGCATCGGAAATCAGCGTGACATTGCACAGGTTCGGCAGAAACCGGCGACGGGTCCGGTTGTTGGCGTGGCTGACATTGTTTCCGGACTGTACAGCCCGGCCGGTCAATTCACAGCTGCGTGACATTTTGCACCTATTATCTCTTCGCCAGCGGACGGGCCGAGCCGGATTAGAGGCTCACCCAAAGGACCGCAGGCCTTTATCGGAAGTCGCGTGTCTATAATCAGACCAGCGGGCCGCGTCAAGCCGGGAAGCCGGTGAAACGGGGTAATGTGTGGTCCAAGAGCCATCATAACTGATTTTTGTCGCCCCAGGCATGGAAATGTCGCAATCTCCGACAAGCTAGACTCAGGTTGCGCCCCGATGTGGGCGAGAGACTGAGCTGGCGAGGCAGGTCTCTGAGTCCGGATCGAAACGGGGTGAGCGATGGTATCACGTGAACGGTATTGGAGAGTTTCGCATGGGTAACGTCTGTTCCGCGTTTTCAGCCTTTTTCGGGGCGGTACTGTTGGTTTCGGGTTGGCAGACTCATGTCGCCGCGGAGCCGATCAAGGTCCATGCCGATTACTCCGTCACGCTCATCGGGTTCCCGGTGGCCTATGCGAGCTTTGTTACGGAAATCGATGGAGGGTCCTACAAAATCAGCGGAGTCATGCGGACGTCCGCGCTTTCCGACATCATTTCAAAATCTCGTGGTGAAGCCAGCGTGTCGGGTAAGCTGTCAAAGGAAAGATTGCTGGCATCGAGCTTCATGGTTGCCTACTCAAGCGGCAAACATGCGCACCGGACCGAGATTGAATTCAGCAACGGCAATGTGAAGTCCACGACCAATATTCCGAAGAGCAAGAAACCGACATCAGATTGGGTGCCCTTGTCAGCTGCGGACTTGCGTGCGGTACTCGATCCACTCTCCGGCATGGTTCTTCCTGCCGGCTCGAAGGTCTGTCCGCGAAGTCTGCCTATCTTTGACGGGCAATCCCGCGTGACGCTGCATCTGACGCCGAAAGGTGTGAGACCTTACCGGACCAAGGGGTTTGCCGGTGATGCGATGGTCTGCGGGATACGGTTCGAGCCCAAATCCGGATACCGGACAGGATCTTCCGGAATTCGGTATCTGCGCGAGCTCAAGACCATGGAAGTCTGGTTTGCCAAGCATGAGCTTGGCGGTTTTTATGCGCCGGTCTACGCCAAGGTTCCGACAAAGATCGGTCAGGTCATCGTTGCGGCAACCCGGTTTGGCGGCTAAAGCGCTTTCATTGAAGAAATTTTGACACGGCCTGCCGGGCGATTGTGAAGCGGCAGGCAGGGGGCCGGACATTGCGAAACATCCCAACGCTCATCGGCTTTTCAGCCGTGGTGATGTGGTCGGCGCTGGCGGTCCTGACCGCTGCCTCGGGCACAATGCCGCCGTTTCAGCTCTCCGCAATCTGTTTTCTGATCGGATCGTTAATCGGCCTGGCGGCCATGATCCGCAAACCGGCCCGGTTCAAGGCATTCCGGCAGCCCGTCAAGGTCTGGGCGCTCGGGTTGTTTGGCCTGTTTGGCTACCATTTCCTGTATTTCACCGCATTGAGAAACGCGCCTGCCGTGGAAGCCGGGTTGATTGCCTATATGTGGCCTTTGCTGATTGTCGTCGGTTCGGCCCTGCTGCCGGGCGAGCGGCTGGGCTGGCATCACGTGGTCGGCGCGTTGATGGGACTGGCGGGAACCGCGCTGATCCTGATGCGCGGGGCACAAGGCGAATTTGGCGGCGGCAGTCTGCTCGGCTACGGGGCGGCTGCCTTGTGCGCGCTGACATGGTCGGCCTATTCGCTGATTTCTCGGCGCTTCGGCGCGATCTCGACGGATGTCATCGTCGGCTTCTGCATGATCTCGGCAGTGCTTTCGGCCCTGTGTCACCTGCTTCTGGAAACAACCATCTGGCCTGACACTTCTGGTCAGTGGGTTGCGGTGCTCGGCCTTGGCCTCGGACCGGTCGGGCTTGCCTTCTATGCATGGGACTACGGGGTCAAGAAAGGCGACATTCAGGTGTTGGGTGTGGCGAGCTACGCAGCACCCTTGCTGTCGACGCTGATCCTGATCCTGTTTGGCCATGGCCAGGCGAGTGTCAGCATCCTGGTTGCCTGCCTGTTGATCACCGGCGGCGCGTTTCTTGCGGCCAAGGATTTTTTACGGGGGAAAGCAAAACCATGATCGAATTTTTTCAAGCTCTTGAACCACTCGAGATTGGCCTGATCGTCACATCCGCACTCGGTTTTGCTGTTTACCTGGCCATGCTGCATCGCCCGACGTCGCTGATGCGGACTGTAGCCAAAACCTTGGCTGTTGCAGCGCTGGCGGGCCTGACGCTGGCGATGGGCGGGCCGAAGCTGCTGGCGCTGGCACTGATCCTGTCGGCGCTTGGCGATGCGTTTCTGGCCCATGACGGCGATGTGGCGTTTCTCGGCGGGCTTGGCAGTTTCCTCGCCGCCCACATTGCCTATGCGGTGCTGTTTCTCTCGTCAGGTCCCGGGCTTGCAGCCGCGCCGCTTGCCGGATTGCTTGCGGTGGCTGTTTTCGCGTTGGTTATGGGGTTTGTGATGGTGCGCAAGGCCGGGCCGCTGGCGCTGCCGGTGGCGGCCTATGTGCTGGCGATCGCCGTCATGGGGCTTGGCGGGGTCACGCTGGGTGGTCTGGTGCTGGCCGGGGTGGTGCTGTTCATGGCGTCCGACGCCATTCTGGGATCGGAGAAATTTCTCATGCCCGAGGCCAGCCGTTTGCGGCGCCTGACCAGCCCGGCTGTGTGGATATTGTATTACGCCGGTCAGGCCTTGATCACCCTTGGCCTTCTGGCCTGACCGGCGCACCTTTAAATGGTGACGGGCGCCAGTCGGGTGGGGCCATTTCGAAACTGGAAAATTCAAATCCCGGCGCAACCGTGCAACCGACCAGCGTCCACGCCCCGAGCGAGGCGGCGGTTTGCCAGCAGTTTGCCGGCACGACGATCTGCGGTCGCTCGCCGGAGGCGAGGTTCATGCCCAAACGATGGGATTCGGCATTGCAGCCATCGGCTGACAGGGTCAGTGCCAACGGCCCGCCGCCATGCCAATGCCAGATCTCGACAGCGTCGGTGACGCGATGCCAATGCGAGCAGTCGCCGCCTTCCAGCAGGTAATAGATCGCTGTCGAATGGCCACGCTCGCCGCCATCGGTGTCGCGGAAGGTTTCCCGGTACCAGCCGCCTTCAGGATGTTCCCGCATGTCGAGAAGGGCGATGATTTCGCGGGCGGACATCTGCGTGTTCATGATCAGAAATGATCCTTGCGGTGGCGCAGTTCGGCAAAGACCTCGACATCGCTGGCGGCCTCCATGCCGATATGCTGGCGGATTGACGGATCGCCGCAGCGCATGAAGGGGTTCGTGCGCTTTTCAAACCCGATTGTGGTCGGCAAGGTCGGCAGTCCCTTGGCGCGTAAGTCGTTGATGTCTTCCATGCGTTTGCCGAGTTCATCGTTTTCCGGATCGACAGTGACAGCGAAGCGGGCATTCGACTGGGTGTATTCATGACCGCAATAGACCCGTGTCTCATCGGGAAACGCGCCAAGACGGGCAAGCGAGCCGAACATGTCTTCCGGTGAGCCCTCGAACAACCGACCGCAACCGAGCGCGAACAGCGTGTCCCCGGCAAACAACAGACCTTCGTCTGCGATGTAAAAACAGATGTGCCCTGCCGTATGACCCGGTGTGGTGATGACCTTCACCACCCGACCGGCAAACTTGAACGTATCGCCATCGCCGACCGTCTGGGTCAGGCCCGAGATCTTGCCGGCCTCGGCTGCCGGGCCGATGACCTTGGGCGAATAGGCCTCGGCCAGGGCGGCAATGCCTTCGACATGATCGGGGTGATGGTGGGTGATCAGCAGGTCAGTGAGGCGCCAGTTGCGCTGTCTGAGTTCATTGGTGATGACGGTTCCGTCAGGCGCGTCGATGCTGGCGGTTTCACCGGTCAGCGGGTCGTGCAGAATGACACCGAAATTGTCCTGCCTGCAGGTGAATTGTTCGATCATGAGACTTGTCATCAGGTTCTCTCCCGGAGGCTTTGAATCAGTTGGCCGAGCATAGCTTGAGGCGTTCGCTCCGTCACCTCGTTACCAACCACCATGCCAAAACCGCATTCTGCTAGCGCCACCGCTCAAGCTTTTCACCAATCGGACAGAAATATGGTTTTTGCTGCTGTTTGGTCATTGTTGCAGGTGTAAGCTTGTCTGCGAAATACGTTGAAGCAGTCAGGTCCTTTGTCATGCATGCCGATATCGTCGATTTGAGACAGTTCTATCATTCCCGGCTCGGCATGCTCGCCGAACAGTCCGTGGCCATGGCGCTGTCTTCGATATGGGACACGCTGCCCGGCGAAAGATTAATGGGGCTTGGTTATGCGGTGCCCTATCTCGACAGGTTTAGTCCCGATGCCGAACGGACCTTCGCCTTCATGCCTGCGGGCCAGGGCGCGGTGAACTGGCCGGTTGGCGGGCCATCGGCCACGGCTCTGGTGTTTGACGAAGAGCTGCCTTTGCCCGACGCCTCGCTGGACCGCATCCTGATGGTGCATTCGCTGGAATTTGCCGAGAACCCGCGGGAGACGCTGAAGGAACTCTGGCGGGTACTTGCGCCCGGCGGCCGGCTGGTGATCGTCACGCCAAACCGCCGCGGTGTATGGGCACGGTTCGAGCACACACCATTTGGCGCAGGCCGGCCCTATTCTCGCGGACAATTGATAACGATCTTGCGCGAAAGCAATTTCACACCCGGCGCCTTTGCCGAGGGTTTGCTGTTCCCGCCCTCCGAACGTGCGATGATCCTTCGGCTGCGTGGCATTTTTGAACGGCTTGGCCGCAGAATGTGGCCGGTGTTTGCAGGCGTCATCATTGTCGAGGCGCAGAAACGCCTTTACCAAGGACTGCCGGTGGCGGCGCGGGCGTCGCGGCGGGTGTTTGTACCGGTGCTGTCAGCGCAAACCTCCCGCGCGGCTCACCGCCGGGCCAAATCACCCAACTGATCACAACTCTCGACAAGACCGTTGTGAGCGGTTATTTCCGCCTGACCACGCTTGGTTTTTCGTTTGCAAGGAAGCTTCATCATGAGCAGCTCAGAACGTCCCGCCCCGAAACCGGGCGTCATGGAAATCGCGGCCTATGTGCCGGGGCGTGAAACCGCGCATGGCGTGACCAAGGTCCACAAGTTGTCCTCCAATGAATCGCCGCTGGGGCCGAGCCCCATGGTCACGGAAGCGTTCGCCGCGCGCAATGTCGATCTGGCGACCTATCCTGATGGGTCGGCGCACGTGCTCCGCGACGCGATTGCCCGGGCCTATGGGCTTAATCCCGGCAGTATCCTGTGTGGCAACGGCTCGGACGAACTGCTCGGACTGTTGTGCCAGACCTATCTCGCTCCGGGTGATGAGGGCGTGTTCACCGAGCATGGATTTCTGGTCTACAAGATCCAGATCATGGCAGCAGGCGCCACGCCTGTATCGGTTGCCGACGATGGCATGACTGCCGATGTTGATGCGATCCTCGCCGCGGTCACCGGGAAGACCAAGATCGTCTTTCTTGCCAATCCCAACAATCCGACCGGCACTTATATTCCGGTCGATGAGGTTCGGCGGTTGCACGCAGGACTGCCAAGCCATGTCATCCTGGTTCTGGACGCAGCCTATGCGGAATATGTCCGCCGCAATGACTATGAGGCGGGTATCGAGCTGGTTTCGGCCAATACCAATGTGGTGATGACCCGGACGTTCTCGAAAATCCACGGGCTTGCCGGGCTTCGGATTGGCTGGATGTATGCGCATGAAGCGATTGTTGATGCCTGCAACCGGGTGCGCGGACCGTTCAACGTCAATGCGCTTGCGATCATTGCCGGCGCCGCGGCGATCGGCGACCGGGCCCATGTCGAACGTGCCGTTGAGCACAATGAAGCTTGGCTGGACCGTGTCAGCGAGGCGTTGGTGGGCCTGGGCCTGACAGTCACGCCGTCGGTGGGCAATTTCGTGTTGATGCATTTTCCAAAAACCGCGGGCAAGACGGCTGCAGAGGCCGATGAATTTCTTTCCTCACGCGGCTATGTGCTGCGCCGGGTGTCAGGGTACGGCCTGCCGGATGCGCTTCGGATGACAATCGGCAGTGAAGAAGCCAATCTCGGCGTGATAGACGCGCTGAAGGAGTTCATGGCCTGACATCATGAGTAAAGCTTTGTTTGAAAACATCACCCTGATCGGCATTGGCCTCATCGGTTCGTCCATAGCGCGCGTGGTGCGCGCCAAAGGTCTGGCCGAACATGTCACTATCGCGACAAGAAGTGCGGAAACGCTGGAAACTGCGCGGGCGCTTGATCTCGGAGACTCTTATTTCCTCTCGAGCGCGGAAGCTGTCGCCAATGCTGATCTTGTGATCGTCTCGGTACCGGTTGGCGCGTCGGAGTCGGTGGCGCGGGAAATCGGTCCACATCTCAAGCCTGGCGCTATCGTGACCGATGTCGGATCGACCAAGGCGTCGGTGGTCAGGCAGATGCAGCCGCATATGCCTGACAATGTTCATTTTATCGCCGGTCACCCGATTGCGGGTACTGAGCAGAGCGGTCCCGAGGCCGGTTTTGCCGAATTGTTTGATGGCCGTTGGTGCATCCTGACGCCAACGGAAGGCACTGATCAGCAGGCAATCGCGCGACTCACCGGTTTTTGGGAAGCGTGCGGATCCAAGGTCGATCAGATGGACCCCGAGCACCATGATCTGGTGCTGGCGATCGTGTCCCACTTGCCGCACATCATCGCATACAACATTGTTGGCACCGCAGATGATCTGGAAACCGTGACAGAATCCGAAGTGATCAAATATTCTGCGTCGGGCTTTCGCGATTTTACCCGGCTTGCTGCGTCGGATCCGGTGATGTGGCGCGATGTCTGTCTGCACAACAAGGATGCCATTCTGGAAATGCTGGCACGGTTTTCCGAGGACCTGTCCTCGTTGCAGCGCGCTGTCCGCTGGGGCGATGGTGACCAGTTGCTGGAGTTGTTCACCCGCACCCGCGGCATTCGCCGGTCCATCGTTGAAGCCGGTCAGGATACCGAAGCGCCGAACTTCGGCCGCAACGCGCCCAAGTCAGACGTGCCGGGCGCTGCTGAATAACCATCAGAAATCAGGTAATCTGCCGAGCGGAAACATGCCCAGCGAGACCATGTTGTCGTCAAGTGTCAGTGGCAAGGTTATGCCGTCATCGCCGGGGATTGTATCCAGCGCGGAGAGCAACGGTGCGAACTGGCCGAGCGAATTTGCGAGCGCCGGGTCGAAACCCGCTGCAAGCTCGGTGAAGCGTTGCTGGTTGCGCACTGTCAGTTGCAGGGCGCCGGATAACCGGCCATCACTTCCGATCTGGACCGGACCGGAAATTTCCAGGGATGAGGATTTATCAAGTTCGATCGACAGACGATGGATCTGTGTTTCAACAGTACCTATGGGGCCGGTGTAAGGCCTGTCGAGCAGGCCGGACTGGCCGGCAAGGGTCGCTTCGAGCGTGACTTTGTCCGCAATCTGTCCGGCAACGAGACTCGTTTGAAGCAACTCGCCATAGGCCGCGATATCAAGGTCAGTTCCGCTGCGGCGGGCATGGGCGGTGATCCGGTCAGCCTGCAACGAGAATTTCTGCGCCAGCACGATCCCGTCAATATCGAAACTGATGTTGCGGCCATCGAGGGATCCGCGGTTCAGTCCGTGGATGGCTGCATGGACGCTTGCCTGCAGCACCTGCCAGTCGACGTGGGCGTCAACTCCCGGCGCCGAGAATGACAATGGACCGTCGATTTCGGCGACGATATGGCCGGGCTTGTAGAATTGCGCCGCCGAGCGAAATGCACCGGTCGTGGCGGTGACGCCATCGGCGGGATTGGCATAGGACATGGCGTCGCAGAACACGCCAAAGCGGAAGGGATATCCACGGATGTCGGCAGTGACGCAGTCGGCGGTGGCATTTGCGCCGGTCATTTCCGCCAACGCCGTCGGCAGATGATCAATGATCCTGGCGGCGAAGAGGAACCAGCCAACCGTCCAGAGCAGGATTCCGCCGACAATCGCTGTAGCGAGCCAGCCGAATTTTCGCGATGATGATGAGCCAGACGAAGTGGATGGCATTGCGTTCTCCTTGTGCGCCCTGCATGAACAGCCGGAATGACGGCCAAGACGCTGGTGCGAAAGCCGAATCAACTTTGGTCAACCGGGCGCGTGGTCTGAAACTGAATTTTGCTTAGCGGCGTGCAGTCACCGCGCTGGATAACATGGGTTCGGATATGGACGATTTTTGGGTGTTTGGCTACGGATCGCTGATGTGGCGTCCGGGCTTTGACCATGAGGAAACCCGACAGGCGAGACTGTTCGGTCATCACCGGGCGCTGTGCGTGCGTTCCTTTGTGCACCGTGGCACGCCGGAGCGTCCGGGGTTGGTGCTTGGACTTGATCGCGGCGGATCCTGCCACGGGGTTGCCTTCCGGATACGGCCGGAAAACCGCAATGCAGTGCTGGCCTATCTGCGTGAGCGTGAACTGGTGACACAGGTCTATGTCGAGACGAATCGCAAAATTCGGCTTGAGACCGGACATGACGTTCGCGCCGTGACCTATGTGGTCGACCGCTGCCACGACCAATATGCCGGTGCTCTATCGGTTGACGATGCCGTGTTGCGGGTGTCGGGCGCGGTAGGACAATCCGGCCCGAACGAGGATTATGTGGTCAATACGGCCGACCATCTCAAGACACTCGGAATTCACGACCCTCATCTGGAGGGAATCGCCGACCAGATCAGGATTGCTGAGCGGCCGGACCAGTCAGTGCGCGGCCGCGTCTGAAGCCATAGCTTCGAGTTCGGCGAACCTGCGGCGGGCGTCTTCACGCAAGGGAACCTGCGGATTGGCCTTGATCGTTTCGACAAGCAGTTTGTCGCTGGCGGTTTCCATCACGTCCATCAGTTTTTTCATGAACGCGTCCGGACCCATTCCGGGTTCGATCGGCGGCAGGATCTGAACCTTGAAATGTCCGGGAAAACGCAGGAATTTGCGCCGCGGCCAGAACAGACCTGGATGCATGACGACAGGCACCACCGGAACCTTGAGATCGCGGTAAAGCCGGGCAATGCCATATTTGTAGTTCGGCGGTGCGCCGGCCGGGCGGCGGGTGCCTTCCGGATAGATGATCAACTGGCGGCCGCTTTCGATCTCGCGTTTGGTGCGTTCGAGCACTTCGGCCATGACCTTGCCCTTGGCGCCGCGATTGACCGGGACCATCCTCATTCTGAAGATGTACTGGCCGAAAAGCGGAATCCAGCCGAGCTCGCGTTTGACAATGTAGACCGGGTCATCAAGCCATGGCAGCAGCGCATAGGCATCCCAGAACGACTGGTGCTTGGGCGCGAAGATATAGCCACCTTCCGGGATGTTCTCGAGACCCTCGATTTCAAAGGTGGTGCCGACGATTTTATCCTGTAGCCAGTGGTTGGCCAGGGCCCAGTTTTTCGGTACGTTCCAAGCTGTCTTGCGATCCGCCAGGAAATAATAGGGCGAGAACACGATCATGCGTCCGATCAGATTTATGTAGAACGCGATGTTGAAGAGTATGGACCTGAGAACAATCATGGCGGCATCCGGATTTATGGTCGGCTCCGTCAGTGCTTGCGCCGGAACCCTGGACCCCGGTTACACCATTGGTGGGCCGTCGAAAACCTGCCGGTCCGGAAAATAACTGCAAGCCGGATTGTCACCCGATCAATCGTACGACATTCTAGCCGCAACCGGAGTTTTTCCGCCAGCATCGGCGCGAAGGCCGCTTGCTGTTTTGGCGCCGCTCCAGTTGCGCAGCCGGGCAAGCGAATATTTGGCGTATTCGACCATCAAGGTGCGCAATGCGACCGGATCGGTCAGCCAGGTCTCTGTTTTCAGGTCGGAATGGGTGACTGGATAAGCGATGAAAGTCACATCCGGACTCGCCTGCGAAAGTTCCATCAGGCTGCGCGGCATGTGATAATTGTTGGTCACAACCAGGATGCGGCTGTAGCCGCGCTGACGGATCCACCCGGCGGTTTCGTTGGCATTGCCGATGGTGTCGAGCGCTTCATAACCGATGTCGACACAGCAGTTGAATGTCGCCAGTTCGGCTCCGGTGGCGCGACGCAGCGCTGTGCCGGTGGTGGTCGGGTTGACGCCGGAGATCAAAAGCCGGTCGCCGACGCCCTTTTCAAGCAGTTCCAGGGCCTGATCGATTCTCTGATACCCGCCGGTCAGAGCGACGATCGCGTCAACCTCACCCGGGGTTCCTGTCGCCTTGAGCTCGGCGATGGTATCGGTGAAACGGAAAAACCCCATTGCTGCCAAGGCAATGGCAACGATTGCCGTGATGGTGACAATGCGCAGGCCATGGTGACCCACCCGCCGGAGACGGTGAATTGCATCAGTCTTGACGATTGCCGGCTTTACCGGTTCGGGCGGTGCGGTTTCCACGCTCATGACGCATGAATACTCCGAGATTCCGGCGAGGACCAGTCGGATTTGCGGCAAAAACCGGGCAGTCATCCGATTTCTGCCAAGGATGGATCGGCGCGCTGCCGGTCGATCTCCCGAATGGTGCGGATAACGGTCAGCCGGGTGGTGATAGCGGTCATGGCGGAGATCAGTATGATAATGCCAATGATGCCGAAATAACCGGCGCTGCTCAATGTAAACCGTCCAAACAGGGCAGTGACCTGGTCATTGAGCACTGTGGCCATGGTGTTGCTCTGCCACACACCAAGCAAGACATAGGCTGCAGCCGCGGTGCCGCCGCCGACGGCGGCGCCCTTCATGCCGATGAGCAGAAAGCGCTTCTGGAACTCGGAAGCAATGAATCGTGTTTCCGCGCCAACAAAGTGCAGCACTTCAACGATATGGCGGTTGCCATCCATGGCGCCACGGGTCGCAAATATCACCGTCAGCATCGTGGTCGCAAACATCAGCGACAGGATTCCGACGCCGATGAAGACGGTGATTCGCGCCATCGATATCAACCGGCCAGCCCAGGCGCGATGATCATCCAGCGTTGCCGCGGGCACGGCGTCGGCAAGGTTTTGTCGAATGATTGCGAAATCCGGTGGCGCTGTCTCATCGATGGTGACGATGACAAGGCGCGGCACCGGCAACTCGTCCATGTCGAAACCTTCGCCCAGCCATGGTTCGAGAAGTCGGGCCGTCGAGGCCCGATCGACAATTTCTGCGGTCAGCGCGCCGGGAAAGGACAGGACTATGCTGCGCACCTCGGTCAGTGCCGCCTCCATGTCGAGATCATCGACGGGCTTAATCTGGATGGTGATTTCGCGGGAAATGTCGCCCTGCCAGGCCTCGGCTTTTTCCTGCACCATGGTGACTGCACCAAGGGTGATGGCGC
The DNA here is from genome assembly GCF_001011155.1 of Hoeflea sp. IMCC20628. Taxonomy (NCBI): domain Bacteria; kingdom Pseudomonadati; phylum Pseudomonadota; class Alphaproteobacteria; order Hyphomicrobiales; family Rhizobiaceae; genus Hoeflea; species Hoeflea sp. IMCC20628. Next base: position 4,790,282 of record NZ_CP011479.1, read on the forward strand.
ACAGGAATGACATGATGGCAATCACCACCATCAACGCGCGTCCAGAGACATTGATTGGCGGTACGATGGGAGCCATTGGCCGCAGGGCAACCAGACGCTCCTTTTTGCCGGTATCGCTTTTGGTCGAAGCGCGCTCAGTCATAAATGTCGAGCCGCCCTTCAGAGAGAATCATCCGGCGTGCGTTGACCCGGTCCATCAGGCTCAGGTCATGGGTGGCGATGACAACGGCTGTGCCGAGCCGGTTGAGTTCGATGAACAGATTGAGCAGGCGTTGTGCCATTGGTGGGTCAACATTGCCGGTGGGTTCGTCTGCAAGCAGGATCTCGGGCTGGTCGATCAGGGCGCGGGCGATGGCCACGCGCTGTTTCTCTCCGCCTGACAGCACAGGTGGCAGCACATTGATGCGCTCACCCAAACCGACCCATTTGAGCAGTTCGATGACGTCCGAGCGGTAGCTCGACTCATCCTTGCCGCGCACCCTGAGCGGCAGGGCGACATTCTCATAGGTGGTCATGTGATCAAGCAGCCGGAAATCCTGGAAGACAATCCCGATTCGCCGCCGCAACAAAGGCAGGTCCTCGCCGGGGATGACTGCAATATCCCGGTCAAACATGCGAATCAGTCCACGTGTCGGCTTAAGCGACATGAACAGAAGACGCATCAACGTCGTCTTGCCTGCGCCTGACGGGCCGGTCAGGAACTGGAAGGATTTTTTCGGGATGTCAAAAGTCAGGTCGCGCAGGACCTCAGGCCCCATACCATAGCGCAGCCCGACGTTTTCAAAATGGATCAACGGTTAATTCCTGTCGCGGTGGCCAATGCGCACAGTCGCCGGGCATGGTTAATGCCGAGTTAAGAAGCCGGACGAACCGACTGTCTACGAGGCCTGTTCGCCAAGCATTAACCATTTCCGTTTACGCATCGGTAAGAGATGTTTCAATGCCTACTGCATGACAGTGGCAGAAAAGGGGTGCCTGATGGGCGTTTCAGGCCGAATGTCACATGCTATCGAGCCAAAGGCCGGCGATTTACTGATGCCGGACCGGAAACGCAAAGCGCACGTGCCCCGTAGACGCGATGTCGAGGATGCCTGCTTTGAAACGGTCGATGGCAGGCGCACCGTGTCTTCCAAACGGTCCAGCGCTGACCCCAGCGGCATTTTCAAATCCAGACTCACAGAATCTTCGGCACTTGGTCCGTTCCCGCGCGATTTCGCACCTGTTGACGGCATTGGCGGCCAAACTGCGGACCGGAGCGAACGGCTTGGCGTGTTCAGCGGCAGTCGATCATCTTCAACAACCGGCCAAGCCAGACATCCAATGGCGACGCCTACCTTCATGCTGACACTGTGCGCAGCCACCGCCGCCATATTCTGGATGGCAGGCGGGCATGCGTTGGTGCAGCAACGTGTTGCCAGTATGCCGGGCGTAACGGCACCGGCGACGGCCGTATCGGTGCGGTCGATCAACGACAGGGCAACGCTGTTACCGGACCCTGTGGTGACATCGGCAGTTGCAGACAAGAAGACCGGCCCTGCCAGTGCAGGATTCACGGCTCCAAAGGCGCGGCCGGCCCGGATTGAGCGTGCCGGCTCCATTTTGATGATACGCCCCAACGGCGGGTAAGTTATTCTGCTTGCACCGGGCACGGATCAAACGGCTTTCATTTGAAAGCAAAGGGCTCTAGGACAGTGCGGCAATGTTGACCGAACTTCTTGGAGAGCGCGAATGCCGGTAGTGCGCGGAAAAATCATCGAGCCCTTGTTCACGCCCGAGGTGATTGCCCAGCGCAATCGCACGATGGCCGTCGAGATCGCCGCCAATCCGAAGAAGGATTTGCTGGTCATTTCCATCCTCAAGGGATCTTTCATTTTTGCCGCGGATCTGATTCGGGCTTTGCACGATGCCGGACTTGAGCCGGAGGTCGAGTTCATTACCCTGTCGAGCTATGGCCGTGGAACCACGAGCCAAGGTGTCAAGATCATCAAGGATATCGACAGCGACGTGAAGGGCCGCGATGTGCTGCTCATCGACGACATACTCGAATCGGGCCGGACCCTGAGGTTTGCACGCGACCTGATGTACGAGCGTGGCGCCAATCATGTCGATATCGCCGTGCTTCTGGACAAGCGGTCGCGCCGCGAGGGCACGCTTGACGCTGATTATGTCGGCTTCGAATGCCCGGACTATTTCGTTGTCGGCTACGGCATGGATGTGGCTTATGCCTTCCGTGAGCTGCCGTTTGTCGGAGTGGTCAAGGGCGACGCCTGAGCCCTGCGTGGTTTTTTGGCCGCATTCGCGCTATATTCAGTCCATGTTGCGGCAAGTTTCAAATCATAGGTTGTTTGAAACGGCTATGTCGCAGTGCGTTACCATCGGTGATGGACAAGCGCGGTAGCCTTATAATGGCGCGCAAGCGCTGGTCCAGATCTCGTCCGATCTGACAGGGCAGGCCCCGGGAGCATGAAAATGTCGAGAATTCTGATTGCCGAAGATGAAGAGTCGCTGCGGCGCTTTGTTGCCCGCGCACTTGTAATAGACGGGCATGAAGTTGTCGAAGCCGGAGACGGTGCTGAAGCGCTGGACTATCTGCAGGCGGAGGGCTTCGATCTGCTGCTGTCCGATATCCGCATGCCGATCATGGACGGTATTGCGCTGGCGACCGCCACTGCGGAACTGGTCCCCCAGATGCCGATCCTGCTGATGACAGGCTTTGCAGAACAGCGCGAGCGAGCCGAACCGCTGATGCGCATTGTGGTGGACGTGGTGGAAAAACCATTCACCCTGCCGCAGATCCGCCAGGCAGTGGCTGATGCGTTGATCAAACAAGCAGCCTGACGCTTCCTTATTTCAAGTCCAGCAACCGTTCCAAGTAACGTTTTTCGAGGTCGGGAGACAATTGATCTCCAAGGCGCTTGCGTATGGCGTCGAGGATTTCCCGGGCACGCTGTATGTCGATCTCGTCAGGGACCTTGACCCGACTGCCGAAATCGGGACCGGTGGTTGAGCGCGGCCGGCCAAGCGGATCGCGGTCATCGGCGGAGCGGTTGCCATTGCGGTCAGGTCCCTGACCCTCGGCTTCGCCTTGCTGGTCGCCCATTGCCTGCATCATCTGGTTCATCATGTCTTCGGCGCCCTGGCGCAACGCCTGAAGGGCGCGGCCCTGATCACCGAGTGCCTGACCGGATTCTCCTTGCTGGAGGTTGCCTGCCGCATCGCCCATGGCTTCGCCGGCTTCTCCAAAGCCTTCCGACGGCTGGATGCCCATTCCTTCGAGATCACTTTGCAATTGTCCGAGTGCGTCACGAAGCTCCTGCTGGCTGCGACCCAGCGCGCCAAGCATGTCCTCGAGTGACTGGGCGCCCTCGCCCTCCTGTCCCTGATCCTGACCGTCTCCGGGCTGCTGCTGGCCCTGTTGCTGCTGGCGGTCGCGACCCTCGCCGGGCTGGCTCTGGCGATCCCGGTCTGCGCGCATGGTCTCGTCCATCAATTGTTGCTGCTTGCGCATCAGTTCGCCGAGCTTGTCCATCTGCTGGCGCATTGGTCCACCTTGCTGCTGGGGACGTTGCTGCCTGCCGGCCTGCATGTTGTTCATCATGCGCTGCAATTCCTGCAGCATCTGCTGGGCCTGGTCGCGGGCGCCGGAACGGGCCAGGTTCTCGATCTGGTCGAGCATGTTGTCGAGGTCGCGCTGGCGCAGCATGTTTTCCGGCATGGCCTGCTGGTTCTGGCCATTCTGGTTGGCCGGGTTCTGGCGGGCCAGTTCTTGCAGGTAGTCCTGCATCGCCTCGCGCAACTCGTCCATCAGTTGGGCGATCTCTTCGTCGCTGGCGCCGTTTTCCAGCGCTTCGGCCAACGCATTCTGGGCATCGCGCAGGCGCCGCTCCGCCAGCGACAGGTCGCCATCCTCAAGCTGCAGGGCGACGCCCCACATGTAGTCGATGGCGGCGCGCAGGTCTTCATCGCTGCGGGCGTTTTCCAGCCGGCCCCGGATTGATTGCAGCAGCAGGTAATGGGTGAGATTGGGAATGGTCTCTTCAGGCGCGATTTTCAGCGCATCGTGCAGATCGAAGACCCGGAGCAGATTGTTGGCGTCCAATGCGAGAACGCCACGCTGCTCGACAACTGCAGCGGCCAAGGGTTCTGAAAACCGCCGTCCGGGAAGAACCGTTTCAAGCGTTTCGCTGCGGCCTTCCTGCCCGGCGCCGTCAGTAGCAACGAGCGTGATCTTGACCTTTTGTCCGGCCAAGGGGTGCTCGGTCAGATCATGGCTCGACACGGCACGGTTGTCCTCGGACGAACGCCTTGGCAGCGACAGCCGGTATTTGGGCGGATCAAACAATGGCCGGGCGTCGGGGGCGGGATCCCCGGCGGGGATGATTTCGGCCTCGGCCCGGGCGATGCCATGATCATCGGACAGCGTATAGTCGAGCTCCAGCGCACCATTGACGGCACGGCGCGGGGTTTCGACAAATGCGGCAACCGGCGGTGCGTCGGGGATCAGGTGAATGGAAAAAGCGGCTGAGGATCTGCCGGCGCTGACCTCGAGCAGGCCATCGGCATCCGGCTTGAACGCCCAGGTCGCCGCACCGACCGGTGTTGTCCTGCCAGTGGCGGCTGTCTCGGATTGCTCGATCTGGCTCAGTGAGGCCTCGTCCGGACCCCAGTTGACCGCTGCATCGGCGTCTGTGCCGCCGCCAACCTGGATGGTGATTTCGCTGCCGTCGATGGCGTCGACAGGAACGCCCGCTTCTCGTTCAAGGCCGGTGAGGAAGATCGGAGCCTGATTGACATAGGGCGGCGGAGTGATCCAGGCGTCGATGCGGACATCCGGTAATTTGTTGTGTGCATGGCTGACAAAGGCATCGCCCGGCCTGCCGGCACTGCCGGAGAAAGAATAGCCGAACGCCACGAACAGCGTGAGCGCAATCGCGACGCGGATGCCCCAGGGGTCGCGCGCGGGCAGGCTCGAGCGGGGAAGCCCGGTTTCAAGCGTTCCGATCTTCTGCGCCATGCGGCGGCGATGCTCTTCCCACAGGGCGCGTGCCAATGGGTCGGTTGCCTCTAACCTGTCGTCCTGGGTGGCGATCGCCTGATTGGCGATGCGGTTTTCCGCTTCCAGCCTTGTGTCGATTTCCGCGCGGCCGGGGGACCGAAAGCGTTTCAATGGCCACAGCGATGCCAGAAACCCAAGGCCAAACAGGCCAAGAAGTGTGAGCCGCAACCAATCCGGGACGATCCTGAACAGCCCGAACCAGGAGAAAGAAAAATACAATGCGGTAAGGCCCAGCAGCGGGGCCGCAAGGGTGACGAGGCGGCCGAGTGAAAGGTTGAACCGCATGCGCAGGCGGCCAAAGGCGACCGAGCGACGGGCATCCTCAGGGCTGTCTGGAGCGGGTCCCTTACTGTCAGGTCTGTCTGCCATCTCGTTTTCCTTCAGCGTCAGAGATGAAGATAGCAGTCTTTGCGGCCAAGGCGAGGCCTGTGATAAAAAAGTGAGTTTGGTAAAATGCCGGAAAAACGGTTCGCCCGGTTCAGTCGAGCCAGGCCGGCAGTGAATCCATGCCGATCAGATCCTCGTAGGAAGGGCGCTCGCGAACAACATGGAAGCGATCGCCGTGGACCAGAACCTCGGGAATAAGCAGCCGGGTGTTGTAGGTTCCCGCCTGCACCGCGCCATAGGCACCGGCCGACCCGACGGCGATCAGATCGCCGGCTTTGGGCTCGGCCATTTCCCGGTCCCTGGCAAGGTAATCGCCGCTTTCACAGACCGGGCCGACGATATCGGCGCGAATGCGCGGGGCGCTGGCAGCTGACAGGCGGACCGGACGGATCTCATGCCAGGCTTCATAGAGCGTCGGCCGAATCAGATCGTTCATTGCCGCATCGACAATGACGAATGTCTTGTCGCCGCCATCCTTGACGTAGATGACTTCGGTGACCAGCACGCCGGCATTGGCGACGATCAAGCGGCCGGGTTCGAGAATCACCTTGCAGCCGAGATCACGCAGCCGGGCCTTGACCATTTGGCCATAAGCATCCGGATCCGGCGGTGGCAGGTTGTCGTCACGGTAGGGCACGCCAAGGCCGCCACCAATGTCGAAATGATCGATTGTGTGGCCATCAGCGCGCAGCGCAGTGATGAGGTCGACCATCAGCTTCAGCGCGTCATCGAAGGGCTGCAGATCGATGATCTGGCTGCCGATATGCATGTCGATGCCGGTGACGCGCACGCCGGGAAGGCTTGCGGCATATTTGTAGACCGCCGGGGCCCGCTTCCAGGAAATGCCGAACTTGTCTTCCTTCTTTCCGGTCGAAATCTTGGCATGGGTCTTGGCGTCGACATCGGGATTGATGCGAAAGGAAATCGGCGCAATCTTGCCCGCTGCCAGCGCCCGGGCGTTGAGCACTTCGAGTTCGGGCTCGGATTCGATGTTGAAGCAATAGATATCGGCGGCCAGGGCCGCGTCCATTTCGCGGACGGTCTTGCCTACGCCCGAGAACATGATCTTCGAGGCCGGAATGCCTGCCGCCAGGGCACGACGCAGCTCACCTTCGGAAACCACGTCAACACCGGATCCAAGGCGCGCCAGTGTCTTGATGACGGCCTGGTTGGAATTGGCCTTCATGGCGTAGCAGACCATCGAATCGATGTCGGAGAATGCGCCGGAAAACACCTTGTAGTGCCGGGCCAGGGTGGCGGTCGAATAGCAATAGAACGGGGTGCCGACCTGGGCTGCAATGTCAGGCAGACTGACGCCTTCAGCGTGTAGAATGCCGTCGCGATATTCAAAATGGTTCACTGGGGGATGCCTATTCGAGAAGACCATCAAGGATGAAACGCCGTTCCCTGACTGGTGCGGGTGAGGCTTCGTCGGCGGTGTTCGCCGGCACAACCGTCACACCAGGGCGCTCAAGCGGACCCTTCTTGCCACAGCCGGTGAGGACTATGCCGAGCAGGGACATTGCGCATATCGTTTTGATCCAGGGACCGGTCGTCATTTGCTGTTCCTCACGATGGCTTGTAATTTTCCAGAGCGCGGTGGCCTACATACAAGTTTTCGGCGCAAAGTGCACCCCGCTTTGTCTGCGGGTTTCAGTTGCGCGCGCGCCACCAGGCAATCTGCTTGCGGACCTGAGAGGGTGCGGTACCGCCAAAACTCTGCCGGCTGGCGACGGAGGCGTCGACGGTCAGAACATCGAAAATGCCTGCGGTGATAGCCGGATTGATGCTCTGCAGGTCACCGAGCGACAATTCGGCCAGCTCACAGCCTTTTTTCTCGGCCATCGCTACCGCATGTCCGGTGGCGTGATGGGCGTCGCGGAACGGAAGGCCTGCCTCGCGCACCAACCAGTCGGCCAGATCAGTGGCTGTCGAATAGCCCGATCCGGCGGCCTTGCGCATCTGGTCGGCCCGGATTTCCATGTCGCGCATCATGCCGGTCATTGCGGCAATCGACAGCTCCAGGCTCTCGGCAGAATCAAAGACCTGTTCCTTGTCTTCCTGCATGTCCTTTGAATAGGCCAGCGGAAGCCCCTTCATGATGGTCAGAAGTGCCACCAGCGAGCCGTTGATGCGTCCGGTCTTGGCGCGCACCAGTTCGGCCGCGTCGGGGTTCTTTTTCTGCGGCATGATCGACGAGCCGGTGGAGAAAGAATCCGAAAGCCGCACAAAGCCGAATTGCGGCGTCGACCAGATGACGATTTCCTCGGCCAGCCGCGACAGATGCACCGCGCAGATTGCGGCAAGCGACAGGAATTCGAGCGCGAAGTCGCGGTCCGACACCGTGTCGATCGAATTGCGGGTGGGCTCGCGGAAACCGAGAGCCTTGGCCGTCATGTCGCGGTCGATGGGAAAACCGGTGCCGGCAAGCGCTGCGGCGCCGATCGGGCTCTCGTCCATATGCTCGATGGCATGGCGCACGCGCTGACGGTCACGGCCGAACATTTCGACATAGGCCATGCAGTGATGGCCGAAGGTGACCGGCTGCGCCGACTGAAGATGGGTAAAACCGGGCATGACGGTGTCTGCATGCAGTTCCGCCTTGTCCAGAAACGCCGTAATCAGCCGGGTCAGAGCTGCCTCGGTGCGGACAAGCTCTTCCTTGACCCAGAGGCGGAAATCGAGTGCGACCTGGTCATTGCGCGAGCGCGCGGTGTGCAACCGTCCGGCGGTCGGGCCGATCAGCTCGGCCAGCCGCGATTCGATATTCATGTGAATATCTTCGAGCTGGCGGGAGAAGACAAAGCGGCCTTCGTCGATCTCTGACAGGATCGTGTTCAATCCGTGAGAAATCTTGTCGCAATCTTCGCTCGAAATTATGCCAGTCTTGGCAAGCATGGCCGCATGTGCGAGGGATCCGCGAATGTCCTGGGTATAGAGCTTGCGGTCGAAATCGATACTGGCGTTGATTTCCTCCATGATGGCATCGGGCCCGGAGGCAAATCGGCCGCCCCACATCTGGTTTGACGCCTGTTTGTCATTATCTGTCGACATGAGCCTGCCTTGGAGTTTGTCATGAGCCAATCGCGCACCCACCTGTCCACCGGCGCCCTCGTCGCAATCGCAATTGCCTTGGGCGTCTTGGTGGGGGCTGCCGGGATATACTGGAAAGCATCACCCTCTGGCAATGCGCCACGGACCGAAAGTCTCGCATCTGCGGCAGAAGTGGAATGCAAGGCGGATCCGGAGATCCTTGCCCGGCTCAAGCCACTGGCAAAGGGAGAGGTGGCTGCGATGGCGATCCGGGAGGTTCCGATCGTGCTTCCGGAGTTGAAATTTACGTCAGCGGATGGCGCCGAGATGAGTCTGGCGGATTTTTCCGGTCAGGCAATGCTGGTCAATCTCTGGGCGACGTGGTGCGCGCCCTGCCGTGCCGAAATGCCGGCCCTGTCGGAATTGCAGTCGGAACTGGGTGATGATGGTTTCAAGGTGCTGGCGATCAATATCGACACTGGCGATGTGGCCAAGCCGAAAGGCTTTCTGGAGGAAATCGGCGTCTCCAATCTCGGGCTCTACCGCGATGAGTCGATGGGAGTGTTCAACACGCTGAAGAAAGAAGGCCTCGCCTTCGGACTGCCGGTGACGCTGATGATCGGCAAGGATGGCTGCATGCTGGGCGCGATGAACGGACCGGCGGAATGGGCCAGCGACGACGCCAAGGCGCTGGCTGCGGCGCTCAAGGCGGGCTGAAATGAGTAGGGCGCAGCCAGGAAATTCCGGCCACGCCCAAGTGATTCTGTTCTGTTTTGGAATTCCAGCCGTCAGTTGAAGGCGCAACCTGGCTTCACGCCGATTTTCTTGAAAATCATGGCTGCGGGGCAGAAGCCGGTAAACGAAGACTGGAGCAGGTTCAGGCCCACGAAGACTGTCAGCAAATGCCAGTAGGGCGAAACATAGACGCCAAGAGCCACGGACACAAGAACCATAAATCCCGCGAATGCAAATATCGTACGATCAAGTCCCATTTTCATATCCTTCGCTACATACCGGGCCCGGCCCGCGCCGTCGGACGTCCGGCGGCTTCACTTGCATCAACATATAGCGCATATGAATTGCATATTCAAGATGTTTTATATTAATGGGGCAAGTTGGATGTCTGCTTTATCGAGGCGCTTAACGAAAATGCCAGCAGTGTCAGCCGCCGATACGGCTTCGCGTGTCAGATTTGCGGCGAATGTGCAGGGTCTTGCTGACCCGTGCCACGGCGTCGCCGTCACCATCAATGATATCGACAGAATAGGCCTGAAGACATTTGGAACCCTCGGCCTCGGTGTTGGCGCGGATGTCATCGAGCATGGCATCAGTGAGCCGGAAACTTGCCGAGACGGTGCCGCGTCCGGGCTTCAAGAACACGATTTCAGCCGACTTGTCCCAGACGGTGTAGCTGCGGTCGAGATTGCGCATCACCATCAACATCCAGAATGGATCGGTCATGGCAAAAAGCGACCCGCCGAAATGGCAGCCGACATAGTTCTTGTTGTAGAATCGTTCCCGCAATTCGGCATCGACGGCACGGAAATCTTCGCTGATGCAGCGAATCCTGATCCCGGCACACAGCAGCGGCGGCCACAGGTTCATCCCGCGGCGGAGGGTATTTGCTTTCATCGAGAATTTTACCGTGTAGGGACGGGAACGTCGCCGCGGTAATCATAAAAGCCGCGACCGGATTTGCGGCCAAGCCAACCGGCTTCGACATATTTGACCAGCAGCGGGCAGGGCCGGTATTTCGAATCCGATAGCCCGTCATGGAGGACCTGCATGATCGACAGGCAGGTGTCGAGCCCGATGAAATCGGCCAGTTGCAGCGGTCCCATCGGATGGTTGGCCCCGAGCTTCATGGCGGTGTCGATGGCTACCACCGACCCGACGCCCTCATAGAGCGTGTAGATTGCCTCGTTGATCATCGGCAGCAGGATGCGGTTGACGATGAAGGCGGGAAAATCCTCGGCGACGGTGATCGTCTTGTCGAGTGTGTCGATGAAGGCGCGGGCGGTCTTGAAGGTGGTGTCTTCGGTGGCGATGCCGCGCACAAGTTCCACCAGTTTCATCACTGGGACCGGATTCATGAAATGAATGCCGATAAAGCGTTCGGGCCGGTCGGTCGCAGAGGCAAGGCGGGTGATCGACAGCGACGAGGTGTTGGTGGCCAGAAGCGCCTCGGGATTGAGAACCGGGCAGAGCTGCTGATAGATCTTGCGCTTGACCGTCTCGTCTTCAGTCGCGGCTTCAATGACCATGTCCATGGCCGCCAGTCCGGACATTTCCGGGGACAGGTGGATTCGGGCCAGTGCTGCTTCGCGCTCTGCTTCCGTGGTCTTGCCGGAGGAGACCTGCCTTGCAAGATTGCCGCTGATGGTGGCGAGCATTGTCTGAAGCTTGTCCGCCGACACGTCATGAACGTAGACATCGTAATCTGCCATGGCGCAGACATGAGCTATGCCGCCACCCATCTGGCCTGCGCCGATAATGCCAACACTCTTGATCTGGTTGCCCATTTGTCCCACCTGACTGAATTTAGGATGCTGCCGTGTGCACTGACATGAGTGTGCCCAGGCTACGAACCTAAATGGCCGGGGTGGAGACGTCCAGCCCGGCCATTGATCTTGCCGTCAAATTCTAGTGGTTCAAAGCGCTTTTTCGAGTTCGGGGAGTGCTTCGAACAGATCCGCGACCAAACCATAGTCGGCGACCTGGAAGATCGGCGCTTCCTCGTCCTTGTTGATGGCGACGATGACCTTGGAGTCCTTCATGCCGGCCAGGTGCTGGATGGCACCTGAAATGCCGCAGGCAATGTAGAGATCCGGGGCAACCACCTTGCCGGTCTGGCCGACCTGCCAGTCATTGGGGGCATAACCCGCATCGACCGCGGCGCGGGATGCGCCAACGGCGGCGCCGAGCTTGTCGGCCACCGGCAGGATGACGCTCTGGAACTTTTCCGATGATCCAAGCGCACGTCCGCCCGAGATGATGATCTTGGCAGAGGTCAGTTCCGGACGATCGCTGGTGGCAATCGCATCCTTGACGAAGGAGGACAGGCCCGGATCGCCGGCAGATGCAATGGTTTCAACCGAGGCTGATCCGCCTTCGCCGGCAGCGGAGAAGGTGGCCGTGCGCACCGTGATGACGCGCTTGGCATCGCTCGACTTGACGGTCTGCAGCGCGTTGCCGGCATAGATCGGACGCTTGAACGTGTCGACCGAGATCACCTCGATGATGTCGGAGATCTGCATGACATCCAGAAGCGCTGCAATCCGCGGCATGACGTTCTTGCCCGACGTTGTCGCAGGCGCCATCAGCGTGTCGTAGTCGCCCGCAAGCGAGACAACCAGAGCGGCCAGCGGTTCGGCAAGCCGGTTGGCGTATTCATCGCCTTCGGCCAGCAGCACCTTGGAGACGCCGTCGAGCTTGGCTGCTGCATCGGCTGCTGGTTTGGCGTCCTTGCCGGCAACAAGCACATGCACGTCGCCGCCAATCTGGGATGCGGCGCTGACGGCCTTGGCGGTCTGATCGGACAGCGAGGCGTGGTCGTGTTCGGCTAGTATGAGAATGGCCATGGTATGATCTTCCTTTCCCGCGCTTACAGCACGCCTGCTTCGTTCTTGAGCTTGTCGACCAGTTCGGCCACCGAAGCGACCTTGACGCCTGCCTTGCGGCCGCCGGGTTCCTCGGTCTTGATCACCTCGAGCCGCGGCGCGGTGTCGACGCCGTAATCAGCCGCCGTCTTCTTGTCGAGCGGCTTCTTCTTGGCCTTCATGATGTTGGGCAAGGAGGCGTAGCGCGGCTCGTTGAGGCGCAGATCGGTGGTGACGATGGCCGGCAGCTTGACCGAAATGGTCTGCAACCCGCCATCGACTTCGCGGGTGACATCGGCAGAACCATCGCCGATTTCGACCTTGGAGGCGAAGGTGGCCTGGCTCCAGCCGAGCAATGCCGAGAGCATCTGGCCGGTCTGGTTGGCGTCATCATCAATCGCCTGCTTGCCGAGGATCACCAGATCCGGATTTTCCTCGGCGGCGATGGCCTTGAGGATCTTGGCAACAGCGAGCGGCTCGACGATGCCGTCGACTTCAACCAGGATTGCCCGGTCGGCGCCCATGGCGAGTGCGGTGCGCAGGGTTTCCTCGGCCTTGGCCGGTCCGATCGACACGGCGATCACTTCGGTGGCCTTGCCGGCTTCCCGCAGGCGCAGCGCTTCCTCGATGGCGATCTCGTCGAACGGATTCATCGACATCTTCACATTGGTCAGATCGACGCCGCTGCCATCGGACTTCACCCGGATCTTGACGTTGTAATCAACCACCCGCTTGACCGGCACGAGAATTTTCATCGGATTGCCCTTCCTCACTTCGATAGGCCTCACAGTGCTTGGCCATGTTCCAATTTGCCCTGAACCCGGAGGTGTCGGGCCGATTATCCGGTGTTTGGCTGTTAACTTGCAGCCCGGATAGCCGATTGCCGACATGGATACGCGATTTCTCTCCGAATTCAATCGCAACCATGCAGGATATTTTGCACCGCGAAATAGATGACGTTTACGTCCCCGTCAATTTTCTGCTGTCGAGACTACCGACCCCACTTGGCGGGCGGGGCTTGAGCGGCAGTTTTTTCTGCAACCGGCTGAGGGGATTTGTGGACCACGGCTTTCGGAGTTTCGATGTTTCTGTCGAAAAGAGGGACGCCCGAGCGCCGGAAGACGAGCACCAGAACCGCACCCGCGACAATGCCGCCGACATGAGCTCCCCAGGACACTTCGCCGCCAATGTCGGTGACGACCATGAAGAACTGAAACACCACCCAGAACAACAACGGAATGTAGGCAGGCAATGGCAGTGGGATGCGGCCGAGCACCAGAACCCAGACCCGAACCCGAGGGTGCAGCATGAGATAGGCTGCAATAACGCCGGCGACTGCGCCGGAAGCGCCGATCAATGGGCCGTTGGACTCCGGCAACAGCAACCCGTGCATGAAAGCACCGGCAGCGGCACACAGGAAATAGAATATAAGAAACCTGATGTGGCCCATGGCATCTTCGACATTGTCGCCGAAAACCCACAAGAAGATCATGTTTGAGCCGAGATGCAGCAGGTTCCCATGCAAGAAGCTGTAGGTGACATAGGTCGCGTCCTCTGGCACCAGGACCATGGATGCGGGAAGCTCGGCAATGTCATTGACCACCGAGGGGATAAAGCCCAGTCCGAGAACGGCGGCATTGGAGAATTCGCTCTCGGCGCCGGCCAGTCCGGTAATAATCCAGACAAGAACGTTGATCGCGATCAGTGACCAGGTGACCCATTGCAGCTTGATATATTTTAGGTCGTTGGAATCATGCAGGGGAATGAACATCGCGAGGTTTCCGTTTTTCCGGGGCGTAGCTCTCAAGCCATGACTGCGGAGCCTAGCGGTTTTTGCCGGGAACCCAAAGCACATCGGCGCGGCCGTGATCATTGACCCATCGGGCGGCGACAAACAGAAAATCCGACAAGCGGTTGGTGAAGCGGATGGCAGCCGGGCTGACACTCTCGCCGTCCTGATCGGCCAGTTCGACCATGCATCGTTCAGCGCGGCGGACCACGGTGCGGCCAAGGTGCAGATAGGCCGCAGCGGCAGTTCCGCCGGGTAGGACAAATGATCGCAGCGGCTCGAGATCGGCGTTGAGGGTGTCGATATCTGCCTCCACCCGGTCAACTTGCGAATCGACAATGCGCAAAGGTTCGTAATCGAGCTTCTTGCCGGTGTCGGGCGTGGCCAGATCGGCGCCCAGATCAAAGCAATCATTCTGGATCCGCATCAGCATGGCGTCGAGGTCGGGCATGGAAGCTGTGTGCAGTCGCACCATGCCGATCACGGCGTTGGCTTCATCGACAGTGCCATAGGCCTCGATGCGGAGATCATATTTCGGGCGCCGCTCGCCTGCGACCAGACCGGTGGTGCCGTCGTCGCCGGTCCGGGTGTAGATCTTGTTGAGTTTGACCATTGCGCAAGCCTTTTGAGCTGAATTGCGAGAGAAATCGCCAATCGGAGGCGGATTGTCTCAGCGGCCGCCGCCGGTGAGCCAGACCGTGGCGACAATCAGCACGACTGCAATGAATTGCAGGAGCACGCGCATCTGCATCAGCTTGTTGGACAGGTTGGCATTGCCGCCACGCGCCATATTGACGAGGCCGCGCACCAGCACAGCGGCCACGGACAGCATGACGATGATCGACAGGACATAGGTAACGGACGACATGGCGGCTTTCCTCAGAACAGTTTCCGCCCTCAAGACGGTTTCCTGTTGGAACATAGGGTGTTTTCCCGCCGAGTCCATTGTCTGCGCTGCGGCGTTTTACCGGATTGTCTCCACTGGTCAGTCCTTGCCGGCCAGCCAGGGGTAGAACAATCGTGCCGGCAAAAGCCTGCGGGCGATGACACCCAGTTTCGCCGCCCGCGTCACCGGGTAGTGATAGCGTGGACGCGGCGCGGTCAGGGCATGGTTCAGGACCTTGTAGACCGCGTCAGGGCCGAGCTTGCCGCTGTCTGACCGTTCTTCCTTTTCAAGACGCCGCAACTGGGCCTGATAGTCCTTTCGGTGGACCGAGTTCTCGATGTCGATGTGACGTTCGAGATGTGGCAGGCAATTGGCCCGGAACTCGCTGGCGATAGCACCGGGTTCAATCAGACTGACGTGAATGCCGGAGTCCTGCAACTCGAGCGCCAGCGTGACCGACAAGCCCTCCAATGCATGTTTGGACGCATTGTAAGCGCCGCGAAACCGCATCGGAACCAGGCCAAGAATGGACGAACATTGCACGATGCGGCCATGACCTTGCGCCCGCATCACCGGAATCACCCTTCGGGTCAGGTCGTGCCAGCCGAAAAAATTGGCCTCGAACTGGGCGCGCAAGGCATCGACAGGCAGGTCTTCGATCGCGCCGACCTGTCCGTAACCACCATTGTTGAACAGAGCATCGCAGCGCCCACCGGTGGCGGTCATGGCCTTCTCGAAGAAATCGGTAATGCTGGCCGGATCGGCGTAATCAAGGTGAAGCGCCTCGATGCCGTCTTCCTTGAGCCTCGAGATGTCACCGGGCGTGCGGGCCGAGGCGATCACCTGCCAGCCTTCCGCCTTGAGCGCACGTGCGCAATAGGCGCCGATTCCGCTTGAGCAACCGGTCACCAGAATCGTCTTTTTTCGGTTTTCACCATTCATTGTGAGACTGGCCCCTGTTCCTATGACGTTTCAAATCCCATAATCAGTCAAGGTTGACAATGGAGGCCAGGTGGACCGGCGCAGCCGGTCGGCGCAGATTGGAAGAACTGGCATGATAGCCGGCAAGATCTAGGAGCAAGCATTGCAACGTATCCGGCCGGTGATCGTGGACGCCGTCACCCATTTCAACAATGACGATGGCTGGGCGATGGCCAGTCATGTGGCGCTGTCCATCATTCTGGCGCTGTTTCCATTCATGATTTTCGGAACGGCGCTGGCAAGTTTTCTTGGTGCCAATGCCTATGCCGAAACCGCTTCTCATCTGATTTTCGATGCCTGGCCAGAATCCATCGCCGAACCGATTTCGCGTGAGGTCGTCAATGTGCTGACTGTGGAGCGTGGCGGCTTGTTGACGGTTTCTGTGCTCGCCGCGGCGTTCTTTTCAGCCAATGGTGTCGGCGCGCTCCGGGTCTCGCTCAACCGCGCCTACCGGGTGACGGAAACCCGCTCGTGGTATGTAACGCGGGCGCAAGATCTGGTTTTTGTCGTGGTCGCAGTGCTGGTGATCATGGCGATCAGTTTCCTGCTGGTGTTGGCGCCATTGGCGCTCAAACTGGCGCGGCAATTCGCTCCATGGATGGAGACGATGATTTCAGCGGTGGACAATTGGCGAATTCTGGTTGCCGTTCTGGTTCTGGTCGGCGGCCTGATCACATCGCATCTCTGGCTGCCCTGTGGCCACCGCAAGCTGATAGAGGTGATGCCGGGAATTGGCGTGACGCTCATTGCATGGATTGCCGGCGCGCTGACATTTGCCAGTTATCTCAACCAATTCGCCACATATGCATCAACCTATGCAGGTCTCGCGTCGATCATGATCGCTCTGGTCTTTCTCTATATCATTGCGGCGATCTTCATTCTGGGTGCGGAAATCAACGCCGCCCTTCTCAAGGCGCGCACCTGTTCTGAAGCGGCACAGGGTCCAGCTCTCTAAAGGTTAATGATTAAGCCAGATTCATGATCGGGCACCGCTGCGGCATTCACCATGTTAGACTTTTTCCAATGCGAAGGCGCAGGTGAAAAGGAGATTGGCTGATGTTTGCTGGTTTGTCTTCGGACATGGTTTTGTATTTTGTCGCACTGTCCATCGCTGCATCCTTCTTTGTCGGCAACGCCATGAACTCGGTGTTGGGAGAACAGGGTTTCGGGGTGTGGGGCAACATGATCGTGCTGCTGGCGGGCTTCTGCGTTGGCTTGAATGTGGTGGATGCCATACCGTTCGGGCGCGTGCCCTCGGCGATGATTATTCCGGCGGCCATCGCGGTGTCGTTCGCGATCCTGTTCATTCTTGCCATTCTCAAGCGGATGGTTCGCCCAACCTGATATCCGCCACGCCGGCCCGGTTCATGACGTCAGCGGGAGTGACCCCCTCGTCCCTGAGCGAAGCGATCGAGGCGGCCCCGTCGCTCTTGGAAAGCTTTCGCCCGGTCGAGTCGAGAACCAGGCTGTGGTGCCGGTATCGCGGAACCGGCAAGCCGAGCAATTGCTGCAGCAACCGATGGACCGAAGTCGCCGCGAACAGGTCCTGTCCGCGAATGACGTCGGTTATGTCCTGGATGGCGTCATCGACAGTGACTGCCAGATGATAGCTTGCCGGAAAATCCCTGCGTGCCAAAGCCACGTCGCCCCAGGCTGCGGGGTCAGCGGCAATCTTGCCGGTTTCGCCAGCGGGGCCCTCCCCATGCTCATCCCATAACAGTGTGGTCCCCAGTCCTTTCAGGGCGGCTTTCATGTCGAGCCGCCACGCATGCGGCGCACCGTCTGCGATCCTCCGGGTTCGTTCGGCGCTGGGCAGGTTGCGGTCATCGCCGGGGTAATGTGCAGCGCCATCGGGATCGCGCGGCCATGACTGACCGGTCGATTCGATTTTTCTGACCTGGGCTTGAGCTTCCGAGCGGCTCATGAAGGCCGGATACAGCAGGTCCAGCTTGCGCAATTCCGTCAACGCTGCTTCGTAGTCGGCAAAATGTTCGGATTGACGCCGGACCGGTGCGGGCCAGCCAATCCCGAGCCATGCAAGATCCTCGAAAATTGCGGCCTCGTATTCGGGCCGGGCTCTGCCAATGTCGATATCTTCGATCCGCAGCAGGAATATGCCGCCAAGATCAGCGGCGTAGCGCCAATTGAGTACCGCTGACCGGACATGCCCGACATGAAGCAGACCGTTCGGGCTGGGCGCGAACCGCACCGTCGGGGTGGGCTGATCCTGGTTTGTGGTGGTGCTGACGTTGGGCATGGTGTTTCATGTCATTTTTCAACGCCCCCGTCACGGGGCAGGCTAGGGCCGGAAAGGCAATTTATGCGTCGAATTGACAGCATGGACGATGTTGCCGAGGGCCTGATGGCATTGGCACAGATCGACGCGCGACTGGCCCGGGCCATTGAACTCGCCGGTCCGGTGCCGTTGCGGCGCAAACCGCCGGGCTATGCCGCGTTGACCGAAATCATCCTGTCGCAAATGGTCTCCAAAGCCAGCGCCAACGCGCTCTGGCGCAAACTGGAACTGGCGGCGGGCGAGATCAGCCCGTCGGCGGTGCTGGAACTGTCGGATGCGCAATTGCGGACAGCGGGGCTGTCGCGGGCCAAGGCCGCAACATTGCGGCGGGTCGGTGAAGCGGTGCTTGGCGGAGAGCTTGATCTTGAGCATCTGTGCGGGCTGGAGGGGCGCGAGGCGATCAAACGCCTGACGGCGATCAAAGGCCTGGGGCCATGGACGGCCGAGGTCTATCTGTTGTTCTGCGCCGGGCATCCGGACATTTTCCCGGCTGGCGATGTGGCGTTGCAAAGTGCTGCGGCGCATATGCTGGGGCTGGAGGTCCGGCCGCAAACGCGCGCACTGGCCGGTCTGGCTGAACACTGGAGTCCGTGGCGCGGTGTGGCGGCAAGGCTGCTCTGGGCTTATTATGCGCAAGTGATGCGCCGCGATGCAGCGCCACTTGGAGACTGACCGGGTCCTGGAACAGGCCAGAATGCCATTTCAAAGACGGCGCTTCACAAGCCTGTCATGTCCAGCATAATATGATTTCCGCAGATGCCGAATCGCAATCGCTCAGGAGAGCAAAGTGACGATTTTTGTATCCCCGCAGTCACTGCCGGCGCTCGTCCTGAACGCTGATTACAGGCCTTTGAGTTACTATCCTTTGTCGCTTTGGTCGTGGCAGGATGCCGTCAAGGCTGTGTTTCTCGACCGTGTGCAGATTGTCGCCGAATATGACCACTCCGTGTCATCACCGACCTTTTCGATGCGGGTGCCGAGCGTGGTCTGTCTGAAAACCTATATCAAACCGTCACGATTCCCGGCATTCACGCGCTTCAACCTGTTTCTGCGCGACCGGTTTGAATGCCAGTATTGCGGATCTCCCAATGAGCTGACATTCGACCACGTCATCCCGCGGCGTTGCGGCGGGGAAACCACATGGGAAAATGTGGTGGCGGCCTGTTCGCCCTGCAATCTGCGTAAAGGCGGGGTGATGCCCAGGCAGGCGGGCATGATCCCGCAGCAAAAGCCGTATCGCCCCAGTGTGCAGGATCTGCACAAGAACGGACGGATGTTTCCGCCAAACCATCTGCATGAGAGCTGGATGGACTATCTTTACTGGGACGTCGAACTGCAGCCCTGACCGGGTTGGTTCAGTGCTTGATCAGCGCGCCACGAATGGCGATTGCGGCAAGAGCGGCACTGGCCAGCACGTTCCAGCCGGCAAAGGAAAGACCGAGCACGCGCAGGGCGGCCGAATCGCACGATGGCGGCTTTTTCGAGCTCAGATCGCCAAGCAGGGAACCGGCATCCTTGGTCACGGCATCGGCGGAGGTGGCGCAGGATGCGGGGCCGTCCCACCAATGCCATTCGACACCGGAGTGGTAGACGCCGAGCACAAGGCCATACAGCATCAGCAACCCGCCGACTGCCAATAGTCCGCGCACAGCCCAGGATGGACCACCTGCCAGCGATATCACCGCTGCGACCAGCATCAAGGGCGCGCCGACATAATAGGGCATGCGTTGTTCGAGGCAGAGGGCGCAGGGGATGTAGCCGCCGATATGCTCGAAGGCGAGCGCCGTGCCGACAACAATCGCCATGGCGACTGCGAGAAACAGCGCTGTCATGGTCCGGGCACGGTTGGTGGAGGAGGTGGTCAGGTCAGAAACTGGCATGGTCAGAACACATATTTGATTGCATAAAATCCACCGACCAACAGCACCATGAACAGGGTGAAAAGAAGGCCGAGATATTTTTCGATGAACAACCGGATAGGCTCGCCGAAGCGGGACAGCAACCAGGTCACAAGGAAGAACCGGAATGCCCGGCCAATGACGCTGACGATGGCGAAGATGACCAGATTGAGGCCGGTGGCGCCGGAAAATATCGTCAGGACCTTGTAGGGAAACGGCGTTATCGCCGCAAACAGCACGCCCCAGCCACCCCAGGTGTTGTACCACTGCGAAATCTTCTCGAACTTGTCGGCGGCGCCATAGGTTTCCAGAAGCCACTTTCCAACGCTCTCGTATAGGAACATGCCGATGGCATAGCCGACGAATGCGCCGATCACCGATGCAACGGTGCAGATCAGCGCAAAGCGGATCCAGTTTCGCGGTTTGGCAAGCGTCATCGGGATGAGCAGCACGTCCGGCGGAATCGGAAAGAACGAGCTTTCCGCGAAGGACACGCCAAAAAGCGCCTTTTCGGCATGACGGGTGCCCGCCAGCGACATGGTCCAGTTGTACAGTTTGCGAAGCATGAAACGCCTTCTTCTCGTCGAGCGGCAACCCGTGGGTCTTAATCGCAAAGCCTTGCCGGGTAAACAGGTCTTGCGGCAGGGTCATTTGATCTTGTATTTTGCAGCCGGGATTGTTGAAAAAGCGTTTGACCGGATCAAATCGCTGACTATAGTCCCGCCGTCTGTACCGGTTCGACCGGCGTGGCGCCCCTTTGGCGGAATTGGTAGACGCGCCGCACTCAAAATGCGGTTCTGCAAGGAGTTCCGGTTCGAGTCCGGAAGGGGGCACCATTTTTTCTTGATGCAGTTTTCAAAAGTCGTGCTTGCAGCTTCGTGCAGTACGCAGCCTGTCTGCGTGAACTGGCTTTAGACCGACATGGATGGTTGCCAGAGAGAGTTCCCGGGGAACTCGCTCATGGCGCAAAAAAACCATCGCCCTCAGATGCTGTTATTCCAATTGTGAGAAGACACGAAGAGCGGTTTCCAGGCAGCAGTTGGCTAATTGAGCAAAACCAATGCTGTAGGTTCCGCGCGCGGTTAACTGCCGCCGTCGGAAAATAGTAAAACCAGTTTCCTCCGACGGCTATTACCTATTCTTTGAAGTGCTTGTCCAGGTACTGAACCCAATGGTCAAAATCGCCTTCAAGGGCATGCAGGTCGCGATTCAATTCGTCCTGAACCCCGGTCCAGGCGTCGCCTTCCTTTTCGGTCAGCTTCTTCGTGAGTTCACCCGATTTGCCGCGAATCGCATCTGCTTTTGCTGACACGTCAGGTGCCGGGGTCTTGGCGCCAAATGTTGTCCGGAGCTTTTCTGCCAATTTTGTTTCGATGGCTTGAATTCTCTGAGCTGCTTCAGAAATATCTTTGCTCTCGCGCATGAGTATGAAATCCTTTGGTTGATTGTATGGATGGGCCATTGGGGCGTTCGCGTGGCAGTTCAGGTGCTGATCCACTGCCAGGCTTGAGCCAGTTGGTCTGAACCGAAGACCTTGATCTCGCCCTTCATCAGAAATCCGATCAGCTTGATGCTTCGGTCGACCCAGGCGGGGCCGCCGACCACTGCCAGCTTTCCGAAATCAGCGCGATGCATGAGGCCATAAGAGGCGTCGTCCCAAGCGGCTTCGAGATCCCAGCCTTCAAATGTCTGATCCATGTAAAAGACGATGTTGAGCTGTCCGTGTGCTTTGAACAATTCCGCCAACTGCGGAATGAGGATGGTCTCATAATCCGTCCTGGTCAATTTGCCGCTGGCATGAATGCCAAGCGTGTCGCCACTGCTTTCATTCATGAAATCAATCATTTGTCTTCTCCGTTTCAAATCTACAGCCTGCTCGGCATCCAGCCTCCTGATCCATGAATTCCCACAAGACTGGAGCTCAAGTCTGGCGAAGATGTGGAAGCATAGCGAGATCCTGTATCTCCGTGTTGATCAACATCAATCCTGAGCCAACCATTGGGGTTTGTGTCCGGGGCGCAGCTTCAGCTGATGCAGAGCCAGGTCTGCGGCAAAAATGCCGAACCTCTTCAATCCGCGCTTCACGCCTGATAGGGATTGAGCAGGTGTACTGCCTTATCGCCCAGCAGGGTCGCTGCGGCAGGGCAAAGCCATTGCGCAAGGATTTCCAATCATGTTGTTGCCTGCGGGAAAATCCCTCGAAGATATATCCTCGCGGTTTTCGTGGGACGTTCCGGAGTTTTTCAACATCGGCAGCGCTGTGTCGGATGACTGGGCGGCGCGCGAGCCCGACCGGATCTGTCTCGAGCATTTCAATCCTGATGGAGAACCGGCGCAGTTGAGCTATGTCGGATTGGCGCGGCGCTCGAATGCGTTTGCCAGAGGCTTGAGATCGCTTGGCGTGAAGTCTGGCGACCGGGTGGCGCTGATGCTGCCGCAGGGGTTTGAGACGGCCATCGCCCATGTGGCGATTTACAAGCTCGGCGCCGTCGCCGTGCCATTGGCACTGTTGTTCGGAGTCGAGGCGGTGGAACACCGGTTGACCGCGTCGGGTGCAGTCGCTCTGGTGACAACAGGGACCGGCCTCGGCAAGGTCGTGGCCATCCGGGAACGTCTGACCGCGCTCGAAACCATCATTGTCACCGACAATGACATTGAGGGCAGCGATGCGGTCAGCTTTGACGCGCTGGAAAACGGCCATTCAGATGCGCCGATCGCGGTTGTAACCCGCGCGGACGATCCGGCGCTGATGATCTTCACCTCCGGAACCACCGGGCCGCCCAAGGGCGCGCTGCACGGTCACCGGGTGCTGATCGGCCATATCCCCGGCGTGCAGACCCATCATGAATTCATGCCGCAGCCGGGGGACAAGCTCTGGACCCCGGCGGACTGGGCCTGGGCTGGCGGCCTGCTCAATGTGCTGTTGCCGGGGCTGCTGCTTGGCGTGCCGGTGGTGTCGTCCAGGGCGCAAAAATTCGATCCGGAACTGGCCTACCGAATCATGGCCGAGATGGATGTGCGCAATGTCTTCATCCCGCCCACCGCGTTGCGAATCATGCGTACGGTGGCGGACCCACTCTCTCGCCATGACCTCCGGCTGCGCACCATCGGTTCCGGGGGCGAAGCCTTGGGCCGCGAAACCTATGATTGGGCACAGCGGGTTCTTGGCCTGACCATCAACGAATTCTATGGCCAGACCGAATGCAATCTGGTGCTGGCATCCTGCGCCCAGCTGGGCGTCAGCCGTGGCGGCGCCATCGGCAAGCCGGTGCCAGGGCACCAGGTTGCCGTCATCGATGATCAGGGCAAGGTCGTGCCGGATGGAATCTCGGGCCAGATTGCGGTCAAACGCCCCGACCCGGTGATGTTCCTGGGTTATTGGCAGAATGAAGCGGCGACTGAGGCGAAATACATCGGTGACTGGATGCTGACCGGGGACCAGGGCGTTCGCGATGCTGACGGCTATTTCTCGTTTTTCGGGCGCGACGACGACGTCATCACCTCGTCGGGATACCGGATCGGACCCGGAGAAATAGAGGATTGCCTGACCGGACATCCGGCGGTGGTGCTTGCGGCGGCAGTCGGCAAGCCGGACGCGATCCGCACCGAAATCGTCAAAGCCTATGTGGTGGTGGCGCCGGGGATCACGGCAGATGCGGAACTGGCGGTGTCGGTCCGCGATTGGGTCAAGACCCGGCTGTCGGCGCATGAATATCCGCGCGAGATCGAATTTGTCGACAGCCTGCCATTGACCACCACCGGCAAGGTGATCCGGCGCGAGCTCAGAGACAGGGCGATTGCCGAAGTCGCTGCAGCAGGAGCATCCGACGCCTGATCAGCGGCGGGCGATGCCGCGGATTTTTTCCCGCAGCAGCCGGGCAATGTTTCGGGTGTTTCGGTAGATGTGGAGTTGGGTCGCAACCTGACGAACATCGCGGTCGTGACTGGGATCAAGGCCGATGACCATGGTGCCCATGCTTTCGCGCTCGGTCCACATGCGGCTCATGACAGGATGATCCGGAACCGCACAGGAGTCGGTGCGCCGGATGTTGAGATCATCCAGATGCCATTCGGTCAGCCTGTCGACCAGAAGTTTGCCGGGAGAATAGCGGGCATAGGTCTCATTGTAGGCTGTTTTCCACGTCCAGGCGTCGCCTGCGGTGACGAACACGATCATGGAGGCAATGGCTTCGCCATCGAGTGCCAGGCTGTGAATGCGCACGCTGTCGGTTTCGGCCAGGCTGTTGATTGCCTCGCGGGCAAAGGCGGCACGGTAGCGATCGGCAACCATGGCCGACTTGCGGCGGCCCTTCCAGCCTGAATCCTCGAGCGTCAGGAATTCCTCGAGGTGGTATCGGATTTCCTCGGGCTGGCGCGCCACAACGTAGCTCACTTCGCCATGCTCGGACAAACGGCGCCATTGCCGGCGCATCTCGTGGCGATGCTTGTTGGAGATGGATTTTGCCAAATATTCGTCGGCGTCCAGGGTGCTTTCGAGAAAGGGGCGTTGTGCCTCGTCGGTGACCGCGACAGAAAGGTTGCGGCTCATCGCGACAGCCCGAAGCAAGGAAGCGACCGGGCCATCCAGCCGCATGTCGGGCAGCACCAGAATGCCGGGCAAGCCAGTTTCGGGCTTTGAAAGCGCTTCAAGCATGTTGTCGAGCGTTTCGGCCGCGTCCTCGCGATCAAGCAGCGGCGTTCCCAGAGGACCGAAGGGATTGGCCCATGCCCGGATGATTGAAGCGCCGACCGAGAAGCCGGGCTTTTCGACGGAGAATGGCAGCATCAGGCGCATGCGCGAATGGGCTTCGGTTTCATCGCGCATCAGCATGAGGCGAACCACCCGGTCCTCAAGCCGTGGCATGGCCGGAGCCAGGAACCGGCCCGAGAAGAAGACGTTCGGCTCCAAGGCCCGGTTGGTCAGAAAATCAAGCTCTTCCTGCAGTTCATAACCGGCGCGCGCCGGATAGATGGCCAGATGCCTGCCTGGCCGCCCAACGGCGATATCGCGGTCGGGAAGCGGGCGGGCGGTCTCGACGTCAGCGAACTCGCCAATCAGCGTATTGGCCTGGCTTGCGACTTCTTCGTGGATGATAGGACTGGAAGCCATGGTCTATCTGACCTCCGTTCCGGAAAACTCGCGGTGCGAAACCGGACCCGCGGCGATGAACATGACGATGCCTAACCGGCGGCGTATGATGACGTGGAGCAGGCTTGCCTCAATCATCATGGCCGCGGCCGTGGCGGTCGCTGCTCCGATCAATCCCCAGGCAGGAATAAGCATGACATTGAGGCCGAGATTGGCGGTCAGCGCAATCGCATAGATCGCGGCACAAATCTTGTGCTCGCCAGCCATGGTCAACAACACCTCGCCCGGGCCAATCATGGCTTTGGCGATAATGCCGCAGAAAAGCACGACCATGATCATGTGGCCTTCCTGAAAGGTCGGACCGAACAGCGACAGCAAAAACGGCCCTGCCAGGATGACCAGACCGCCAACCAGCAGTGAGGGCCAGAAGGTCCATTGCACGGTCTGCCGGGCGAACGCCGCCAAAGCGGTACGATCTGCCCCTGAAACCAGGCCGGAAAACCGCTGGGCAGCGGCTGCCTTGACGGCAAAATAGACAAAGTGCACCAGCGCCATGGTCTTGGCGGCGGCGAAATAGACGGCCACCTTTCCCGGCGGCAGGTAGAAGCCGACGATGATGACGTCAGCATTGGTCAGCATAAAATAGAAGCCTTCGATCAGAAAAATCGGAAAAGCCACCATCAGCCATGTTCTGAAATGAATCTGGATACCGCGAACCGGGAACCGATGCTTGAGCTTGCCGGTGATAACAACAAACTGAATGACCGTCGTCAGATAGGCCGCTGCCAGTGCTGCGAGAATTGCGGTGTTGGCATCGGCCATACGCCCCAGACCAATGGCGCAGGCGACGAAGGACAAGATCAGCAGCGGGCGTATGATGTAGGTCGGGCTCAGCGCATGAACCGGCCAGCCATTGGCCCGCGCTGTGCCGTCCAATACATCGCCCAGGGCGATCATCGGCAGCACAAAGGCGCCAATGAACAGTGGTTGAATGTAATAGGACTGGATGTGGTCACCCAGCAGATAGATCGCCGCGATGCCGGAGGCGGCAATGAGCGTCGCTGACACCATGGCAAAAATCCGGGCGGTCGCGGTCAGGCCCCTGATGGCCTCATCGGCGCCTTCGGTACGGTATTGCGGCAGGAATCGAATGACTGCGGTGTGGAACCCGAGACAGGATAGATTGCCGAGAATGACCACGATGACCCAGACGAAAACGAATACTCCGTATTCGAATTCGCCCATCAGTCGCACCAGGATGATCTGGGACGCAAAGGCGATCGCCGCACTGACAACGCGAATGGAAAAAGCGATGATGGCCATGCGCTGGGCCGCGCTGGTCTCGTCTTTCGCCGCCATCACCGTGGTCAAGCGCGCAAACATCGACATCAGCCACGCAGCGTAGCGCGGCGGCAATATTTTGCCGGCTGTGTCAATCAAAGTCATGGTCAGACTTTTGTCCTGTTGTTGCACAGGTACTTTGCCACGGCGATGTTAAGAAACGGTTTGCCCTTCGACCCGCGGAGGCTGTCTTCTTGACCAAAGGTTGCGTTGATTTGGCCGATGCAAGCAGCCGGGCAGACACAGGCACGGGAAGAAATCAGCGCTTTTGGCCGACTTTACGGGCAGATTTCCCGGAGCGAGGCCGTTGATACAAAAACGGGATCCGCAGATGCGGATCCCGTTCAAATTCAGCAAGTGTGTGATCCAAGCTGTCAGACGTTAGAAAGCGCCATGGCAATGCTTGTACTTCTTGCCCGACCCACATGGGCAGGCCTCGTTCCGGCCAACCTTGCCCCAGGTGGCTTCATCTTCCGGGTCGCGGTCTTCCGGAGCAACGACGGCAGAGGCCAACTGTGCGTCTGCCTGACTGAACTCATCTTCTCCGGTGGAGGCGTCCAGATGGTGGCCTTCAATGCCTTCCGGCAATTCGGGCTCTGGAGTGGTCGCCGCTTCGCGGACAATTTCGACCCGCATCAATTGCGCCATGACGGCCTGGCGCAGATTGGCCAGCAGCGCTTGAAACAGTTCAAACGCTTCGGATTTGTATTCCTGAAGCGGATCACGCTGGGCATAGCCGCGGAAACCGACGACCGAGCGAAGGTGGTCGAGATTGACCAGATGCTCACGCCAGAGATGATCAAGTGTCTGCAGAACAACGGATTTTTCCACATAGGTCATGACCTCAGGTCCGAACCGTTCAGCCCTTTCCTTGGCCAGCTTGTCAGCGGCTTCGGTGATGCGGGTATGAATGTCGTCTTCGGCAATGCCTTCTTCCGCAGCCCACTCTTCGATCGGCAAATCGAGATTGAGATAGGCCTGGACGCCCTTCTTGAGCTCTTCGACATTCCATTGTTCGGCATAGGCGCGCTCCGGAATGTGGAGCTTGACCAGGCCATCGATGACGTCCTGACGCATGTCCTCGATGGTCTCGGAAACGGATTCCGCGTCCATCAATTCCTTGCGTTGCTCGAACACCACCTTGCGCTGGTCGTTCATCACGTCATCGAATTTGAGCAGATTCTTGCGAATGTCGAAGTTGCGCGCTTCAACCTTCTTCTGGGCCCGCTCAAGCGCCTTGTTGATCCATGGATGGATGATCGGCTCGCCGTCCTTGAGGCCCAGCGTCTTGAGCATGCTGTCCATGCGCTCGGAGCCGAAGATGCGCATCAGATCATCCTGCAGCGACAGGAAGAACTTGGAGCGACCCGGATCGCCCTGACGACCCGCGCGGCCGCGCAACTGGTTGTCGATGCGTCGGCTTTCATGACGTTCGGTGGCCAGGATATAGAGGCCGCCGGCTGCGATCGCTTGATCCTTGAGCGCCTTTATCTCGGCCCGAATGATCTTTTCTTTTTCATCGCGCTCGGGACCTTCAGGCATGTCGCCAAGTTCCTGGGCGACGCGCATGTCGGCGTTGCCGCCGAGCTGAATATCGGTGCCACGACCGGCCATGTTGGTGGCGATGGTTACGGCGCCGGGGACCCCGGCTTGGGAGACGATATAGGCTTCCTGCTCGTGGTAACGGGCGTTGAGCACCTTGAAATCCGCTATGTCGGCCTTGCGCAGCAATTCAGCGAGAATTTCGGATTTGTCGATTGACGTGGTACCGACCAGAACCGGTTGATTCTTGGCGCGGGACAGCCTGATGTCGTCGATGATGGCTTGGTATTTTTCCTCGACGGTGCGGTAGACCTCGTCGTCTTCATCAATACGGGCAATTGGCACATTGGTCGGCACTTCAACAACGTCGAGACCGTAGATGTTTCCAAACTCCTCGGCTTCGGTCGAGGCCGTACCGGTCATGCCGGCAAGCTTGGAGTACATGCGGAAATAATTCTGGAATGTGATTGATGCCAGCGTCTGGTTTTCCGGCTGGATCTTGACGCCTTCCTTGGCCTCAAGCGCCTGATGCTGGCCTTCGGAATAGCGGCGTCCGGGCATCATGCGACCGGTGAATTCGTCGATGATGACGATCTCGTCGTCCTTGACGATATAGTCCTTGTCGCGTGTGAAAAGCCGGTGTGCCTTGAGCGCGTTGTTGATGTGGTGAACCACGGAGACGTTCTCGACATCGTAGAGCGATTCGCCCTTGAGCATGTCGGCTTCCGCCAGTATGGCTTCAAGTTTCTCGGTGCCGGTTTCAGTGAAGGTTGCGGACCGCTGCTTCTCGTCGATTTCGTAATCGTCAGGCTCGAGCTTACTGATCAGCTTATCGATGCTGGTGTAGAGATCTGACCGGTCATCAAGTGGGCCGGATATGATCAGCGGCGTGCGGGCTTCATCGACCAGAATGGAATCGACTTCATCGACGATAGCGTAGTGATGGCCGCGCATGACCATCTGGGCGCGTTCATATTTCATGTTGTCGCGGAGATAATCGAAGCCGAGTTCATTGTTGGTGGCATAGGTGATGTCGCACGCATAGGCCTCGCGACGTTCATCGTCGTCCATGCCATGGACGACGATCCCGGTGGTCATGCCCAGAAAACCATATATTCTGGCCATCCACTCGGCGTCGCGACGCGCCAGGTAATCGTTGACGGTGACGACGTGGACGCCCTTGCCGGAGAGCGCATTGAGATAAACGGCAAGGGTGGCAACCAACGTCTTGCCTTCGCCCGTCTTCATTTCGGCGATAGCGTTCTCGTTGAGGATCATGCCGCCGATCAACTGGACATCGAACGGTCGCAGCCCGACGGCGCGGTGGGCCGCCTCTCGCACGGTTGCGAAGGCGGGAACCAGAAGGTCGTCAACCGCGGTGCCTGAAGCTATCTGCTCACGAAACTGTGTCGTGCGGGCAACCAATTCGGCATCGCTCAGCGCGCGGAGTTCGGGCTCCAGAGCATTGATGGCGTCAACTTTTGGCTTATAGGCTCGAATGCGGCGTTCATTTGAAGAGCCGAACAATTTACGGGCGATAGCGCCGAACTTGACCATTACTATGGTCCTTTCTTGAGGCTGCACGGGCGGCAGGGCTGAAAACCGGCGCTGGCCTGCGACCGGAGAGTCGATTGGAAAACGCCATCCCGCCAGCCTTCAATCCATGAAAGCCGTCTGGACGGACGGTTGGCTGACAGATAAGAGGGGGGTCGAACGATGTCAACGGCGGTTAAAGTCCGTCTTAAGGCGGCCAAAATCCATGGGTACTTGGCTAGCCGTCCCAAAAAGCCTCACAATGAAAGGTCTATCCATGCGCCTATCGCAGCTTGCAGCCACACTTCTCCTGAGTTCAATCGCATTCATGCCAGTTCACGGCCTCGCCGCTGATGAGGCCGATCCGGTGGTTGCCACGGTCGCCGGTGTCGAGATCCGCGCGTCTGAACTGAAATTGGCGGAGGGTGATCTTGATCCGCAATTTGCGCAGATGCCGGTTGAACAGCGCCGGGTTGCTGCGCTTGCCGCGGTCATTGATATCAAGACACTTGCCCGCAAGGCTGAAACCGAAAAGCTCGACCAGACGGAAGAATTCAAAACGCTGATGCAGTTCCAGCGCGACCGGGCCTTGCACAATGCCATATTCAAGGCATCCGTTGTTGATCCGGTGACTGACGCCGATATCAAGGCGCGCTATGACAAGGAACTCGCCGCCTCACCACCGGAAGAGGAAGTCAGCGCCCGCCACATCCTTTTGAAAACCGAAGAGGAAGCCAAGGCAGTCATCGCCGAGTTGGATGCGGGTAAGGATTTCGCCGAACTGGCCAAAGAAAAATCGACAGGTCCAAGTGCTGCGCAGGGCGGGGAACTTGGATATTTCACCAAGGGTCGCATGGTTCCGGAATTTGAAGCTGTGGCTTTCACGCTGAAGGCCGGCGAATACGCCAAGGAACCAGTCAAAACCCAGTTTGGCTGGCATGTCATCAAGGTTGAGGACCGTCGCGAAACCGCGCCTCCGGAATTTGATGCTATTTCCGACCAGGTCCGGCAGCTGGTGATGCGTGAGCGTTACGGCGATCTCATCAAGGCAGCGCGTGCCGAAGTCGAGATCGACGTGCTCGATCCTGATCTCAAGACGGCTTACGACACCATCAATCAGCAGAAGTAGCCCAAGCCATTTCTGGCTGACGCCGCCGTTTCAAGGAACCTCCGATGTCCATCGACATATCGCCACTGGCTCCCAAATCCTATGCAGAGCTTCCGCCGATAGCGGGAGTTCGCATCGAAACGGCGGCGGCCGGGATCAAGTACAAGGGTCGGACAGACGTCATGCTGATGGTGTTTGACAAGCCGGCGGCTGTTGCGGGCGTGTTCACCACGTCGAAATGTCCGTCCGCACCGGTTGATTTCTGCCGGACAAATCTCGGTGGAGGTTTGGCGCGGGCACTGGTGGTAAACTCCGGCAACGCCAATGCGTTTACCGGACAAAAAGGCGTTGCTGCCACGTCCCTGACCGCAAAAGCTGCTGCGCAGGCAGCGGGATGCGCCGAGAGCGAAGTGTTTCTGGCTTCCACGGGCGTCATCGGCGAACCTCTGGATGCGAGCAAATTCGCAACGGTTCTCGACAAAATGGCCGTCACAGCAAGTGGCGACCGGTGGATCGACGCGGCGCGGGCGATCATGACCACCGACACCTATCCAAAGGTCGCCACGCGGACAGCGCGGATCGACGGGGTCACGGTGACGCTCAACGGCATGGCCAAGGGCGCCGGGATGATTGCGCCCGACATGGCGACCATGCTGTCTTTCATCGTCACCGATGCGGATATTGAGGCACCGGCGTTGCAGGCCATGCTCAACCGCCATGTCGGCGCGACATTCAACGCAGTTACAATCGACAGTGATACTTCGACCTCTGACACGCTGATGGTTTTTGCCACCGGCGCTGCAGGCGCCAAAGGTGCGGGCGTGATTTCCGCGGCCACGGACCCGCGCGCCCGGAGTTTCGCAAAGGCCCTGGCCGACCTCATGGAAGATCTGGCAATCCAGATCGTGCGCGATGGCGAAGGCGCCCGCAAACAGGTCGAGATCGTGGTTACCGGCGCAGCGTCGGCCAAGGCGGCGGGACGCATCGCCAGGTCGATCGCCAATTCGCCGCTGGTCAAGACGGCGGTGGCCGGCGAGGACGCCAATTGGGGGCGGATTGTCATGGCGGTCGGCAAGGCCGGCGAAAAGGCCGAGCGCGACAAGCTTGCGATCTGGTTTGGCGATGTGCGGGTGGCGGTCGATGGTGAGCGCGATCCGGCCTACAGCGAAGCCGCAGCCTCCGATGTTATGAAGCAGGATGAAATCACCATCAGGGTTGATCTCGGTATCGGTCGCGGCAAGGCCAGGGTTTTCACCTGCGACCTGACCAAGGCCTATGTAGAGATCAATGGTGATTACCGCAGTTGAGCGGTTCTCCGCGTAATTTGAACAAGAGGCGAATTTTGCCAAACCTTGCTATTGTCAGAAGACTTGAAGCCGTTGGATTCCGGGCCTGGCCAGCGGCGTCGATTCAGTATGACGGCAGTTGGCAGATACGGTTGACCGCAGGTCATCCTTCAAAACGGCTCAATTCGGTCAATCCGCTTGATCCGTCAGATCATGACGGCATTGAAATCCGGGTTGAACGCGCTGCCCGCCGTTTTGATTCCTATGACCGGGCGCTGGTGTTCCGGCAAACGCCGTTGGCGCCGCCGCCGCTGGAATCCTATCTGGACAAGCTCGGCTGGCGCCGATTCGATGAAACAATCGTCATGATGAGCGCCATCAACAGCCTCGACATCGATAGTGGTATGGATCACCTGCCTCTGCGTGATGTCGGGCGTTATGTTGACGCTTCCATTGCGGTGCATGGGCGTGATCAATCGCTCAAGCCGGGACTGACCGAGGTTTTGAGCTCGATACGGCCGCCGAGCGGCTTGTTCGTTCTGGAAGGTGAAACGACCGGCCCGCTTTCAACCGCGCTCTGCGTTCATGACAATGACCTTGCCGGATTGTTCGAGCTTGCCACGCGCAAAGACACGCGGCGAGCCGGGCATGGTCGCGAGATCGTAATTGCAGCGCTGCGCTGGGCGCGGCATCGTGGTGCGGAGACGGCATGGCTGCAGGTTGAAAGCGCCAACACCGCTGCCGTTGCGCTCTACAAGGGCCTGGGTTTTGGTGAGGTCTATCGCTACGCCTATCGCCAGAGGCCGGGGTATTAGAGCGATGACACCCAGGAAAATACTGCTGGTCGCCGCCTGCGCCCTGGTCGACGCTGATGGCCGTGTGCTGCTGACGCAACGGCCAGAGGGGAAAAAGCTCGCAGGCCTTTGGGAATTCCCGGGCGGCAAGGTTGAGCCGGGGGAAACGCCGGAAACAGCGCTGATCCGCGAACTCATTGAAGAGGTCGGGGTGACGACGAAGGAAGCGTGCCTCGCACCGCTGACATTTGCGAGCCACAGCTATGATGATTTTCATCTGCTGATGCCGCTTTTCGTCTGCCGCCGCTATGAGGGAACGGCGCGCGGTCTTGAAGGTCAGGCCCTGAAATGGGTACGCCCCAGGGACATGCGAGACTATCCGATGCCACCCGCCGATGAGCCGCTGATCCCCTACCTCATCGACCTGTTGTAAGAATTACGTCTCCAACATACCGCAAAAAAAGCGATTGTTCGTATTAGCGTTAATGAAACTTCAATTCCCTCCACGCAACAATGAAGCGAGTGAAGGACCTGAGCGGGTTCTCAGTGGAGACGTTATGACCAAAGATGATTTCTGGATGACGGTGGCGGACAGAGACGGGGCGGCAACTCAGCCCAAGCGATTCGGCGCCGTTCGTGTGGCGTTGCTTTTCGGTACTGCAGCGATTGCTGTTGCAGCCATTCTCACTCCTATTCTGGCTGATCGCTCTACATCGGCGCGGGTCGCATGGGCGCCAGAGGAATTTGACAACATCACCACAGGGTCGATCCCGCAGCGCTCCCCAATCACAGTCTACACCGTCCGCAAGTCAATATTGCAAGAGAGCCCCGGCTCGCTTTGTATCATTCGAAGCGATGGCAGGAAGACCGGAGATTGCTGATCCGGGTCTTCCTGGTCGCCATAAACTGAATCAGGAACATATTATGAAAATTGCTTTTTTTCAGTTTGTGAAAGATCGATGTGGGGCCACTGCTATAGAATATGCCCTGATCGCGTCCCTGATTTCAGGGGGGCTGATTGCAGGTGGCATGAAACTGGGCAATACCATCAACTCGACAATGGCTGGCCCGGCCCAGCATCTCAAGAACAGCCAAGGCGATTGACCCTGTCAGCGTGGCAGTTTGTGTTCTGGCACTTTTAGCGCGTCAGCCAGACTGGCCTTGGCTGAGCCCGGCTTGAGCGGTTTCTGCTGGTTTTCATGCGGCGCCCACCCGGATAGATGGATGATTGGGAAACTGGCGCGGATGCGCCCATCCGGGTCTGAAAAACGTTCCGCGTAGATCTGTGCAGCACGCATGAAGAGCTTTCGGCTGGCTGGCTTCCGACTCCGGTCCGTCAGCAGCGAAGTCATGCCCATTGCGCGCAGATCTCTCAAGAGTCCGAACATATCCGCATACCTGACTACTATATCGTCGATATCGGTGACCGGTAGCGCAAAGCCTGCGCGCTGCAGCAAGGCTCCATAATCGCGAATATCGGCGAAGGGATGAATCCTGGCATTGGCGCCACCGGTCAATTCGCTTTCGGCCGCCAGCAGGGATTCACGCAATTCGCCCAGCGTGCCTGCGCCAGGTGCTGCGGCAAGCAGCAGGCCGTCGGGTTTGAGCGCGCGTCGCAATTGCAC
Organism: Hoeflea sp. IMCC20628; assembly: GCF_001011155.1. Lineage (NCBI taxonomy): Bacteria > Pseudomonadati > Pseudomonadota > Alphaproteobacteria > Hyphomicrobiales > Rhizobiaceae > Hoeflea > Hoeflea sp. IMCC20628. The sequence goes on from NZ_CP011479.1 coordinate 4,824,525, forward strand.
CAGAACACCCGGCGTGTCGTTGGTCAGGTGCAGCGCCAGCGGAGAGATCAGAAGGTCAGCACTTTCCGGCTGTAGCGGCACATGATCGGGATCGGCAAGCGTCAATGCGCGGTTATCAGTGCCGGGCATGGCGCATAGTTCGATGAACCTGAACTCCGCCGTTTTGCCGGTGGCTGTCATTGCATCCGCGACCCGCGACAACCCGCCATGGACCTGGACCGGGTGATCGAAGTAGCGTTCAACCACCGACAGGCGCTCGGCCATGTCATCAGCAACCCTGCGAACCAGGAAATCCGCTCTCGGTACGGGACGGGCGAGCGCACGCAAGCGGCGCTGGCGCATCAGATCGTGGTCAAAAAGGTGATCCATGGTTCAATCCACTGGCTTGGGGCATCGTGCGGCCTGTTTGTCCGACGGCGCTCTAACTCCGGCTCGCTTGTTGGATGGAACGGCGTTAAAGTCAACCAATGTACTCAATGGATGCAATCGGTTATTTGCATGAATTGAAGCTGGCGATCGGGCGCGCCGGGGCGGGCCTAATGCGGCTGGTTTATCCGCCGGTCTGTGCCGGATGTGGCAAAATGACCGACCAACCCGCCGCTTTGTGTCCTGTTTGCTGGGGAACCGTCCGATTTATTGAACGACCATTTTGCGAAATTACAGGTCTGCCTTTCGACCATGACAGGGGTGAGGGCCTGGTGTCACCGCAGGCGATTGCAAATCCTCCGCCCTATTCGAAAGCCAGGGCGACGGTGTTTCATGACGGTGTCGCGCGAAAAATCGTTCATCGATTGAAATACTCCGATCGCGCGGATCTCTCGCCGATGATGGCGGCCTGGATGGTTCGGGCAGGCGGTGATGTGATCGATGACAGCGATGTCATCGTGGCTGTGCCGTTGCATCGGGGCCGGTTGTTTTCACGGCGTTACAACCAGTCCGCAGAACTGGCACGGATACTCGCCCGGCTGTCGGGCAAGCCGTTCCTGCCGGGTGCGATGCGCCGGATCCGCGCCACGCGCCAGCAGGTCGGGTTGGGATTGCGGGCCAGGCAGGACAATGTGCGCGGTGCGTTTTTTGCGGTGCCGGAACAGGCGCATCGTTTCAACGGGCTGAAGGTCTTGCTGGTTGATGATGTACTGACTACCGGTGCCACGGTTGAGGCGGCAACCCGGACGCTGCTCCGCGGCGGCGCAAGACAGGTCAATGTGTTGACCTTTGCCAGGGTTGCAAGCCCGGGTGAGGAAACCCTATATGCCTGAATGGCCACAAAGGCATTCAACAATCGGAGTTCCCCATGACCGACGTGATCCTCTACACCCGACAGTTCTGCGGATTCTGCACTGCGGCCAAAAGGTTGCTCGACGGCAAAGGTGTCGGCTACACTGAGCATGACGCAACTTTCTCGCCTGACATGCGGCAAGAAATGATCGCCAAGGCGAATGGCCGGTCGACGTTTCCGCAGATCTTTATCGGCAGCACACATGTCGGCGGATGCGATGAACTGATGGCGCTGGACCGCGCCGGCAAGCTTGACCCGATGCTGACAGGAGCCTGATGAATGCGTGAGTTGATCGTTGCCGCCATCCAGATGCGCTCAGGCGTTACGCCCGCAGCGAACATTGAGTCGATGGAGGTTCTGGTTCGCCAGGCCGCATCGCGCGGCGCGCGCTATGTTCAGACGCCAGAGATGACAGGCGCTCTGGTGAAGAACCGCGAAGCACTTCGCAAAAGCCTCAGATCTGAAGCTGAAGATCCGGTTCTGCGCGCCGCATCGGCACTCGCCACCGAGCTCGGCATCTATCTGCATATCGGATCGACAGCTGTCCATGCGGGAAATGACATGGCGGCCAATCGTGGCGTGGTGTTTGATCCAAATGGCGCGTCACTTGCCAGCTATGACAAGATCCACATGTTCGACGTCGATCTCGACAATGGTGAAAGCTGGCGGGAAAGTTCTACCTATCAGCCCGGTGAAATGGCTGTGACCGTTGATCTCGACGGCGCCCGGCTGGGAATGGGCATTTGCTATGACGTCCGGTTCCCGCATCTGTTTCGCGATCTGGCGCTGGCTGGCGCGGATATCCTGACCGCTCCCGCTGCCTTCACACGGCAGACAGGCGAGGCACATTGGCATGTGCTGCAACGTGCAAGGGCAATTGAAAACGGCGCCTTCATGATTTCGGCAGCGCAGGGTGGTGTGCATGAGGACGGGCGCGAAACCTACGGCCATTCCCTGATTGTCGATCCATGGGGGCGGGTGATTGCGGAAATGCAAGGCGATGAGCCCGGTATTCTTGTCGCCAGTCTGGCGCTTGATGAGGTGAAGGCCGCGCGCTCGAAAATTCCCAACCTGAAGAACGCTCGCAGCTATCGCATCAATAACGGTGTGCAAACGACAATGGGAGAGCAAGTGGCGTGATCCGGTTTTCCCTGCATTGCGAGAAAGATCACGAGTTTGAGGGATGGTTTTCCTCAAGCGCGGATTATGATGCGCAATGCGATCGGGGACTGGTGGAATGTCCGGTTTGCAGTTCCCGCGAGATCAGCAAGGCGCTGATGGCGCCGGCTGTAGCGGTCTCCCGGGAAACGGCGTCGCGACCATTGGCGATGGATCCGGAAAAACGCGACATGATGCGCAAGTTGCGAGGGATGGTTCAGGCCGTCCGGCAGAACTCGGAAGATGTCGGCGACCGGTTTGCCGACGAAGCACGCAAGATCCACCATGGTGAAACCGAAGCCCGCGGAATCATCGGCAAGGCTTCCAGCGAGGACGCGAAATCGTTGATCGAGGAAGGCATCGAAATTGCGCCGTTGCCGGAATTTCCGGACGATTTGAGCTGACATGCCCGCGCCCGGTTTCCATCTGGCGATATACAATTTCGGCCTGCATGTGGCGGCTTACGGCGCGCCGGAAGTGCAGGGGTTTGCACGCCGCGAACCATTGAATTTCGCGGCGGCTGAAAAAGCCTCGGGTTTTGTCGGACGCTCAGGCTATGACGGCGAACCGGGGCCGGGGAGTTGGGGACTCCAGGTTTTTCCCCGGTTCATCATTGGCAGCGGATTTGACAGCGGGCCCTCATCGTTGTCCTCATGGGATGACGTCGAGAGCCTGATGGCATTTTCCTATGCCGGGGTTCATGCCGAAGCCCTCAGGAATGCCCGCAACTGGAACACCAAGAATGATTGGCCGCCTTTGGTGTTGTGGTGGTTTGAAGCGGGCTGTCGTCCGGACTGGCAGCAGGGTGCGAATAAGCTCGAATGGCTGCACGATCATGGACCAGGCCCGGACGCCTTCACCTTCAAGCAACCTTACGGACCGGACGGTGAACCGCTGGAAATTGATCGCGCTCGTGTGAAAGCGCTGATTGAGGCGAATGCGGCTGGTCAACGAGACCTGCTGGAACAGCTCAAGGCCATTCCGGTCTAAACCCGGAACTCATCCAGTTCGCAGCTTAACCGGCCTTCGGCCGCTCGGCGAGCAACATGTAATTGACATCCATGTCGCGCGACAGATTCCACTGGTCCTGAAGCGGATTGTAAGACACGCCGGTGCGGTCGATGATGCTCATGCCGGACGTCACCAGCGGAGTTTCGATTTCGCCCGGGCGCACCAGTTTTTCATATTGATGGGTGCCGCGCGGCAGCCAGCGCAACACATATTCGGCGCCGACGATGGCAAAGGCCATTGCCTTCATGGTCCGGTTTATGGTGGCAACAAACATCAGGCCACCTGGTTTGACCATCTCGGCGCAGGAGGACAGGAACAGGTCGACATCAGCGACGTGCTCGACCACTTCCATGTTGAGCACCACATCAAAGCGCTCGCCGCGTGCGGCCAGGTCCTCGGACGTTATCGCCTCGTAGCTGACATCGACGCCACTCTGGGCCGCATGCAGCGACGCCACCTCGATATTGACGCGGGATGCGTCCGCCCCCAGCACTTCGGCGCCCATCCGGGCCATCGGCTCGCACAAAAGCCCGCCGCCGCAGCCGATGTCGAGGATCCGGATGCCGGCCAAGGGCTTGTCGCTCTTTGGATCCCGCCCAAAATGCGCGGCGATGTGATCGCGGATATAGGTCAGGCGTACCGGGTTGAATTTGTGCAGCGGACGAAACTTGCCCTGCGGATCCCACCATTCGGCTGCCATCGCGGAGAAACGCTCGACTTCGCCTTGATCAATTGTTGTCCGCTCAGCCTGGCTCATCGGTCTCTCCGCGTAAAGAATTCTCGCCATTCAACTCGGGCGTCACGCCGTTGATGTCAAGGGTTGGCGAAGTCGCACGACTGATCCTGTTGCAGGGCGCGGGAAATTTAGCTATGAGACCGCCAACTTCCGCTCCGGAACCCCGGGGCGGTTTTTCTTGCCCGGAAACGGGATTGCCAGCGGATATTGCAATATGGCCCGCATAGTCATGAAGTTTGGCGGCACATCGGTTGCCGACCTTGACCGGATCCACAATGTCGCCCGGCATGTCAAACGTGAAGTTGACGCCGGACACCAGGTTGCTGTGGTCGTTTCTGCAATGGCCGGCAAGACGAACGAGCTTGTTGGCTGGGTGCAGGCCATGCCCAAGATCGCCGGCGCCAGCGCATCATTTTACGATGCCCGCGAATATGACACGATTGTCGCTTCGGGTGAACAGGTGACCAGTGGACTGCTGGCCATCGCGCTGCAGTCAATGGGTGTTGATGCCCGGTCGTGGCAAGGCTGGCAGATTCCGATAAAAACCGACAATGCCCATGCGGCCGCACGGATCGTCGACATTGACGGCGCCGAGCTGATTCGTCGCTTTGAAATGGGACAGGTGGCCGTGGTGGCGGGGTTCCAGGGGATTGGACCCGACAACCGTCTGGCGACGTTGGGCCGGGGCGGCTCTGACACCAGCGCCGTGGCGATTGCGGCGGCGGTCAAGGCGGACCGATGTGATATCTATACCGATGTCGACGGTGTCTACACCACCGATCCGCGAGTGGTGCCGAAGGCGCGCCGGATGAAGAAGATTGCTTTCGAGGAAATGCTGGAAATGGCTTCCCTCGGTGCCAAAGTACTGCAGGTCCGGTCGGTCGAACTGGCGATGGTGCACAAGGTCAGAACCTTTGTGCGCTCCAGTTTCGATGATCCGGATGCACCTGGAATGGGTGATTTCAACAATCCACCCGGAACTCTCATTTGTGACGAGGAAGAGATCGTGGAACAGGAAGTCGTTACCGGCATTGCCTACGCCAAGGACGAAGCGCAGATTTCGCTCAGGCGCCTTGCCGACCGGCCGGGGGTTTCAGCGGCGATATTCGGCCCGCTTGCAGACTCCCATATCAATGTCGACATGATCGTCCAGAATATCTCTGAGGACGGATCGCGTACCGACATGACATTTACGGTGCCGACGAGCGACGCCGACAAAGCGCTGGCGGTGCTGGCAAGCCAGAAAGAAACCATCGGTTACGACGTGGTTCAGAGCGAATCAGGCCTTGCCAAGGTTTCGGTCATCGGCATCGGCATGCGCAGCCATGCCGGGGTTGCCGCAACAGCATTCAAGGCGCTTGCGGAAAAATCTATCAACATCAAGGCGATAACGACGTCGGAGATCAAAATATCGATCCTCATCGACGGCGCTTATGCTGAACTTGCCGTACGGACTTTGCATTCCGTCTACGGGCTCGATAAGACTTAGCCTAACGGGACCAGAAAAACCGGCCAAAGCCGGACATTGAACCGGCCGGGAGTAATCCTGGAAGGTCTACACCAATTGGGAGAACGAAGCGCGATGAGAGACCTTTCAGCGGGTCCGCGCGTCCTTCTCAGGCGGCTGCGCGAATTGATGGCGGAGCCCCTTGAGCCGCAGGAGCGCCTTGACCGGATTGTCCGCCAGATCGCGGCCAATATGGTCGCAGAAGTGTGCTCGTTTTACGTGCTGCGCGCGGATGGGGCGCTGGAGCTGTTTGCCACAGAGGGTCTCAACAAGGATTCGGTGCATCTGGCCCAGTTGAAGATGGGGCAGGGCCTGGTCGGCACCATTGCCGCGAGCGCCCGCTCCCTCAATCTATCTGATGCCCGCTCGCATCCTGCCTTTACCTTTCTGCCGGAGACCGGCGAGGAAATTTACAACTCCTTCATGGGCGTTCCGGTTCTCAGGGCCGGACGGTCGCTGGGAGTTCTGGTGGTGCAGAACAAGGCGCATCGGAAGTACCGGGAAGACGAAGTCGAAGCGCTCGAGACCACGTCGATGGTTCTTGCCGAGATGATCGCCACCGGCGAACTCAAGCAGATCACCCGCGCTGGGCTGGAGCTGGATTTGAGCCGTCCGGTGACCATCGAAGGCGATGCCTATGGCGACGGCATCGGTCTGGGGCACGTTATCCTGCATGAGCCGCGGATCGTCGTAACGGACCTGCTCAACGACGATCTGGATGCCGAACTGGCGCGGCTTGAAGAGGCCCTGGGGTCCCTGCGGATTTCCATCGACGACATGCTGTCGCGCCGCGACGTCTCCATGGAGGGCGAGCACCGGGCTGTTCTCGAGGCCTACCGGATGTTTGCCCATGATCGCGGCTGGGTGAGAAAGCTTGAGGAAGCCATCCGCAACGGCCTCACTTGCGAGGCTGCGGTGGAGAAGGTCCAAAGCGACACCCGCGCCCGGATGATCCACATGACCGATCCCTATTTGCGGGAAAGGCTGCATGATTTCGACGATCTGGCCAACCGGCTGCTGCGGCAACTGACCGGGTTTGTGCCAGGCGGCGACGGTCTGCCGCAGGATGCCATCATCGTGGCGCGCGCCATGGGTGCGGCGGAGCTGCTCGATTATCCCCGCGAGGCTATTCGCGGACTGGTGCTCGAAGACGGAGCTGTGACCAGCCATGTGGTGATTGTCGCACGCGCCATGGGCATCCCGGTTGTCGGCCAAGTCATCGGCATTGCCTCGCTGGCGGAAAACCGCGATGCGATCATCGTCGACGGCGAAGACGGTGTCGTTCATCTGCGTCCGGTCTCGGAGGTGGAGAGTGCCTATGCAGACAAGGTGCGGTTCCGTGCCAAGCGGCAGGAACAGTTCCGCGCACTGCGCACAGTGGAACCTCTGACCCGCGATGGTCAGGAGATTACGCTTCTGATGAATGCGGGATTGCTGGTGGATCTGCCGCAATTGAGCGAATCGGGCGCCAGCGGCATCGGCCTGTTCCGCACCGAACTGCAATTCATGATTGCCTCGACCATGCCCAAGGTCGACGAGCAGGAAAGCCTGTATCGCAGCATTCTCCGGCAGGCCGAGGGCAGGCCGGTGACGTTCCGGACACTCGATATCGGCGGGGACAAGGTGGTGTCCTATTTCCGCTCGGCCGAGGAGGAAAATCCGGCACTCGGATGGCGCGCCATCCGGCTTTCGCTGGACCGTCCGGGTCTGCTGCGCATTCAACTCCGGGCATTGCTGAAGGCGGCTGCCGGCGTCGAGCTGAAACTGATGTTGCCGATGGTCACAGAGGTCAATGAACTCCGGCTGGCGCGCGAGTTGCTTGACAAAGAGGTTCGGCATTTGTCCCGGTTCGGGCATCGATTGCCGCGCAGCCTGCAATTTGGCGCGATGCTGGAGGTGCCCAGCTTGATGTGGCAGCTCGATGAATTGATGGCGGAGGTGGATTTTGTCTCTGTCGGATCCAACGATCTGTTTCAGTTCGTGATGGCGGTTGATCGTGGAAATTCCCGTGTTGCCGATCGTTTCGACACGCTGGGGCGCCCGTTCCTGCGGGTGTTGCGCCAGATTGTCGTGGCGGCTGACAAGGCAGGCACATCGCTGACGCTATGCGGTGAAATCGCCGGCAAGCCGCTGACAGCGATGGCGCTGCTGGGCATTGGCTTCAGGAACATATCGATGTCGCCAGCGGCTATTGGTCCGGTGAAATCGATGCTGTTGTCACTTGATCTGGCCAAGCTTGAAGAAGGCCTTCTGCCGGCTATTGCCAACACCCAAAGTGAGAAGACAGTACGCGAGTTCCTGATGGACTTTGCAGACGCCAACGGCGTGAGCCTTTAGGAACCAACAATGGCGCGATTGCCGACTCAGAAAATACGCGAACTCGAACGCAGGTTTGGCGAAATTGAAGCCCGTATGTCTGCGGGGCCTGAAGCTGACGCTTATGTGAAGTTGGCGACTGAATATTCAGAGTTGCAGCCACTGGTGGACGGGATCCGGGAACTCGACAAGGCGCAGGCGGAACTGGCTGATCTGGACGCGATGCTCAACGACCGGGCAAGCGATCGCGAAATGCGGGACCTGGCTGACGCTGAAATGGACACGGTCAAGGACAAGATCGAAGAGCTGGAACAGCAAATCGAGATCATGTTGCTGCCCAAGGACGCAGCTGACGAGCGTAGCGCCATTGTTGAAATCCGGGCAGGAACCGGCGGTTCCGAGGCCGCACTGTTCGCGGGCGATCTGTTTCGAATGTATGAGCGCTATGCCTCATCGCGGGGTTGGCGGGTGGAAGTGCTGTCGGCGAGCGAGGGTGAGGCCGGCGGTTACAAGGAAATCATTGCTACGGTGACGGGCAAGGGCGTGTTTGCGCGGTTGAAATTCGAATCCGGCGTACATCGGGTGCAGCGCGTTCCCGAAACCGAATCTGGCGGCCGCATTCATACCTCGGCTGCGACCGTGGCGGTGCTGCCGGAAGCCGAAGACATCGACATTGAAATCAAGGCCGATGATATCCGGATCGATACGATGCGGGCATCCGGTGCCGGCGGGCAGCACGTCAATACGACCGACTCGGCCGTGCGCATCACCCACTTGCCGACAGGTCTCGTGGTGACGTCTTCGGAGAAATCACAGCATCAGAACCGCGCCAAGGCGATGCAGGTGCTGCGTTCGCGGCTGTTTGATATGGAGCGGCAGAAGGCTGACAGCGAACGTTCCGCCGACCGCAAGAACCAGGTGGGTTCCGGCGACCGGTCCGAGCGAATTCGCACTTACAACTATCCGCAAGGGCGGGTCACCGATCATCGCATCAACCTGACGCTCTACAAGCTTGACCGGATGATGATGGGCGAAATTGACGAGATCGTTGACGCCCTGATTTCCGACCATCAGGCTGGTCAGCTGGCATCGCTTGGCGGCCATGATCAAGCCTGATCTCTCAGGTGCAACAACGATTGGCGACGCCTGGCTGATGGTGCGGACGGCGTTTCGCTCGGCTGACCTCGAGACCGCCGATCTTGATGCGCGTTTATTGACGGCTGGTATTGCGAATATCGGGCCGCATCGTCTGGTGACCGGCGGCGAGGCGCGGTTGCAAGATGGCGTCCGTGACCGCTTGGCGCAGGCAGTTTGGGACCGTTTGAATGGCATGCCGGTGCACCGTATTCTTGGCGCACGGGAATTTTACGGACTGAAACTGGGGCTTTCAGCTGCCACACTCGAACCCCGGCCTGATACCGAATGCCTGGTCGACGCCGTGCTGCCGTTTGTCCGTTCGACTTGCGCGGAAAAAGGTAGCTGCAGCATTGTCGATCTCGGCATCGGAACCGGCGCGATCGGTCTGGCGCTGCTGGCGGAATGCACTGCCGCCCACTGTCTTGGCGTCGATGTGTCGGCGCCAGCGGTCGCGACCGCGCTTGAAAACGCGCGGGTGCTTGGGTTGTCGGGACGATATTCGGCCGTGGTGGGTGATTGGTTCTCCGGCATGGAGGAACGCTTTGATCTCATTGTCTCAAATCCGCCGTACATCCCGACCAGTGATCTGGCCTCGCTGAAGCGTGAGGTAACGGATCATGATCCCATGCTCGCGTTGGATGGAGGTCCTGACGGGCTCGCAGCTTATCGTGTCATCGCCGCTCAGGCAGCAGGACGACTTGAAGACGATGGTATGGTGGCGATTGAAATCGGAATTGGCCAACGCGCATCGGTGAGCGCACTTTTCAATCTTGCAGGGTTTGAGGAGGGCACCGTTTATTCCGATCTGGGCGGGGTCGATCGGGTGCTTTGTTTCACATTATCCGGGTCCGCAAATATGGCCAGCACCGACTTTCGGGGGTAGAGGCAAGAAAAGGCTTGGAATCACCGGCAAACATGTCTAGTTTCCCGGTCAGCGCTGGATAGCAAGTCTTTAAACAGATTCGATCCGACGTGGCTCGGTTCCCGGAACCCGCCATTTTGGCGGCAGGTTCGAAGGACAGCCTCTGGCGCGGGTATCTGCATTTGAACCCATAACAGTGACGGGATCGGTGACGATCCTATGTCGCGGCGCAACTTGCCAGCCGGGATTTCGGCTAAGCGCCCAACAGAATTTTCAGGAACTCAACCAGGTGACTATCGAATGAGGCCAGGACAGCAAAACAAGCGCGGTCGCGGACGTAGCGGAAGCAATAACAACAGTGGCGGCGGGAATAACCGCAAGGGCCAGAATCCTCTGTCGCGTTCCTATGACAGCTCCGGTCCCGACGTGAAGATCCGCGGAACCGCCCAGCATGTGGCGGAGAAGTACATGAACCTTGCGCGCGATGCGCAAAGTTCCGGTGACCGCGTCATGGCTGAGAACTACCTGCAGCATGCCGAGCACTACAATCGGATCATCCTGACGGCGCAAGCCCAGATGCAAGAGCGGTTTCAGCGCGACGACAACGGGTCGCAAGCTCGCGAATCACAAGATCAGGACGATGACGACCGTGATTCCGATGATGATAATGACAGCAACACGCAGGATCATCGTAACGACCGTAACGACCGTAACGACCGTAACGACCGCAACGACCGTGATGAACAGCAGGCCCGCCCGGAGCAGCCGGCCCGTTCCGAACGGCAACCGCGGCAGGATCGTAGTGAACGCCAGGGTCGTGACGATCGGAACGACCGTCCAGAACGTGGTGAGCGCAGCGACCGGCAGGAGCCACGCACGCCGCGCCCGGCACCCCAGCCCAAGCCTGTCTATGATGCCGATGCACCGCAGCCGGTGATTGAAGGCGTTCCTGCAGAAGTCGCAATCGGGCAGGAAACACCTGAAAATGACGCGCCTCGGCCAGCGCCGCGCCGGCGCGGTCGGCCAAAGCGGGTTCGTGTGGAAGAAAGCGCGGATGCCGCACCTTCTACCAGCGCTGCTCCTTCAGCAGTCGAGCCCGAAGCGGCCGAGTAAACGTCGCCTCTTGAACTCAAGATAAAACCCCGGTTGCTGGCGACCGGGGTTTTTTATTGCTCAAAGATACTTTTTAACGCGCTTTTGAATCCCCATATCCAAGATATCAATCGGGCCTGCCGCATTCGGGGGCCCTTCCTGGGGACTGCCACGTGCCGAAAACGACGGACGTGGCATGAATTGGAGATATTCATGAACATTGAAAAATACTCGGAACGCGTTCGCGGTTTCATTCAGTCGGCGCAATCGAAAGCATTGGCCGACGGTCACCAGCAGTTCATGCCGGAGCATCTGCTCAAGGTGTTGATGGATGACGATCAGGGCATGGCGTCATCGCTGATCGAGCGCGCTGGCGGAAGACCCGCCGATGTGCGGCTCGCCAATGAAGCTGCTCTGGCAAAATTGCCGAAAGTAACAGGCGGCAATGGTCAACTCTATCTGTCGCAGCCGGTTGCCAAGGTGTTCGAGACAGCTGAAGAAGCTGCCAAGAAGGCCGGCGACAGCTTTGTCACCGTTGAGCGGTTGTTGCTGGCTCTGGTGATCGAATCATCGGCGGGGACCTCGAAGATCCTGTCCAATGCGGGATTGACGGCGCAGGGCCTCAACCAGACCATCAACGACATCCGCAAGGGTCGCACCGCTGACAGTGCCGGTGCAGAGCAGGGTTTTGATGCCCTGAAAAAATATGCCCGCGATCTGACCGAGGCCGCGCGTGAGGGCAAACTTGATCCGGTGATTGGCCGGGACGACGAGATTCGCCGTACCATTCAGGTTCTGTCGCGACGGACCAAGAACAATCCGGTGCTGATCGGCGAGCCGGGCGTTGGCAAGACCGCGATCGCGGAAGGTCTGGCGCTCAGAATCGTTAATGGTGATGTGCCCGAATCGCTCAAGGACAAGCAGCTGATGTCGCTCGACATGGGTGCTCTGATTGCTGGTGCGAAGTATCGCGGCGAATTCGAAGAGCGGCTCAAGGCGTTGCTTTCCGAAATCGAGGCCAACAATGGCGGGATCATCTTGTTTATCGATGAGATGCACACGCTTGTGGGTGCGGGCAAGGCCGACGGGGCGATGGATGCGTCCAACCTGCTGAAGCCGGCACTGGCACGGGGTGAATTGCACTGCGTCGGCGCGACCACACTTGATGAGTACCGCAAGCATGTCGAAAAGGACGCAGCTCTTGCCCGACGGTTCCAGCCGGTCATGGTGGAAGAACCAACTGTAGAGGACACTGTTTCGATCCTGCGCGGACTCAAGGAAAAATACGAGCAGCATCACAAGGTTCGAATCAGCGATTCGGCGCTGGTCTCCGCTGCGGTGCTTTCCAATCGCTACATCACCGACCGGTTTCTCCCCGACAAGGCAATTGATCTGGTCGATGAGTCGGCCGCGCGCCTGAGAATGCAGGTCGATTCAAAGCCCGAAGAGCTTGATGAACTTGATCGCCGCATCATGCAGCTCAAAATTGAACGCGAGGCTCTGAAGAAGGAAACCGATCAGGCGTCCAAGGACCGGCTTGAGCGGCTCGACATGGAATTGACTGACATCGTGGAAAAATCCGATGCGCTGACGGCGCGGTGGCAATCGGAAAAGCACAAGCTTGGCCATGCCGCCGACCTCAAGCTGAAGCTTGAGGAAGCCCGCAACGACCTTGCCATCGCCCAGCGCAGTGGCGAGTTCCAGCGCGCTGGGGAGCTTGCCTATAGCGAGATCCCGGCCCTGGAGCGACAGCTTGAAGAAGCCGAAGCCCATGGTGAGGCAGATGTTGCCGGCATGGTCGAGGAAACCGTCACGCCGGATCACATCGCCCACATCGTGTCGCGGTGGACCGGGATTCCGGTTGACCGGATGCTGGAAGGCGAACGGGACAAGCTTCTCAGGATGGAAGACGAGATCGGCAAACGTGTGGTTGGACAGGAGGAAGCGGTTCAGGCCGTCTCCAAGGCTGTGCGCCGCGCCCGTGCCGGGCTGCAGGACCCCAATCGTCCGATGGGCTCGTTCATCTTCCTCGGGCCCACCGGCGTCGGCAAGACGGAGCTGACCAAGGCTCTGGCCGAGTTCCTGTTCGACGACGAGACGGCGCTGATCCGTATGGACATGTCCGAATATATGGAAAAGCATTCTGTTTCGAGGTTGATCGGAGCGCCTCCGGGCTATGTTGGCTACGACGAAGGCGGCGCATTGACGGAAGCCGTGCGGCGCAGGCCCTATCAGGTGATCCTGTTCGACGAAATCGAGAAGGCTCATCCCGATGTCTTCAACGTGCTGCTGCAGGTGCTTGATGATGGCCGTCTCACCGACGGTCAGGGGCGTACGGTGGATTTCCGCAATACGCTGATCGTCATGACTTCCAATCTGGGGTCTGAATATCTGGCGGCACTGACGGATGATCAGGATGCAGATGCCGCACGCGATGACGTGATGAACGTGGTGCGCTCGTCGTTCCGTCCGGAGTTCTTAAACCGGATTGACGAGATCATCCTGTTCCACCGGTTGCGCCGGTCTGAAATGGGCGCGATCGTCGACATCCAGCTCAAGCGTATGGGCAAATTGCTGGTCGACCGGAAGATCGATGTCACTTTGGACGAGGGCGCTCGTGTCTGGCTTGCCAACAAGGGATATGACCCTGCCTATGGTGCGCGTCCGCTCAAGCGGGTGGTGCAGAAATATGTGCAGGATCCGCTGGCCGAGAAGATCCTGCTCGGCGAGGTGGGCGAGGGCTCCCACGTCACCGTTGAAGCGGGCTCCGACCGGTTGGTGTTCTCTGTTTCGAACGAGAAGGCTGCCGAGGCCGATACGGCTCAAGGAGAAGCGGCGTAAAGCATGTCGCTCAGCGCTGTAAGACAAACTGGTTTGAAAAGGCGGGTCTTCGGATCCGCCTTTTCTGTATCTGGATGCCCAGAGTGCCCAGAGCCATTCATCTTTAAATAGAATCGTGTGCGCCCACGCGTGTCGTGCGATGGGGTGGCTCAGATGTCGCCAAGGTGGGTGGCAAGGTCCTTGCGATTGCAGTGGCGGATCAGGGCGCCCAAGCGGGTTACATTCAAGGCTTCAGAGATGAGTCTCGAGATGCTGAAGAGCGAGCCGGGAATGCGACCTGCGCCCTACCTTGCGTCCCGCGGGTTCAAATGGCTGCAGCGGTTTGACAGCCAGACGCTGGATGATCAGGCCTTGTGTGATCATGTCCGGCAGTCGCATGCCATGGTGATGGCCGGATTGAGCAAGAAGACGCTTGCGGCCATTCAATCCACCGATGCGGAAGACTGACGTCTCTCACCCCACAATGACGCCATGACCTCATCTGAGCCGGTTCAGCGGCTCGCGACTTCCTTGTTGGCCATTTCGATGCCGAGCAGCGAATTGATGCGATCCCGCTCACGGGCGAACATGGCGTAGGCGTCGTCTTTCAGAGATTTGCCGTCTGGCAGGCGGATACGCATGGGATCGACCTTGTTGCCGTTGACGATCAGTTCGTAGTGCAGGTGCGGCCCGGTCGACAGACCGGTTGAACCGACGGCGCCGATGACCTGACCCTGGCGAACTCGAGCGCCGGGCACGACGCCCTTGGCAATCGAGTTCTGGTGCGAATAGCTTGATTCATAGCCATTGGCGTGCCGGATGATGGTCTGCCGTCCATAGCCGTTGCCCCAGCCGGCCTTCTCAACCACGCCATTGCCTGAAGCAATGATCGGAGTGCCGCGCGGCGCTGACCAGTCAACGCCGGTGTGCATCCGCGAATATTTCAGAATCGGGTGACGGCGCATGCCAAAGCCGCCCCGGAATTTGCCGTTCGGCACCGGATTGCGCAGCAGGAATTGCCGCGCGCTACGGCCTTCCTCGTCATAATAGTCGATGGAATTGTCTTCCGGGTGCTGGAACCGGTAAAGCCTGACGGTGTTGCTGCCGAATTTGGCATTGACGAACAGCAGTTCCGAATCCTCGGTCGCGGCGCCGCTCTCGTCAGTCACCGAGAAAAAAGCCTCCAACGTATCCGAGGCCTTCAAGGGTGACTGGAAGTCGACATTGCTGGCAAGCATTCGGATGATCTGGCCAACCATGTCGGTGGACATGCCGTAGAACAATCCGGCGCGATAAATTCCGTCATATATATTGGGCAGGTCACGGCCGGATGCCACCGGTGTCGCGGTTTCGTCGAAAGCGGATCCGACAGCGAGGGTCGGAGGTGGCTCATTGCCGAGCACAAAGCCGTTATGATCGGACAGGGCGACCGTGATCACATGCTTGGCCTTGTGATACACGCTCATGCGGATCACCCGCGTGCTGTCGCCGGATTGTTCGACTCCGACGCGGATGACCGACTGGTCGGGGATCTTGTCGATCTTGATCTGCCCGGCCAGGGTTGCCTTGGCCGCATCATATTGTTCGGCCAGATAGCCGGCGCCATCGAGAATGTCGGACAGATGCGCGGATTTGCGCACCGGTATGATGTCATCGACATATTCAACGCGTTCCAGGCCTGTCGGCAAGTAGGATGCGACCGAGACATTTTCGGCGATCACGCGCGCATTGAGGCTGGCGCTGAAATCGAGTTCAAGGTTGTTGGACACAAAGCGTCGCGGATCAACATAGTTGAGCGATGCCAACTGAACTGAACCATCGGTCAGCACCGATCCATTGGTTCGGACAGTCTCCTCGGCTTCGTCCAGCGTCATTGAGGCGGCAAAAGGGTGCGGCGGTGCTTCCAGCGGGAAGTCGAAAGACCGCAGGCTGATTTCCGAATCAACTTCCGCGCCGTATATGACGCCGGTTCTGACGCTCGATGCGGCTTCCGTGTCGCCCGCCGAGAAGATCTTGAGCGGATCAAAGCTCGGATAGGACTTGGCTGCAGCGCCGGGATGATTGGCGGCGAGCGCGATCTTCACATGGGCAAAGGGCTGGCGCCGGACGACATCACGGTCGCCATCGCGCACCATGGTCGAGACTTCCATAATGGCCCGGTCAACCGGTTTGGCGGTGATAACGGACTGGACCAGTCGCGAGCCCTTCTCCACGGCCCCGGTGGCGCTGACACCAAGATCGGTTGAGGCCAGGGCTTCAGCCGGGATTGCCAGCTGTTCGCGCCCGTCAAGAGCGCCGAACAGGGCCACGCCCATCAAGAGACTGGAGGTGATGCCGGTCATGAAGGTTCCCGACAGCCAACGCAACGAGATCTCGCGTCTGTCCGGTGGCTTGCGGCCACCAGCGAGCAGCGGCGGTTGATCGCCCATCTGCTGTGCAAGAAACTCGTCGTTCGGCATTGTTCCTCCAAGGTGTTGTGGCTCTGCTCATGGGTGTGACCCCCAACAGGCAGCAGATGTGCCCTGCGATTGTGTGTGAGTCAAACCGGAAGTCACGGTCGGCCAGGGCCGGTTCGGATGTGCGATTGCAGGCAGGGTGATGGTGTAGCGGAAAATCCGGCGTGGATAAGGCGAAAACAGGGCGGGAATGCCACTTTATACCTATAGGGGCATTTCATGCCGCGGGGGATCGGCGGGGCAGAGCGAGAGAATGAGAAAAAAGACAGATTTGTGAAAAAGAGTTGTTGACTCCTTGGAGTGGTGGCCCCTATAAAGCGCTCAACAACGAGGGCGGCGCGCCGCTGGCGCCAATGAGTTCGCCCTCAAGTTAGCAAAGAGAGCCAAGTAATCGGTTCTCGACATGGCCCCGGCAAGTTGCTGAGACGCCAATGATTTCAAGCGATTGGGATCAGTTCTTTGACAATTGAATATTGAAGAAAGAGAAACGTGGGCGGCGGTAGTCGACGGTTTCTGGAGCTTGACCTTCGGGTTGAGTGAAGGGAACCAAACCAGACTTTGGCGGTCACGTTTCAAGAGAAGTTACACAATGCGTGTCCGAGCAATTGGATGCGCTGTGTGAAGTTCTCGTCAATTGAATGCGTGACCATAAAGCCAAAATCAAATTACTCAACTTGAGAGTTTGATCCTGGCTCAGAACGAACGCTGGCGGCAGGCTTAACACATGCAAGTCGAGCGCCTCGCAAGAGGAGCGGCAGACGGGTGAGTAACGCGTGGGAATCTACCCATCTCTACGGAACAACAGTTGGAAACGACTGCTAATACCGTATACGCCCTTCGGGGGAAAGATTTATCGGAGATGGATGAGCCCGCGTTGGATTAGCTAGTTGGTGGGGTAAAGGCCTACCAAGGCGACGATCCATAGCTGGTCTGAGAGGATGATCAGCCACACTGGGACTGAGACACGGCCCAGACTCCTACGGGAGGCAGCAGTGGGGAATATTGGACAATGGGCGCAAGCCTGATCCAGCCATGCCGCGTGAGTGAAGAAGGCCCTAGGGTTGTAAAGCTCTTTCACCGGTGAAGATAATGACGGTAACCGGAGAAGAAGCCCCGGCTAACTTCGTGCCAGCAGCCGCGGTAATACGAAGGGGGCTAGCGTTGTTCGGAATTACTGGGCGTAAAGCGCACGTAGGCGGATCGTTAAGTGAGGGGTGAAATCCCAGGGCTCAACCCTGGAACTGCCTTTCATACTGGCGATCTTGAGTTCGAGAGAGGTGAGTGGAATTCCGAGTGTAGAGGTGAAATTCGTAGATATTCGGAGGAACACCAGTGGCGAAGGCGGCTCACTGGCTCGATACTGACGCTGAGGTGCGAAAGCGTGGGGAGCAAACAGGATTAGATACCCTGGTAGTCCACGCCGT